>NZ_CP117881.1:1548750-1857500 GCF_028736195.1 Novosphingobium sp. KACC 22771 | reverse complement strand
GACGGAAGCGGTAACATCAAGGCCCGCATCCTGAACCGTCGCGCCTGCGGTAAGATCCAAGCCAAGGTCTGCCACACCAGCCCCGGCAACAGCGCCCACGACATCCACAGCCGGATCCACAACAGTGCCCAACGCCCCATCCGCACCCGCCGCGACGGAAGCGGTAACATCAAGGCCCGCATCCTGAACCGTCGCGCCTGCGGTAAGATCCAAGCCAAGGTCGGCCGTACCGGCCCCGGCAACAGCGCCCACGACATCCCCAGCCGCATCCACAACAGTGCCCAACGACGCATCTGCGCCCGCCGCGACGGAAGCGGTAACATCAAGGCCTGCGTCCTGAACGGTCGCGCCTGCGGTAAGATCCAAGCCAAGGTCCGCCGTACCAGCCCCGGCCACAGCGCCCACGACATCCTCGGCCGCGTCCAAAACAGTACCCAACGCCCCATCCGCGCCCGCCGCGACCGAAGCCGTGACATCAAGGCCTGCGTCCTGAAGGGTCGCGCCTGCGGTCAGATCCAAGCCCAGGTCTGCCACACCAGCCCCGGCAACAGCGCCTAAGACATCCCCAGCCGCATCCACAACAGTGCCCAACGACGCATCTGCACCCGCCGCGACGGAAGCCGTGACATCAAGGCCCGTATCCTGAACCGTCGCGCCTGCGGTAAGATCCAAGCCAAGGTCGGCCGTACCGGCCCCGGCAACAGCGCCCACGACATCCCCAGCCGCGTCCAAAGCAGTGCCCAATGACGCATCCGCGCCCGCCGCGACGGAAGCGGTAACATCAAGGCCTGCGTCCTGAACGGTCGCGCCTGCGGTCAGATCCAAACCAAGGTCGGACGTACCAGCCCCGGCAACAGCCCCCACGACATCCACAGCCGCATCCACAACAGTACCCAACGACCCATCCGCACCAGCCGCAACCGAAGCCGTGACGTCAAGCCCCGCATTCTGAACCGCCGCGCCTGCGGCCAGATCCAGGCCAAGGTCGGCCGTACCAGCCCCGGTAACAGCGTCCACGACATCCACAGCCGCATCCACAACAGTGCCCAACGACGCATCTGCACCCGCCGCGCCCGAAGCCGTGATATCAAGACCAGCGTCCTGAACGGTCGCGCCTGCGGTAAGATCCAAACCAAATTCCGCCGCACCAGTCCCGGCAACATTGCCCACGATATCCACAGCCGCATCCACAACAGTGCCCAACGCCCCATCCGCGTCCGCCGCGACGGAAGCCGTGACATCAACGCCAGCGTCCTGAACCGTCGCACCCGCCGTCAGATCCAAACCAAGGTCGGCCGTACCAACCCCGGCAACAGCGTCTGGGGCATCCCCAGCCGCATCCACAACAGTACCCAACGATGCATCTGCACCCGCCGCGACCGAAGCCGTGACATCAAGGCCTGCGTCCTGAACCATCGCGCCTGCGGTCAGATCCAAACCAAGGTTTGCCGTTCCAGTCCCGGAAACGGCACCCATGACATCCCTAGCCGCGTCCAAAACAGTACCCAACGACACATCCGCACCCGCCGCGACGGAAGCCGTGACATCAACGCCAGCGTCCTGAACCGTCGCACCCGCCGTCAGATCCAAACCAAGGTCGGCCGTACCAGTCCCGGCAATAGCGTCTGGGGCATCTGCAGCCAAATTCACCGCAGTTCCAACCAAAGCATCGGCACCCGCCGCGACCGAAGCCGTGACATCAAGGCCCGCGTCCTGAACCGTCGCGCCCGCAGTCAGATCGATGCCCAAATCAGGGGCAGAGTTGTCGTCGGCGGGTGGGGTGGCGGGATTGCCGCCGGTGCCGATCGTGACGCCGATATCGACGCCTGTTTCTCCCCCGGTCTGACCGGAGGGCGTACCGCCGCCGCTGGACAAATCGACGCCGAGATCCACGCTGGTGGTGGGGCTGTCAGACCCGGCCGGGGGCTGGGTCGATGGGTCGGAGGTGCCTTGCGGCGTTTCATTGCCTCCCCCGGTGCCGGAGGTGGGAGGGGGTGAAGGTTCGTTTGTCGTTCCACCGCCCTGTGGCGATGCGTTTTCCTGTGGCGCGGACGGCGAATGCGTGGTGCCCGCGCCCGACGAGGCGTCCTGCGCCGAACCGCCGGCAGTTGGCGATCCTGTCCCGGTGCCATCCATGTTGCCGCCTGGCAAGCCCGCGCTGCTGCCCGAGGCGGCGGTATCTCCCCCCGCAGTATTGGCAGGGGTGCCGGACTGAGAAACAACCGGTTGATTGGTGACGGCGATGACCGGCGCTGGGGCCGTATTGACGCCGGGCGCATCCGCCGCAGGCGAGCCGGTGCCAGAACCCGTAGCATTGGGGAGCGAACCGTTTTCGCCCCCCTGCGCGGGCAAGGGTGAAAGGGAGACCGTGTCAGCGGGCGTGGTGATCGTGCCATTGCCCGAAGCGGGAGTCGTTGCCGGAGACGTTGCAGGCGTTGTTGCCGGAGTGGGCACGGGCGTGGCGCCGATGGCTCCGTTGCCCGCATTGACCCCGTCGCCTGCATTGGCCCCGTTGCCCGAGTTGGCGACCGTGGTCGTTTGGCCCGCGCCGCCATTCACAAATTGCGGTGCGGAGGGAGACGCCCCGACCGCGCCCTGAATTTGCCCTGCGCCAAGAACAGTCGCGGCGCCAAAGCCTGCGGAATTTGCGTTGCTCTGCACCGCGCTGGGCCCAGAATTGCCGTTGGCAGCGACGCCGCCGGCATCGCCCAGAATATTGACGATCGTCCCGCCATCAAACGGCACAGTCGGCGCGGTGCTGACGCTTGCCGCGTTTACAGAAGCCGCCGTTCCGGCAATGCCGCCGCTGTAGAGAGGCTGATTGATGCCCCCGGCATTGGCAAGTCCGGCTGCATCCACGATGGTGCCTGTCGGGTCGGAAACCGTTTGGCCGCTGGCCGTTGCGGTCAAACTCAACTGATCGACGGCCTCATACAGCTTGGCTTCCGGAAGAGCAGCATTCTCTGGCATGGCGCATATCCCAAACGCGCCCGATGATCCGGGCACTATGGACTATGATGTAGGCTGATCTTCGTATCGGCTGCTTTAAGAGTCGCTTACAAGCGAACGCTTACCCCACGATTAAGCCATATTCACCATACAAGCACCAAGGCGCGTGGCGGGGATACTCAAAGGCATTTGCCAAAAGCGCGCTGATCGGTGATGGGCGCTGACGCAGGGCGCGATCATCGCCTATAGGCCGCAACACAGCAGCGCGCGAACAGGGGCAGGATAGTGATACAGACAAAGCGGACGCGGGCCTATACCATGCTGGGCATCGTGATGCTGTTGTGGGCGGGCAATTCGATTGTCGGGCGCGCGGTGCGCGAAACCATACCGCCCTTCACGCTGGCATTTGGCCGCTGGATGGGGGCGTTTTTGGTGCTCACGCCTTTTGCCCTGCGCAAGGCGATGGCCGAGCGCGCCCAAATTCGCACTCATGCGCGGGTTCTGTTGCTGCTGGGCGGTCTGGGCGTGGGCGCTTTCAACGCGTTTCTTTATTCCGGCCTGCGCCACACAACCGCCACCAACGCCTTGCTGATGCAGGCCACCATCCCGCCGCTGGTCCTTGTGCTGGGGCGTTTGCTGTTCAAGGACAGGGCGGCCTTTGGGCAGATTCTGGGCGTAATTTTGTCAACCATCGGCGTGATGGTGATCGTGTTTCGCGGCGATCTGGGCGCGCTGGCGGGTTTGCATGTCGGGCTGGGCGATCTGCTGGTGATGTGCGGCTGTCTGGCCTGGGCGCTTTATACCGTCTGCCTGCGGCTGCGCCCTGCCCTGCGGCCGGAAACATTTGTGTGGATCACTTTTGCCATCGGCGTTCTCACCATGGCACCGCTGGCCGCGATGGAGGCCGCGCGCGGCGCGCAGGTGGTGTGGAATTGGGGCACAGCAGGCGCCTTTGTCTATATCGCGCTGTTTCCCTCGGTGATTGCCTATTTCCTCTATAATGGCGCGGTGGCGCAAATCGGCGCGGGCGCGGCGGGACAGGCGATCTGTCTGATGCCGCTGTTTGGCGCGGGGCTGGCGGTGCCGCTGCTGGGCGAACCGCTGCGTTCCTATCACGGCGCGGCGATGGCGCTGATCCTGCTGGGTGTGGCACTGGGCGCCTGGGGTTCGGCCGGAAAGCCCGCGTCGGCGGCCTAAGCCAATGACGCGGGCGGTCCTTGCCTTCAGAAGCTGGCGATTTTGGCCACGATGCGGATCGAGCGGCCCGGCATCACCACCAGATCCTTGTTGAAGGAGGTGGCATAGCGCTGAACATCATTGGTCAGGTTTTGCCCCACCAGCGAGAATTCAACGCCCGGCCATTGCGTGAACGGGCGCACCGCCACATGGGCCGAAAGCGCATTGTAGCCTGCCGTGGCCGTGTCAAACTGGCCAAAATCGTTCTGGGTGCCATAGCGGGTATAGCTGACACCGGCATCCCATAGCGGGCTTTGCCAATCCAGCCCGCCGCCCAGACGCCATGGCGCGATGCGCGGCACATTGTTGCCGTCATCCAGCGTGGCCCGCGTCAGATCGCCCATCACCCGCGCGGTCAGGCTGGTGTGCGCGGTCTTGACCAGATCATAGCGCGCCTCGCCCTCAAGGCCCCGGAAATGCGCGCCCTGCTGGCGATAGAACACTTCGCGCAGGTCATTGGCATTGCCCGCCACGCAATTGCCGTCATCATCGCAGGTCCGCCCGGTCAGCTCGCCATAGATGTAATTGGAGAACCACGTGGAATAGAGGCTGCCCTCGAAATGAAAGGCCCCGCGATTGGCGCGCAGGCTCAGTTCCAGTCCCTTGGCCCGCTCGACCTTCAGATTGGGATCGCCGGTTTCATAGGTCTGGGGGCCGTCATGCCCGCCGCGCGCAAACAGTTCGGTCAACGCGGGCGCGCGCCCGGTGGTGGACGCCGTCAGGCCCAGCTTGATGCCCGGCGCGGCAGTATAGAGCAGGCCGAGGGCGGCGCTGACGGGGGTGTAGTTGCGGCTGGTGAATTGATCCGAAAGCGGCGTGCCGGTGACCGAAACATGCTCGACGCGGGCGCTCGCCTCCATATGCAGGGGTTTTGCCAATTCCACTTCGCTGAACACATAGCCGGCGATATTCTGCGAGGTGGCGGGCTGGAGATAGGAACTGTCCTCGCCCACGGCCGAGAAATCGCGATGCTGATATTCCACGCCCAGCGCCGAATTGCGGATCGCGCCCAGCCGGTTGAACAAGAGTTCGCCGCGCAGATTGGCTTCCTTGTTGCGGAACGTGGTGTTGACCGAGCCGTCGGGGTTCTTCTCCTGATGCTGATAATCGCCATAGCTGCCGTCAAGATTGATCGACTTGAGCAAGGGCGAGGCAAGCTCGATCACGTTGCGGCTGATGACCTTGGTCTGGCGCATGTCGATATAGGTGGTGTCGCTGGGGATGCCATATTGCGCGTCATAATGGGTGACGGCCAACCCCGCGTGGCTGCCATTGCCAAAGAAATAGGAGCCGCCCAGCGATCCGCCCCAGCCATGGAAGAAGGAATTGTCCTGTCGGCCCAGCGGCGTGTCATAATCGCCCGTGCGCCGGTAATAGGCATCGGCATGCAGCGCCAGATCGCCCGCCTTGCCATCGACCAGCCCGGCCACCTCGCCACCCTGATTGACGCTGGTATAGGATGAGGACAACTCGCCCGAGAGCGGGCTTTTCGGCAGCGCGGTCGGCACGCGGTTGTTGATCGTGTTGACCACGCCGCCGATCGCCTGGCTGCCATAGCGCAGAGTGGCCGCCCCGCGCACCACCTCGATGCTGCGGGCCGAGAGCGGGTCGATGGGCGTGCCATGGTCCGGGCCGATGTCGGAAACGTCCGAGATGGAGGTGCCGTCTTCGAGCAGGCGCACGCGGTTGGAATCCATGCCACGGATGATCGGGCGCGAGGCACCCTGCGCAAAGCCAGAGGCGGCCACGCCCGGCACATCCTTGAGCGCATCGGCCAGACTGGCCCCGCCCGCCTGCCGGATCTGCTCTGCATCGACGCGCGCCGAAATCGAGGGCGTCTCATCCTGCGTATGATGGAAAGGGGTGGCCGTGACGACAATGGGGGGGCCAGAAGGGTCCGCCGGCGCCGCATCGGCCGCCAAAGCGGGGGCCGCCGATACAGAGACAGCCGCGATCAGGCCGGCCACAAGCGATGTGCTTGCCAGAAGCGAGGGCAATTTCATGATAACAATCCTTTTATTCCGATCCGATCCTGTGCCGCCCCCTCAGGCACGGGGTCTGCATAAACGAGAAGTTTGATTGTAACAAGATATCATCTCATGGTTGAGCGAGGAACTTTTGCCGACCTCCTCTCCTTGCGAAAATCCCATCATTGCGGATCATCGAGACTGAACTGGTCGCCATCCTCGTGATAGGTGAAGATCTCGGCATAGCGCCCCCAATTGGTCACGGTGCGCAGCGTTTCTTCGGCGAAATCCGCGCTCATGTGGTCCTCCAACTCGTCGCGGAAGCGGCGCGCGGGGGCCTTGTGGCTGGCCCGCTCATCAAGGATGCGACGTATATGGCCCGCTAGTGGCACATGGGCCAGCAGCGCCTCGCCAAACATCGCCTTGCGCTGGTCGACATCGGCCTGGGCATAGCGCCGCGCCGCCGCCGTCAGGATCAGATCGGCCCCGCGCAATTCGGCAAAGCGCAGCAATTGCAGCGTTTCGGCCATCGGAAACAGGTCATCCACCTCGAAATTGAGGGAATCCGCCAATTCGGCCATGCTCGCGCTGCCGTTAAACGGTGTGCCATCCACCTCCTCGATCAGCCCCGCCAGCGCATTGGTGGACACCCGCGGCAGCACCATGGCAATGCCTGTGCCGGGAAACACACCTTCGCGGATGGGCTGGGCCTGATCCGGGCGGGCGGTCATGCGGGCGTAAATATCATCGACCAGCGCGCGGAACGGCGGATCAAGGCGATCGCGCGGACGGGGAATATCCACCTTGATCTCGGCCACGACGCGCCCCGGATTGGAGGAAAACACAAGGATGCGGTCGCACATCTGCACCGCTTCCTCGATATTGTGCGTCACGATCAGGATCGACTTGATCGGCATCCGCCCTTCCGACCACAGATCGAGCAGGTCGGTGCGCAAGGTTTCGGCCGTCAGTACATCGAGCGCGGAAAACGGCTCGTCCATCAACAACAGGGACGGATTGACCACCAGCGCCCGCGCCAGCCCCACCCTCTGACGCATCCCGCCCGACAATTCCTTGGGATAGGCGTTTTCAAACCCGTCCAGCCCGATAAGGTCGATGGCGGCCAGCGCGCGGGTGCGGCGCTCCTCACGCGGGACATTCTGCGCCTCCAGCCCCATTTCGACATTTTCCTGCACCGTCAGCCATGGGAACAGCGCAAAGGTCTGGAACACCATGGCCACGCTGGGATCGGGGCAATCGGGCGTGGCGATGCGCCGGACCGTGCCCCGGCGCGGATGGATCAGCCCGGCGATCGAGCGCAGCAGCGTGGACTTGCCCGAACCGGATCGGCCGAGCAAACCGACAACCTCGTTCTGATACAGCGTCAGATCGACATTATCGAGCACCAGATGGCCGCCCGGCGGCGGACCATAATAATGATGCAGGCCCTTGACCTCGATCAGCGGAAGGGATGGCGCGATGGTTGCCATGGGGAATACTCCGGAAAAATTCAGGACAGGCGCAGGCGGCGCTCGCCAAAGGCATAGAGCGGGCGCCAGACCAGAGAGTTGAAGCCAAGAACGAACAGGCTCATCACCGCGATGCCCAGCGCGACCTGCGGATAATGGCCCGCTGCCGTGGCATCGGCGATATAGGCCCCCAGCCCATGCGCCTGAAGGCGATGATGGCCCCATGTCACCACCTCGGCCACGATGGAGGCGTTCCATGAGCCGCCCGAAGCGGTCAGCGCGCCGGTGATATAGGCGGGAAAAATGCCGGGCAGCGCGACCTGGCGCCACCATTGCCAGCCGCGCACGCCAAACATCCCCGCCGCCTCGCGCAGATCATGCGGGATCGCGCTGGCCCCGGCGATCACGTTGAAGAGGATGTACCACTGCGTGCCCAAAATCATCAGCGGCGATAGCCATATATCGGGCAGCAGACCGAACCGCACAATGCCCATCACCGCAAAAGGAAACAGCACATTGGCGGGAAACGCGGCCAGAAATTGCGCAAAGGGCTGAACCTTTTGGGCCAGACGCGGGCGCAGGCCGATCATCACCCCCAGCGGCACCCAGATCGCGCTGGCCAGCACGATCAGCACCACGACCCGGACCAGCGTGATCGCCGCATAGCCGAACGCCAGCAGGATATCGCGCGGCCCCAGCGAGGTCAGCACATAATGGCCGGTCCATCCGATGGCCGCCGCCGCCCCGACCCAAATGGTCGTCTGCCACAGGCGTTCGACCACGGCGTTGGCCGGGCGGGGTTCGGCCCCGAGCCACTTAGCCCGCCGCGGTTCCATCGCCAGCAGCAGGCGCAGCGCAGCCCGCAGCGGCGCGAACAGCAACGGCAAGACGCGCGTGCGGCGCAGCAGGGTGTAGACCCAACTTTGCGGCGCCTGCGCCCCGGCGGTCTGTTCAAAGCGGAACCGGTCGGCCCAGGCCACGATCGGGCGGAAAAACAACTGGTCATAGCCCAGAATGACCAGCGCCATCATGCCCACCGCCCAGCCCACCGCGCCGAAATCCTGATGCGCAATGGCCAGCGCCAGATAGGAACCGATGCCCGGCAGCGTGACCGTGGTGTTGCCCAGCGTGATCGCTTCAGAGGCCACGACAAAGAACCACCCGCCCGACATGGACATCATCGCATTCCACACCAGCGCGGGCGTGGCATAGGGCAGATCGAGCCGCAGGAAACGGCGCAGCGGCGAGAGTTCGAACCCGTCGCATACTTCCTCCAGATCGCCGGGCAGATTGCGCAGCGACTGGTAGAAGCTGAAAGCCATGTTCCACGCCTGAGAGGTGAAGATGGCAAAGATGCTGGCCAGTTCCACCCCCAGCACATTGCCGGGAAACAGGTTCATGAAGAAGGTGACAGTGAAGGTGAGGAAACCAAGGATCGGCACCGATTGCAGGATATCGAGCGCGGGCACGATGATCTGTCCGGCGCGACGCGACCGCGCGGCCAGCGTCGAGACAATCAGCGTGAACAACGTAGAGGCCAGCAGCGCGGCGAACATGCGCAGCACCGTGCGCAGCGCATAATAAGGCAGATGCACCGGGTCGAGCGTCACCGGCTCCAGATGCAGGCTGGAGAGCGGCTCGACCATGCCTTCGGCGGCGCGAAACACCAGCAGCGCCAGACCCGCAAGGATGACGAAAGCCACCGCATCCTCGCGGCTTGGGCGCGTGAGGCGCAGCATCCGCGAGAAGCTGGGCAGGATGGGAATCGGCTTTTTGTCGGGGCTCATGGCATCCCCCTCGCACAGGGTTTCAGAAGCCAGCATGAACGCGCAAGCCAAAGATGTTGGCCGGGCCGCGATCACGGTTGTAGCCCGGATTGGCGATATGCTGATAATCGAGCGTCAGCGCGGCCCAGCCCACAGGACGGAAGGCGTAATAGGCCTCGATGATCCGCTCATCCCCCGGATGGGGCAGCGCGCCATCGCCCACCAGCACGCCCATACCGCCAGCCGCCAGCCAGCGCTGATGGGCATCGGAAATGCCGTTGATCACGCCCGCGACGGCCAGCGTGTCCTGCGGCCGCCCCCATGCCTTGCCTTTCAGCGCCCCGCCGAAGGCCAGGCTGCGGTCAATATCGGTGAAGTCATAGGTCTCGATCGCGCCATCGCTGGTCCCTGCGCGCAGGAACAGGCCAAGGGCGGATGTCACCTCCTGCTCGGCATTGAGGGCGAGGCCAAAACGGTCCTGCCTGCGCCGCACGGGCGCAAGATCAAGCGGCGCGCCTTTGGCCAGTGCCTCGTCAAAGCGGGCGAACAGGCCGCGATTGCGAAAGCCCGTAACGCGCAGCGCGCCCGCGCGCCCGGCGATGCGATAGCGCCGCTCGCCTTCGACAATCACGGCGTTCTGGGAAAAATCCGCCGCCAACTCAATGCCGTTGGGTACCTTGGACAGGTTGTAGAGACCGGCACGCAACGTCCACGGCCCCTGATACCATTCCGCGGCAATGCCATAGGTATAGCCCCATGCATTGGCGGCGTAATCAAAACTGCCCGTGTCCACCAGCGACCAGTTGAGGAAATCGCCGCGCGGATCGTGGGCATAGGTGTTGGTGTCGAAAATGTCGCCCACGCCCATCTTGCCCGCCGTAATGACGATGCGGTTGGCCGTGGCGGTCGCGCGCAACTGGTTGATTCCGGGCGCCAGCGCGACCGCATCCCCGCCCAGCGCGATGGTCTGGCGGACAAAGGCGCGTTGCAGCTTGAAATAGGGCGCCATCTTGCCGACCTTATAGGCCTCGGCGCTGGGGAAACCGCCCGCGCCCAGCGTGTTCGACAGGCCAAAGCCCTGATCCACCTCGGGATTGACCCAGATCTCGGCGCCCTTCCACAGGCGCAGGCCAAGGTAGAGCGTGGCGTCATTGGTGACCTTGACCTGATGGGGATCGAGGCTGTTTTCTCCGGCATAGGGCGAGGCAAAGCCGCCCACGCCCTGCACGACGCCGGTATATTGGCCGTGGATGGCAAAGCTCTGGTCGCGGGGCGCAAGGGTCTGCTCCCGGGGGGCATCATCGGCAAAGGCGGGCGCGGCCACCATGGCCAGCGGGGCAGCGCACAGGGCGCGCGCAATCGTCAGAATTTTCATATTCGGGTCCTTGGACGGAAAGGCATGCTTTCCGCCCGGACCCTATGCGCATTACATTACACGCATGGATGCCCGGATGGAAAAGCTGCCGACCGCAACGCAAGCGTCAGCAAGGCGGTGAGCCTACTGTCGCCCTCGTCGGCGGAATGGTTGCAACTTCGCGGCATCGGTTGATTCCTTCGGATCATCGGTCGTGGCGGCATGATGCGGCCCGACTCGACTTGCGGCGACATATACCCTAGGGGGGTATGGTATCAAGCTGAAAAGGTCATGTCATGAGCCATGTTGCGGCAGAAAAGCAGAAACTCCTCAATCGCCTCAAACGGCTGCGTGGTCAGGTCGACGCGTTGGAGCGCGCCGTCAGCGGCGATGTCGAATGCGCCCGCGTGCTGCAACAGGCCACCGCCTGTCGCGGCGCGCTGGAAGGCTTTATCGCCGAGGTGATCGAGGATCATATCCGCGAACACATGATCGAGCCCGACCTGCCCGTCAGCGACCCCAAGGTGCAGGCCGCCGAGGAACTGGTGGCCATCGTCAGGGCCTATTTGCGCTAAAGCCTCGACCGCGCTGCTTTTTGCCTGTGCGGATCTTGAAACCGGCGGCCGCGCTCAACATCTGGGCGCCAGCATTGAACAACCGCCGGGAGTATTGGCAAACCATGACGAGCGAAGTGCTGAACGAAACGCAGCCACAAACGCATGCCTTCGAGGCCGATGTGGCCAAGTTGCTGCATATGATGGTGCATTCGGTCTATTCCGACAAGGACGTGTTTCTGCGCGAGTTGATCTCGAACGCAGCCGATGCTTGCGAAAAGCTACGCTATGAAGCGATTTCCCGGCCCGAACTGCTGGGCGATGATCCGGCCCCGCGCATCACCATCACGATTGACGAAGACGGCAACCGGCTGATCCTTGAGGACAATGGCATCGGCATGACCGGCGCCGACATGGCCGAAACACTGGGCACGATTGCGCGTTCGGGCACCAAGGCCTTTATGGACAGCATCGCGGCGGCCAAGGGCGATGAACAGACCCAGTTGATCGGCCAGTTCGGCGTGGGCTTCTATTCGGCCTTCATGGTGGCCTCCAAGGTCGATGTTCTCTCGCGCCGCGCGGGACAGGATGAGGCGGCGATCTGGTCCTCCGATGGTCTGGGCACCTATACGATCGGCGCCGTCCCGCCCGAAGAGGCCCCCGCGCGCGGCACGCGCATCGTGCTCCACCTGATGGAGGAGGCCAAGGATTACGCCCGGCGCCACCGCATCGAGCAGATGGTGCGCGCCCAATCCGGCCATGTCCCCGTGCCCATCACGATCAAGGACAAGCCCGATGCCGAAGGTGAGCAGATCGCCGATGGTACCGCCCTTTGGACCCGGCCAAAAAGCGAGATCAGCGAGGAGGAATACAAGGATTTCTATCGCAGCGTCGCGGGCCAGTGGGACGCTCCTGCGCTGACGCTGCATTACCGCGCCGAGGGGCGGTATGAATATAACGTCCTCGCCTTTGTCCCCGAAAGCCGCCCGTTCGACCTGTTCGACCCGGACCGCAAGGGGCGGATGAAGCTCTATGTCCGCCGGGTGTTCATCACCGATGATGCTGAATTGCTGCCGCGCTATCTGCGCTTTGTGCGTGGCCTGGTGGATTCGGCGGACCTGCCGCTCAATGTCTCGCGCGAGATGATTCAGGACAGTCCGATTCTGACCACGATCCAGAAGGGCCTGACCGGCAAGGTTCTGGGCGAACTGGAAAAGACCGCGAAGAATGATCCGGCGGCCTATGCCAAGCTGTGGGACACGTTCGGCGCGGTGCTGAAAGAGGGGCTGTACGAGGACTTCGAGCGGCGCGAGAGCCTGCTGCGTCTGGCCCGGTTCAAGACGACCACATCGGGCGGCGAATGGCGTTCGCTGGAAGATTATGTCGCGGGCATGAAGGAGAACCAGACCGCGATCTATTACGCCACGGGCAGCGACATCGACCGCATCGCGGCGTCACCCCAACTTGAGGGCTTTCGCGCGCGCGGGGTCGAGGTCCTGCTGCTGCCGGATTCGGTGGACAGTTTCTGGGTGCGCGGCGGGATCGATATGGATGGCAAGCCCTTCAAGTCGGTCACACAGGGTGCGGCGGATCTCAGCCTGATTCCCCTGCCCGAGGGGACCGAGGCGCCCAAGGCCGAGGCCAGCGACGAGGTTTCCTCCTTCCTCGCCTTTATTAAGGAAACGCTGGGCGATGCGGTGTCGGACGTGCGCGCCTCGGACCGCCTGACCGACAGCGCGGTGTGTCTTGTGGCCAGCGAAAGCGGCCTTGACCGCCAGCTTGAAAAGCTGCTGGCCAATGCGGGCCAAGCCCCTGCCGGGTCCAAGCCGGTGCTGGAGGTCAACCCCGCCCATCCCCAGATCGAGCGCCTTGCCGCCCTGCCCGCGCAGGATGAATTGCGCGCCGATGCCGCCCACCTGCTGCTGGACGAAGCGCGGATTGTCGATGGCGAACAGCCGCTTGACCCCCGCGCCTTTGCCCAGCGTCTGGGCCGTTTGATGGCGCGCGCGACGGGCTGATCCACGCCCAAGGGGGCGGGCCTGAAACCCGCCCCCTTCCCCCAGCTCGCCGCCAACCCATAGACGCCGCTGTATTCCAGGCCTAAGGGCATCGCTTCGAGGCTGTTATAAGGGGCCGCTGTGGCTATTGAGCGACGCGCCAGAACCGGGCTTGCCCGCCTGCGCTGGACCGGAAACCTTGCATCGCGCATTGCCGCGATCCTTGGCGCAATGGCGCTGGCGCTGGTGGCCATCGTGTTTGCCCAATGCGGCGAATGGGCCCAGCGCGCTTTTCTGGCCACCTATCGCCTTGCCCCATGGGCGCCGCTGATCCTGACGCCTGCCTTGTTCATGGCGGTGGTGTGGTTCACGCGCCGCTTCTGGCCGCTGGCGCGCGGTTCGGGCATACCGCAGGTTATGGCCGCATGCCACCGGCCCGATGGCGCCAAGGCCGCGGCCTTGCTCTCGCCCGCAACGGCCGTGGCCAAATTTATCGGTACGGTGCTGATCCTGCTGGCAGGCGGATCGGCGGGGCGTGAAGGGCCAACGGTCCAGATCAGCGCCTCGATTATGATGGCGGTCAACCGGATACTGCGCGTGCCGATCACATCGGGCGTGGTGATTGCGGGCGGCGCGGCGGGCGTGGCGGCGGCGTTCAACACGCCGCTGGCCGGGGTGGCCTTTGCCATTGAGGAACTGGCCGCCGCGTTTGAGCAAAAGGTGGCGGTGCAGGTAATGGCCGCCGTCATGATCGCGGGTCTGGTCAGCCTGGGCCTGTCGGGCGACTATATCTATTTCGGCGCGATGAGCGCGTCGCTCGATCTGCGCACGATGCTGATCGTGGTGCCGCTGGCCGGGATCGGGGGCGGGGTGCTGGGCGGCCTGTTTGCCCGCGCGATGGTGGCGATGGCATGGTCGGGCGCGCCCTGGCTGGCGCGGATCAAGGGGCGTCCGCTGGTTCTGGCGGGCGGATGCGGGCTGATCGTGGCGATCACGGGCGTGGCCAGCGGCGGCCTGTCATGGGGCACGGGCTATGAAACCACCCGCGCATTGCTGGAAGGGCACAGCGTTTCGCTGGCCTTTGGCCCGGCCAAGCTGATCTCGACCTTGGCAACAGCGCTGAGCGGGGCACCGGGGGGTATCTTTGCCCCTTCGCTCTCGGTGGGCGCCGGGCTGGGTCAGGCGCTCTCGATGGTCTTTCCCACCCATGCCAGCGGGGCTATCGTGGTGCTGGGCATTGTCGGGTATTTTTCCGGTGTGGTGCGCGCGCCGCTCACGGCCATCATCATTGTCATGGAAATGACCGCCGACCGCTCGATGATCCTGCCGCTGTTCGGCACGGCCCTGATCGCGGATTGGGCCAGCGCGCTGGTCTGCCGCCCGAAATTGTACCACGCGCTCTCGTTGAGCTTTCGGTAAAAAAGGGGCGGCAGAGTGACCTGCCGCCCCTTTCCTGTTCAAAAGGCCGCGCGATTAATGGCGCAGCATCCAGCGATCACGCTCGGCGGCCACTTCCTCGGCCGTATAGGCGGGCGCGTTGCTGTCATAACGCGTCCAGCCCGCGCCTTCATAAAGGCGGCGGCGTTCGATGGGGTCAACCGCCCCGGTCGATGCCAGAACCTGACGCGCAGCCTCGGCCATGTCGTCGGGCACCTTGGCGCTGACCAGCGTGCCGCCGCGCCGCACGCTTTCGGCATAGAATTCGGCTTCTTCATTGCTGACGCCTGCGTTGGAGAGCGCGCCGACAATGCCGCCTGCGCCCGCGCCCACGACTCCGCCCGCAACCGCGCCCGCCGCAGCCGTTGCCAGCCAGCCCGCCGCCACAACCGGGCCGATGCCCGGAATGGCCAACATGCCAAGGCCCGCCAGAACGCCGCCGGTCGCGCCCAGAATGCCGCCCAGCGAGCCACCGGCCGCCGCATCGCGCCCCGCCGCCTGCGCGGCGGTGAAATCCTCGGGCTCGCGCAGTTCGGCCGGGGCGCCCTTGACGCCATCGTTTGAATAGCGGTGCGAGACCAGACTGATGTCGTCCTTGTCAATGCCGACCTGCTCCAGCGCGCGCACCGCGCTCTCGGCCTGCTGAAAACTGTCATACAGGTGGGTGACGATCGTGCTCATGGTCAATCCTCTCTTTTTACATCAAAACCGGGCGATTAGCGGTGGGCGACATTGCCCTTGAAATCGAGGGCCACCCGCACGGCCTGCCCATCGAGTTGCGCGCGGCCCTGCCACAGACCGTCCTTGTCCAGCATCAGCTGATCAACGCGGGTGTAGCCGGCCTTTTCCAGACGTTCCTTGGCCTCGCCGCGGGTGAAAGAGTTGTGCCCCTTGCCCAGTTGACCCCATGTGATCTTGTCGGGCGACTTGAGGGCCGGATTGGCCGGGGCGTGGGCGCTTGCGGTCGGCTTGTGCCCGGTTTGGGCGAAGGCATGCGGGGCCGCGGCCATGCTCAAGATCAACGCGAAAGAAGTGATTATCCTCTGGGTCATTTTCGCTCTCCTGCTTGGTTCAGGAGAAAGAACATTCAGGCGGCAATGTTCCATCCGTGCGCGGGACCGTTTTTGCCTAAAGCACGGGGGCGCAGCGATTTTCTCTTTGAATAATGCATGATTACCGGCGCTCGGGCCGCCTGATGCGCGCCGCTCCTTCACGCAGGATGGCCCGGCGTGAGGCCAAGCGTGCAAAATTCAGGATGCGCTCCCGGCGCGGTGCGAACATCGCCGCTGCCCGCTGCTTTCGTTTAAACCTACCAAGCGATGGAGATGCGATCATGCGTTTGTTCAACACAGCTTTGAGTGCCATCGGCCTTTATGCTCTTTATCAGTGGCTCCGTCCCAATGCGCAATTGGTCCCCGCCGCCTTTGCCCCCGGCGAAGCGGCAAAGGACAATTTCGTGCAGGTGCGCAATGCCGGACCCGACGCCATGCGGACCGACCAAAAGGATTGGGACAAGGTCGATCAAGCCTCGGACGAGAGCTTTCCCGCCAGCGATGCGACCGCCAAATACTGATGAACCTATGCCGCGCAACGCCGGACCGGCCCTGTTCGGTGGTGCGCGGCATGGTTTTGCGATCCGGCCTTGCGGCACTTAACATTTGTTAATTGAGGCGCAAAATTTTGCGCTAACGCCGCCTCATAATAGAGGGTCGAGCGGGGCTAAACGGTGCGGAATAAGAGACTTGCGATAAAAGCTGAACTTTCAGCCCCCGACACGATCATTCCGCCGAACCTGAAAAAGCAATCGCTCCCCGCCGCCGGTGAGGTGTGTAAATTGCATTGGTTGCGGTAAAATGGTCCTGACCACACAGTCGCCGCCCCGCACCCGCCATGCCATCCGCCGCCATGATTATCTCGCCCGCCGTCATGAAGCCATGGACCGGCTGTTTCGGGTTGAAAGCGGCTGGGCCTGCCAATACCGATTGTTGCCCGATGGGCGGCGCCAGATTATCACGTTGTTCCTGCCCGGCGATTATTGCGAAGCGCAATGGGCGCTGACGGGCCGGGCCAACTGGCCCGTCACGGCGTTGACCGACATGCTGGTGACGCCCATGGCGCTCTCGGAATTTCGCGGGTCTGGTCCGGGGGCGACAGAGGGCATGACGAGCCTTATGGCATCGATCACGCAGACGCTGAAAAGCCATGAAAATTGGATCGTCAATCTGGGCCGCATGAACGCGACCGAACGCATCTGCGCCCTGCTTTGCGATCTGGTCGAACGGTTGCGCCCCAGCGGCTCGGTTGTGGACGACCAATGCGTTATGCCGCTGACGCAGGCTGATTTTGCCGATATTGTCGGGATTTCGGCCATTCACGCCAATCGCGTGATTCAGACCCTGCGCGGCGAAGGGGTGATTGCGTTGGAGGCAGGTCAGCTCAAATTGCTCGATCCGGCCGAATTGCTGCGCCGTAGCGGCCCGGCCCATGATTGAGTGGGTTCAGAAGGACATTTGCAGATAATTGGGCCGAAACCCGCAAGTGTGCGCCAGACGCTGGGGATCGTTGATTTCGATGAATTGTTCGCGCCACGTGATCAGATCGGCGCGGCGCATGGTATTGATGACACGGTTGACATGGACCGCGCTGATGCCGGTCGCTTCGGCCAGATCGATCTGGGTCAGGGGGCAGGAAAAACCATTGCCCTGCGTCTGGCCCACAGCCTTGAGCCGCAGGAACAATTCGCAGATCAGGCAAGCCAGCCGGTCATGCGCGGAACGCGCCGCCAGATTGACCGTCCATTCGCGCTGAATGGCCAGCGATACCTGGGCATCGACCGCAAGACCCTTGCGAATATTGACCGATTCCTGCTCCACCCCATCCAGTTTTTCGGGCAGCACCAGCGCGCAATGCAGATCATTGATCGCGGCAATCGAATGGTCCAGCGGCATGGTCATGATGGCTTGCGGAATGCACAGGTCGCCCGGCAAAAGGAAGCCGACAATCTGGCGCCGCCCGTTTTCCAGCAACTTGTAGCGCGCGCCCCAGCCTTCCATCACGATCTTCACGAAAGTGGGCCGCGTGCCCTCGCGGATCATGTCCTGGCCCGCCCCGACAAGCAGCATTTGCGAACCGAGCATATGGGAGAGCAGTTGCTCGTCCCGGTCGGTCATATCAACGAAACGCCCAAGTTTGCGACCCATCATCGAACGCATAGCACCATCCTGTTCCGCTCTGGCCCTGCGCGCCATCTCCATTGGCCCACGCCGCAAAGCCGCATGAAAAAAAGCGCCGTGGTGGGCCGAAAGTTCCCGCATTGGCCGCAACCGCGCATCACAGCCAAGATCATAACCTGGGGCAATAGATCGGAACCTGCCGCCCATGTGCTTGTTTCCATTGGATCAAGCGCCCATAGCGGCGGATCTGACGCCCCATGTTCAATCAGGAGAAATACCATGCTCGCCATCCAGAATACGGACGAAACGCATGACCTGATCGCCTCTGATCGGGTTGAAGGCACCCTCGTTTATAATCTCGAGGGCGAGAAACTGGGCGCAATTACCCGGTTTATGGTGAACAAACGCACAGGCAAGGCGCATTACGCTGTCTTGCGATATGGCGGGATTCTGGGGCTGGGCAGCGTCCATTATCCCCTGCCCTGGCAGATCCTGACCTATGATCGAGCGCGGGACGCCTATGTCGTGAACATCGCCAAGGAACAGTTGGAGCAAGGCCCCCATCACAGTGAGACGGACACGCCCGCCTATGATCAGGCCTACACCGGGCAAATCCATGCCCATTACGGGGTGACCTACATCTGACGATTTCATGGGCGATGCGCGTAACCCGCCCGCCCGGTCAGGCGACAGCCGCAGACGGGCTGATCAGCTCAAAATCTCGGGCACCTGCATTACCGAAATGAACAGGCCCAATTGGCGGACCGCATTGGCAAAGCTGCCATATTCCAGCGGCTTGGTGATATAGACGTTGCAGCCCAGATCATAGCAGCGCGCCATCTCGCGCGTGTCCTCGGTCGTGGTCAGCACAATGACCGGCACCGCATTGAGCGCGGGCGTTTCGCGGATATGCATGAGGATATCCACCCCGTTCATGTCCGACAGATTGAGGTCGAGCAGGATCAGCGCCGCTCCGCCCGCATCGCGCAATGCCGAGCCGTCGCCCAGATAGGCCAACGCATCCGCGCCATTGTCGAAATGGGCGATGCTGTTGGAGACCCCTGCCCGCCTGATGCTTTTCTCGATCAGCAGCGCGTGGCCTTGATCATCCTCGATCATGATAATCGTTACAGGGCGCGGATCGCTCATAGGATTTTCCTTGGTAACGGGTAGGGCCATACCTGGATTTAAGCAGGCCCAACCGTTCGGACAGCATCGCGATCCAACAGGCATGATCCTATAGTATCTGCTCTCCCCGCGCCAGTGCTCGACCGCCGGTCCAGATGCCTAAAACGACAATTCCCGGCCAAATCTCTGGAAAGTTTACTAACATAGGTTAGTCTTAACGAAACCTCTATATTACACTTCCCTAAATTTACGCTTTTGCCCTTGGTCGCGGCCGCCGCCAACGCTTCATCGCGCAAAGAGAACGGGTGTGGGAAAGAGGCGGAACATTGGCCAGCCCTGATCCTTGCGTGATACATGCCGGCAGGCCTCTCGCCCTGCTGTGTTCGCGCGAAAACAGGAGGCAAGTTTGGCCAAAGCAGATCCCTCGTTTGAAACCACCACCGGCGTCGGCGGCGAAACGCATCAGCAGGTTCCGGTCAATGGTCCGCATGGAACGCATGGCGGCGCGGCGCAGGCCCATCTGACCACCAATCAAGGCATACGCATCAGTGACAATCAAAACAGCCTGAAGGCGGGCGAGCGTGGGCCTACCCTGCTCGAAGACTTCGTGCTGCGCGAAAAGATCTTTCATTTCGATCATGAGCGCATCCCCGAGCGGATCGTCCATGCGCGCGGTTCGGCCGCCCATGGCGTGTTTGAATGCACAAAGGCCATTCCCGAACTGACAGCTGCGGGCCTGTTTTCCGCTGTTGGCAAGCAAACCCTGGTATTTACGCGATTTTCAACCGTCGCGGGCGGCGCGGGCAGCGTCGACACACCGCGCGACGTGCGCGGCTTTGCGGTCAAATTTTATACCGATGAAGGCAATTGGGATCTGGTGGGCAACAATATCCCGGTGTTTTTCATCCAGGATGCCATCAAGTTCCCCGACCTTGTCCATGCTGTAAAAATGGAGGCCGACAAGGGCTATCCCCAGGCCGCCAGCGCGCATGACACGTTCTGGGATTTTGTCAGCCTGATGCCTGAAAGCATCCATATGGTGATGTGGCAGATGAGCGACCGCACCATCCCGCGCTCGCTGCGCTTTATGGAAGGTTTCGGCATCCATACCTTCCGCCTCGTCAATGCCGAAGGGGCGTCCAAGCTGGTCAAGTTTCACTGGAAGCCGGTGCAGGGTCTGCAATCAACGACGTGGGACGAGGCGGTCAAGATCGCCGGAGCCGACCCCGACTATCACCGCCGCGACCTGTATGAGGCCATCGAGAGCGGCGATTTTCCGGCCTGGGATCTTGGCGTTCAGGTCTTCGAGGAGGGCTGGGCGCTGGAACAGCCTTTCGACGTGCTGGACGCCACCAAGCTGATCCCCGAGGAACTGGTTCCGGTGACGATCATCGGGCGCATGACGCTCAACCGCAACCCGGACAATTTCTTCGCCGAGACCGAGCAATCCGCCTTTTGTCCGGCCAACATCGTGCCCGGCATCGACTTCACCCCCGATCCACTGCTGCAAGGGCGGCTGTTCTCCTATCTCGACACGCAAAAGTCGCGGTTGGGCACGGCCAATTTCCATCAATTGCCGATCAACGCGCCCAAATGCCCGATGCACAATTTCCAGCGCGACGGCATGATGCAGATGGAGATCCCCAAGGGCCGCGCCAATTACGAGCCCAACAGCCTGAACGAGGCGGGCGAACCGTCCGGACCGCGCGAATGCCCGGCAACAGGCTTCACTTCGTTTGCGCGCGGGATGATGCCCAACAGCGGCGATCAGCACCTGCGAGTCCGGCCCGCCCTGTTTGCCGACCATTATTCGCAGGCCCGCCTTTTCTATCAATCGCAAACCCCGGTCGAACAGGCCCATCTGGCCAGCGCGCTGGTGTTTGAATTGTCGAAGGTGGGGCTGGAGCATGTCCGCCACCGGATGCTGACGCTGCTGGGCGCGGTGAATGAGGATCTGGCGCGGCGCGTGGCGGGCGGATTGGCCATGGATTTGCCCGCCCCCGCCGAAATGGCCGCGCCCCTTGTCGAGATGGCGGAATCGCCCTCCCTCTCGATCCTGGAGCATGGCCAGCCGCCCATGGCCGGGCGCAAAGTCGCGATCCTGTTTGCGCAAGGATCGAACCTGCAATCCATCGAAAAGATGAAGGCGGCGATTGAAGGCAACGGCGGAAAGGCCGTGCTGATCGCGCAAAAGGTTGGCGGCATTCCCGTCAATGGCGGCCTCCTCAAGGCTGACGGCCAATTGGCGGGCAGCCCATCGGCCCTGTTCGATGCGGTGGCCTCGATCATCAACCCGGATGCCTTGGACAGCCTGCGCGCCGATCATGCGGTGCATGCATGGTTTGCCGATGCCTATGCCCATTGCAAGACCATCGGCGCCTGTCCCGCCACCAACCGGTTGCTGGAAGAATGGGGCATCGCGCGCGATGAAGGCATCACCAGCCTTGACGACTTCCCCGATGTTGCCCCCGCGCGCCACTGGGCCCGCGAGGCCAAGGTCCGTTTGCTGGCCTAAAGGAGAGCGATCATGCCGCGTGGAGACAAAAGCGCCTATACCGCCAAGCAGAAACGCAAGGCGCAGCATATCGCCGAAAGCTATGAGGAGCGCGGCGTGCCTCATGACGAGGCGCTGGGGCGCGGATGGGCCACGGTGAACAAGGAGTCTGGCGGGGGCAACCTTTCCGGCTCGGGCCGGGGCAAGCCCGACACGCATGTTTCCTCATCACGCGGGGGCCGAGCGCACAAGTCCGGCTCGTTTGAGCAACGCAGCGCCGCGGCGCGCAAAGGCTGGGACACGCGCCGCGCCCGCGCCGCAGGCCGGGCATGATCCTGTGAGGCAGAATGACGCCGGGGCACGACGAATGCCCCGGCGTCATGCCATTTTTCCGCAGGTGCGAAGGAACCATTCGCGCCCCTAAACCGTTCTATCCCTGTGATCTTTCAAAAAGATCAGGTTTTCCGCCCGTTCGGGCTGTCCGTTCCCGCTGCGGCGTATGCCGCAAGCTTGGGCATGTGCGCTGGATGTATGCGCATGATCGGCCGGGACATTGAAAGAGGTTCTTTCCATCCGGGGGAACGATTTTTCCGGAGAAGCGACGATGAAAACGCCAGGCACCATCATCGCGGCCACGATGCTTGCCGCAGCGCCCTGTGGCGCCATGGGCCAAAGCGTGCCTGTGCCATCCCCGGCCTCCGAACCCCCACAACTCATCACCCCTTTGCCGTCGGATCCCGCCGCCGCCCGCGCCGTCCAGCCGCAAGTCGGCGACGGCATTTACGACAAGAACGGCGAGCAGATCGGCACGGTGGCCAGCACGAACGGCCAACATGTGGTTCTCACCACCAGCAAGGGGAAAATCACGGTCCCGCTCGCCGCGGTGTTCGCCGGGGCGAAGGGGCCGACCATCAACGCGACACGCGAGGAAGTGGAGGCCGCGATCCAAGCGCCAGCCCATTAGCGCCCCATTAGCGCGCCGTCTGGCCCCCAGCCCCCCCAATTGACCGTCGTTCTGGAGACACTGATGACCACAGCCCCCGTTACCGATATGCTGGCCCCGCCCCCGCCCTTGGCGCCCGGTTCCAGCCTGTTTCTCGATTTCGACGGTACGCTGGTCAACATCGCCGACAGGCCCGACAAGGTGGCCATACCCGCAGAATTGGCCGACCTGCTCTTTGGGATGGCGGACCGGCTGCATGGCCGCCTTGCGCTCGTCACGGGGCGCTCCATTGCCCAGATCGACAATCTGTTCGGACGCACGATGCAGGCGCTCGCCATTTCGGGCAGCCATGGCTGCGAGTTCCGCTGGCAGGACAAGCTGGTCCATCCGCCCCGCCCGGTGGAGGAACTGGAACAGGCCGCGCGCAGGTTTGACGATTTCGCTTTCGGCCATCCCGGTACGCTGGTCGAGGTCAAGACCTATGGGGTCGGGCTGCACTATCGCGAGGATCCCACCTGCGGCCCCGAGGCGAAACGTTTGGCTGAATCTCTGGCCACGCAAAGCGGGCTTGTCGTCCAGCACGGCAAAATGGTTGTCGAACTGCGCTTTGGCGGAGGGGACAAGGGAACGGCGGTGCGCAACATGATGGAATGCGCGCCGATGGCGGGGGGCGCCCCGGTCTATCTGGGCGATGACCTGACCGATGAGGCCGCGTTTGCGGCGGTCAACGCGCTTGGCGGGATTTCGGTTCTGATCGGCCCGATGCGAGCCACCCATGCCCAATTCCATCTGGACAGCCCCGCCGATGTGCTGGCCTGGCTCAAGGAGCTGATGGCATGACCTCGACGCTCGACCTTTGGCCCATCGGCAATTGCCAGATTTCCGCGCTGATTGATCCCCAGGGCGCCTATGTCTGGGGCTGCCTGCCCCGCGTTGACGGCCCTCCGGCGTTCAGCGCCCTGATCGACGATGGCGTCCATCATGACGCAGACGGGCATGGCTTCTGGTCGATTGATCTGGAAGGCTGCACCCGCACCACCCAGCGCTATTTGCCCAACACGCCCGTGCTGGAAACGCGCCATGAGGATGACGCGGGCAACGCGATCGTCGTGCTCGATTTCTGCCCCCGGTTTCATCGCAGAGGGCGCATTTACCGGCCCGTTGCCTATGCCCGGATCGTCCGCCCGGTTGCGGGCAGTCCGCGCATCCGCATCCGGCTGCGCCCCACGTATGACTGGTCGCGCCGAGCGGCCGAGCGCACGCGCGGCTCCAACCATATCCGCTATATGCTGGGCCATATGACGCTGCGGCTTTCCACCTCGGCGCCGGTCGGGTGGATCGAGGATGAGCAGGTGTTTCGCGTTGAGCGACCTTTGCATTTCTTCCTTGGCCCCGATGAAGGGTTTGACGGCAATATCGCCACCACGCTGGAGGAAATGCTCGACCTTACCCTGCGCGAATGGCGCCATTGGGTGCGCGGTCTGGCCATTCCGCTCGAATGGCAGGATGCGGTGATCCGCTCGGCCATCACGCTCAAATTGTGTCAGCACGAGGAGACCGGCGCGATTGTGGCCGCGATGACCACCTCGATCCCCGAACATGCCGGATCGGGCCGCAATTGGGACTATCGCTATTGCTGGATCCGCGACGCCTATTACACAACCCAGGCGCTCAACCGTCTGGGCGCGCTCGATGTGCTGGAATCCTATCTCGAATATTTGCGCAACATCGTCGACAATGCCCAGCATGGCCATATCCAGCCGCTTTACGGCGTGGGCGGCGAGGCGCGGCTGGAGGAGCGGATCGAGACCGGGCTGGCGGGCTATCGCGCCATGGGGCCGGTGCGCGTCGGCAATCAGGCCTATGCCCAGATGCAGCATGATGCCTATGGTCAGATCGTCCTGTCCAACGTTCAGGCCTTCTTTGATCAGCGCCTTTACCGCATGGCGGGCGAGGAGGATTTCCGCGCGCTGGAAAAGGTCGGCGAAAGGGCGTGGCAATCCTACGATCAGGCCGATTCCGGGCTTTGGGAATTGCGCGGCCGGTTTCATGTCCACACCTATTGCGCGGCCATGTGCTGGGCCGCCTGCGACCGTCTTGCCAAGGCGGCCAACCATCTAGGGCTGGATGAGCGGCAAGCCGCATGGCGCGAGCGCGCCGACCACATGGAGCAGGTCATCCTCAAATCCGCATGGCGCGAGGATACCCAGCGCATGTCCGCCACTTTCGATGCCGACATTCTCGACGCCAGCCTGATCCAGTTGCTCGACCTGCGCTTTCTGGCGCCCGACGATCCGCGCTTTCTGGGCACTTTGCGCGCGGTCGAACAGGGGCTGCGGCGCGGCTCGCACATGCTGCGCTATGCCGATGAGGACGATTTCGGCCTGCCCCAGAGCGCATTCAACATCTGCACCTTCTGGCTGATCGAGGCGCTGCATGCCACCGGCCGCCATGAAGACGCACGCAGCCTATTTGAGGAAATGCTGGCCCGCCGCACCCCGGCGGGTCTGCTGTCCGAAGACACCAATCCACACACGGGGGAACTATGGGGCAATTATCCGCAAACCTACTCGCTGGTCGGCCTGATCAATTGCGCGACACTGCTGAGCAAACCGTGGAGCGCGGTGCGGTGAACCGGCTGATAGTGATATCCAACCGCGTCACGCCGCCATCGGGCGATGGTCCGGGCAATCAGGGCGGTCTGGCCGTGGCCCTGTCGGCGGCGCTGCGCGAAAGCAGCGGCATCTGGTTCGGATGGTCGGGCGAGGAAACCGAGACCTTTACCGGCCACATCAATTTCCAGCGCAATTTTGGCGTGACCACCGCCACGGTCGATCTGGAGGCGCAGGACGTCGAGGAATATTACAACGGCTATGCCAATTGCACGCTTTGGCCGCTGTTTCACAACCGGGTCGATCTGGCCGAATTCGAGCGCGGTTTTGCCGGGGGTTATGAACGGGTCAATGACCGTCTGGCCGAAACCGTGGCTCCGCTGATCGAGGAAAGCGATCTGGTCTGGGTGCATGATTATCACCTGATGCTGCTGGGCCGAAACCTGCGGGCGCGGGGCGTGAAAAACCGCATCGGCTTTTTTCTGCATATTCCTTGGCCGCCTGCGCGCCTGCTGGAATCGTTGCCGGGGCATGGCGAATTGTTTGATGCGATGCTCGATTATGACGTCATCGGTTTCCAATCGGACCATTGGCGCGAGTCCTTCGTCCGTTATGTTCAGACCCATACCGAAGCCACCATCGACCCGGACGGCATAGTCACCCTTGGCGAGCGCCGATCGCGCATCGTCGTATGCCCGATCGGCATTGATTATGCCGAATTTCACGAGGCCGCCAATGGCGAGGTCGCGCGCGAATTCTGCGAACGCATGCAGCGCAGCGCCAATGGGCGCACGATGATCGTGGGCGTGGATCGGCTCGATTATTCCAAAGGCCTGCCCGAACGGTTTCTGGGCTATGAGCGGCTGCTCGCCTCGCGCCCCGATCTGCATGGCCAGTTGTTTTTGCTCCAGGTCGCCCCGCCCTCGCGCGAACAGGTGCGCTCCTATCAACAGATCCGCGCCACGCTTGACAGCCTTTCGGGGCGGATCAACGGCGAATTTGCCGATGCCGAATGGGTGCCGCTGCGCTATATCAACAAGGGCTATCCCCGCGATGCGCTGGCGGGGATTTACCGGGCCTCGCGCATTGGCCTTATCACGCCGCTGTGCGATGGCATGAATCTGGTCGCCAAGGAATATGTGGCGGCGCAGGACCCGGAAGACCCCGGCGTGCTCATCCTCTCGCAATTTGCGGGCGCGGCGCGGCAATTGAGCGACGCGCTGATCGTGAACCCCCATAGCCCCGACGAGCTTGCCGAGGCGATTGATCAGGCGCTGCGGATGGGCAGGCAGGAGCGCAAGGAGCGCTGGCTTTCGCTGATGGACAACATCCGGCGCGAGGATGTACGCTGGTGGCAGAATTGCTTTACCAAAGCGCTGGCCGGGGGAAGCGATGAAGCCCAGCCCATGGACGATCCGCAGGCAGCCTGAGCAAGAGCGCTGGGGCTCGCGATGACCAACTTCTTCCAATCCCTCGCCAAAGCCTCGGCTCTGGCGAGAAAGACCCGTCCGCTGGCTGCGGCAACCAAAATGCAGCAGGCGCTGCTGGGCCTTGCCCCGGCGAAACGTCCGGCGCGGCGGGCGAAATCCCGTCTGCCCCGCCCCGCGCCGGGCAGCTTCATCAACGGCGAATTTCAAAACCGCCACGGCGCGTTCGCCTATCGGCTTTACACTCCCGTCGGGTCGGCGCGCCGCCGAATGCCGCTGGTGGTGATGCTCCACGGCTGCGGCCAGACGGCCGTGGATTTTGCGCTGGGTACGCAGATGAACCGACTCGCCGATGAACTGGGCTTCCTCGTCCTCTATCCCCAGCAGAACCAGAGCGCGAATTTGGCCCGGTGCTGGAACTGGCACGACCCAAAGCACCAGATGCGCGGGCGCGGGGAACCGGCCGTGATGGCCGGACTGACCCGCCATGCCATTGCACTGGCCCGCGCCAATCCTTCGCGGATCTATGTCGCGGGCCTTTCCGCCGGGGCCGGGGCGGCCGCCGTGTTGGGCGCGGCCTATCCCGAACTGTTCGTGGCCGTGGGCATCCATTCCGGCGTGGCGCAGGGTCAGGCCCATTCGCTCTCCACCGCGCTTTCGGCCATGCGCGGGCGCGCCGCGCCAAAACCTGCGGCCAGGACGCGCCGCCCGCTGCCGATGATCGTGTTTCAGGGCGACCGCGACCGGGTTGTCCACCCATCCAATGCCGGTGAATTCCTCGCCAATCTGGAAAATTCGCGCCCCGGCCCGCTGGTTTCACAAAGCTTTTCCGGGCAATCGGACAGGGGGCACGCTTTTACCCGCAAGGTCTATAAATCCGCCGCCGGAGATGTCCTGCTCGAAGTCTGGACCATTCATGGCAGCGGCCATGGCTGGTCGGGCGGACATGCGGCGGGCTCCTACACTGACCCGGCAGGGCCGGATGCCTCACGCGAAATGCTGCGCTTCTTTCTGGCGCGCAAACGCCGAACAGCCGGGCGGTGATCCCTGTGATGCACGGCCACGCCCGTAAGGCCCCCATCGGCTTCGGCTCACCGCCCCTGCCGCCCCCCTCGCCTTGGAACAACCGGGCCGCCCGCCGCATTCCATTTGCGTAAATCCGAGGTACAGCCAAACAGCGCGAGGCTTTTCCGATGGTCACACAAAACCCCTCCACCGCCTGCTCGCGCCGCAGCGTCTGCGGCGGCCTCGCCGGGCTCTGGCTCGCCTCATTCGCGCCGGACGCGGCGGCGACGGGCCGACAAGGCGCCGCGCGTTTCGGCCCGCCCCAGAGCTTTTCATGGCAGGCGCTGATCGAGCAGGCCCGCGCCATGGCCGCGCGCCCCTTTCAGCCCGAGCGAGAAGCCCCCGGCGCGCAGGCCATCGATTATGACGCCGCGGGCAAGCTGACCTATGGACCTGCCACCACGCTGGGCGGGACGGTGCGCCTGCTGCCGATCAGCCGCTATGCCCCTGTTCCGGTCAGGATCAACCTGATTGAGGGCGGCAAGGCGCGCCGCCTGCTCTCGGCAAGCGGGATGTTTGCCGGAGGGGGCGATGCGGCGCCTGCCGGTTTCCGCCTGCTCAATGCGCGCGGCGATGGCGATTGGCTCTCCTTTATCGGCGCCACTTATTTCCGCAGCGCCGGGGCGCAAAACCAGTATGGCATTTCGGCGCGCGGCGTCGCGGTCGATACGGCGCTGGATAGCGGCGAGGAATTTCCGCGCTTTACCGAGTTCTGGATCGAGGCTCTGGGCGATGCCCATGTTCGCGTCCATGCCTTGGTCGACGGCCCCAGCCTGTCGGGCGCAATGCGGATCGACAGTACAAACGGGCCGGACGGCGTGACCCAGGATGTGACCGCCGCCTTTACCTTGCGGCGCGATATCCGCCGTCTGGGGATTGCCCCTGCCTCGTCCATGTTCTGGTATGATCAGGATGGCGCGGCGCGCGGGCCGGACTGGCGGCCGGAAATCCATGATTCGGACGGTCTGGCCGTCGTTGCCGCCAATGGCGAGCACCTTTGGCGCCCTCTGCGCAATCCGCGCCATGCGCGCACCAATGCCTTTGCGCTGACCAATCCGCGCGGCTTTGGCCTGATGCAGCGCGACCGCCGCTTTGCCGATTATCAGGACGACGGCGCGTTTTATGATCGCCGCCCCAATCTATGGGTGGAGCCTCTGGGCGATTGGGGGCCGGGCGCGGTCATGCTCTATGAATTTCCCACCGATTCCGAAACCACAGACAATGTCGCCGCCTTTTGGGTGGCCGACGCGGCGATGCAGGCCGGCGCATCCCATGAATGGCGCTACCGGCTGCACTGGATTTCGCATGATCCCTCGGCGGGCGCGGGGGCTCGTCTGGTCGATCAATGGAATGGCGCGGGGGGCATTCCCGGCGCCGCCGCGCAGGAAGGCACGCGCAAACTGGTGTTTGATTTCGAGGGTGACAGTCTGATCGGGCTGGACCGGGCGAGCGGGGTTGAAGCCGTGACCAATCTGCCGCCTGCGGCTGTGGCTACGCAGGCGGCCTATCCGGTGGTGGGCACCATGCGGCGGTGGCGCGTGGTGCTGGATGTGCGTCCCGCCGCCATGGCCCAGCGCGAATTTCGCCTGTTCCTGCGTCGCAACGGGGCGGCGCTGTCCGAAACGATTATCGCGCCGATGGAATGACGCCCCCGGCCCTTAGCGCCGGGGATTGGGCAGGAACACGGCCAGCAGGCCGATGGCGGGCAGGAAGGCGCAGATGGCATAGACCGTCTCGATCCCCGCGCGGTCGGCCACCTCGCCAAGGACCGCCGCGCCCAGCCCGCCCATGCCAAAGGAAAAGCCGAAGAACAGGCCCGAGATCATGCCGATCTTGCCCGGCACAAGATCCTGGGCAAAGACGACAATGGCCGGAAAGGCCGAGGCCAGTATCAGCCCGATGGCCACCGTCAGCGGCCCGGTCCAGAACAGGCTGGCATGGGGCAGCAGCAGCGTGAAAGGCAGCGCGCCAAGGATCGAGAACCAGATCACATATTTGCGCCCGAACCGATCCCCCAGCGGCCCGCCCGCGATCGTGCCCACCGCCACCGCGCCCAAGAAGGCGAAGAGGTGAAGCTGGGCCACCTCAACCGAAACGCCGAAGCGGTGGATCAGGTAGAAGGTGAAATAGCTCGTCAGGCTGGCCAGATAGACATATTTGGAAAAGATCAGCGCCAACAGCACCGCAATCCCGCCCAGCACCCGCCCGCGCGGCAGGGGTTCGGCCGATTTGCGCGCGCCACTGCCCGCCGAAAGCCGCGCCAGACCGTGGTGGCGATACCATTGCCCGACATTCCACAGGATCGCGCAGGAAAGCAGCGCCAGCAAGGCAAAAGCCGCCAGACTGCTCTGCCCCCAACGCACGACGACGATCGCGGCGGCCAGTGGCCCCAGCGCGGACCCCGCATTGCCGCCCACCTGAAACATCGATTGGGCAAACCCGTGCCTTTGCCCCGCCGCCATGCGCGCCACGCGCGAGCTTTCGGGGTGGAACACTGACGAACCCATGCCCAGCAAGGACGCGCCCACCAGCAGCAGCCCGTAGCTGTGCGCAACCGACAGCACCACCAGCCCCGCCAACGTAAACAGCGTGCCGCCCGGCAGCGCCAGCGGCGTCGGGCGTTTGTCGGCATAAAGGCCGATCAGCGGCTGAAGGATCGAGGCCGTGATCTGATAGGCCAGCGTGATAAGGCCGATCTGGCTGAACGAGAGGCCAAGTTCAGCCTTCAGATTGGGATAGATCGCGGGAAGCAGCGATTGCAGCATGTCATTGATGAGATGGCAGGCGCTGATCGCGGCGATGATGCCGTAAGCGGTTGTTTGAGTGGCGGTTGATCGGGTCCCGTGCATGGTCGATTTCCAGTTGAGTTGCCCGCCCGCTATAGCGCCTCGCGCCTTGGCCCGCATTCCTGTATGGGTCTTTCCTTTTCGCGATTGGGACAGGCATGCCTTGGAACGACCCGGATACAGTGGACCATATCGACCGACCCATCATCGGCGTGGGCAATGAGTATCCGCCCGCCTTTGAACTGGACTGGCATCAGCATCGGCGCGGGCAATTGCTCTATGCGGCGCGGGGCGTGGTGGTGCTTGCCACTCCGCAGGGCGCATGGGTCGCCCCGCCCGAGCGCGCGGTGTGGACGCCGGGCGGATGCCCCCATGCCGTGCGCATGGTGGGCACGGTCAGCACGCGCAGTGTCCTGATCGAGCCGGGTGTGCAGGGTTCGCTGGGCGATGAGACGAAGGTCATTCAGGTCTCGCCTTTGCTGCGCAACCTGCTGGAGGCGGCCTGCGAAATTGCGCCCGAATATGACCGCGAGGGGCGCGATGGGAAACTGATGGCGCTGTTGCTGGCCGAACTGGCGCTGGCGCCCACGGTGCCGCTGGCGGTGCCTTTTCCGCAGACGCCCGCCATGGCGGCCAAATGTCAGGCCTTTCTGGAACAGCCCACCCCGCGCGACAGCATCGACCAATGGAGCGCGGATCTGGGCATGGGGCGGCGCGCTTTTACCCGCGCCTTTCGCCGGGAAACGGGGCTGAGTTTTGGCGAATGGCGGCAACAGGCCTGCGTGCTGATCGCCCTGCCCCGTCTGGCGCAGGGCGAGGCAGTTACGGGCATCGCCTTCGATCTGGGCTATGACAGCGCGGCGGCCTTTACCACCATGTTCAAACGCCGCCTCGGCGTCCCGCCCAGCCGCTATCTGCCGGGCGGAGAGCATTAGTCGCCTTGGCAGGACAATGGCGCGATGGCCATGGCCCGAGCGATTCTTGACACGAATCGGTATTCCAATTTACTGCTTGCCCGCCCGCTTTGCGGGCACAGCCTGGTGACCGGCCCCGCCGGTCTGGGAAGGCGCCCATGGCGTCGGCTGCAGGCCCCACAGCTTGATGCGGGAAAGTCCCGCGCGTGGGTGCGGGCATGCGGCAATCAAAGACACCAGGCATGGCCCGCTCCCTCGATCAGAGAGGAGAGAGAAAATGGCCGCAGAGCCTTATGTCCGCAACGCATGGTATATGGCCGCATGGGCCGCCGAGGTGCCCGCCGACGGCTTCCTCGCGCGCACCTTGCTGGACGAAGCATGGCTGATCCTGCAATCGGGCGACGGCGCCTGGGTGATGATGGCCGACCGCTGCCCCCACCGCTTTGTTCCGCTCAGCCGGGGGCGGCGCGTGGGCGATGCGGTGGCATGCGGCTATCACGGGCTGACCTATGGCATGGATGGCGCCTGCATCTTCAACCCCTTTGGCAAGGCGCTGCCGCCCGAGGCTCGGGTGGCCACCCGCCCACTGGTCGAGCGCCATGGCGGCCTGTGGTTCTGGCCCGGCGATGCGGCCTTGGCCGATCCCGACTCGATCCCCGATTTCTCCTTCATCGATGATGCGAAAGACGCGCGCGACCATCTGCTGATGGATGTGAATTACGAGTTGATCGCGGATAATCTGCTGGATCTGAGCCATGCGGAGTTTCTCCACACCGAGACCTTCGGGGTGAACGGCGCCCTGTTCGAATTTGGCGAACAGACGGTGGAGAGCGACGCCACCGGCGCGGTGTGGAACAAGTGGGACATGAACGCATCGCGTCCGCCCGCATGGGCCGTTCCGATGGTGGGGGATGCGCGGGTCGATCAATGGCTGCATATGCGCTGGCATGCTCCGGCCTCGCTGGCGCTGATGATCGGCGTGGTGCAATCGGAAACCCGCGCCCCGGTCGTGCCGCCCATGGCCAATCCGCATATCCTGACCCCCAGGAGCGCGCGCGAAACGCATTATTTCTTTACCCGCGACCATGGCGAGGAAGCGGCGCAAATGGCGCGGCGGGTATTTCTGGAGGAGGATGAACCCATGATCCGCGCCCAGCAGGAGGCGATGGGGGATCAGGATTTCTGGGCGCTGCGTCCCGTCATCCTGCCCTCGGACGCCGCCGCGATCCGGGCGCGCCGCCGGTTGATGCAGATGCGGCGCGAGGAAGCGTAAACGCCCGGTCCGCCGAGCCGCCCGGCATCTGGCCCAAAGGATGCCAAAGCGGCCCGGCGAAACGGCATAGTGTTGCGCAGGCGGGCGCCGAAATGCCCTTTCGCTCCGGCGCCCGATGATCGTATGACAGGCTCGGGCAAAAGCCTTACCATAGGGAGTTCGATCCGATGCGCCATATTCTCGCCTCCACTCTGGCCGCCTGCGTGGCCGTTGCCGGTTTTGCCGCGCCCGCGCTGGCCCATCCCAAGATCGTTTCCGCCAATCCAGCCGAAGGGTCGAGCGCCGCCAAGGTGACGCAGGTGTCGATCACTTTCAGCGAACCGCTGATGGCCGCCATGTCGGGCATGGATGTGGTGATGACCGGCATGCCGGGCATGACCGATCACGAGCCGATGAAGATGACGGGCGTGAAAACCGCCCTTGCCGCCGACAAGGTGACGCTGGTGGCCAAGCTGCCGCGCGCGCTGCCCGCAGGCACGTATGAAGCCAATTGGCATGTGGTTTCGACCGATACGCACCGGGTTGCGGGCAAGCTGAACTTTACCGTCAAGTGATCGGCAAATGATGGGCGAAACGCTGGTCTGGCTGCGCTGGCTTCAGTTCATTGATCTGGGGCTGGTGTTTGGGGCGGCGCTGACGGCGCGCCTGCTGGGCCGGCGTGTCGCTTCGTCATGGGGGCGGCCGGTGCTGGGGCTGGGCTGCATGCTTGGGCTGGCGCTGGGCGCGGGCGAGTTTGCCTTCATTCTGGCGCGGATGGCGGCCCAGCCGGTGGCCGATCTCGATGGCGAGATGGTCTCGATGATGCTGACCGATACGGCATTGGGCTGGGCGGTGATGGCGCGGGCGGCGTTTCTGATGCTGGCGCTGGGGGTAATCGCGTTGCGGCGGGATACGCCCCTGCTGGCGGTCGCCGCGCTGGGCGGGCTGGCCACGGCCTGTCTGGCATGGGGCGGCCATGGCGCGGCCTCAATGGGATTTGCCTCGGTGGTCCGGCTGGGCGGCGATATGGCGCATTTGTGGGCCGGGCTGACGTGGCTGGGGGCGCTGCTGCTGTTCACCGCGCTGGTGTGGAGCAGCGGGGCCAATGACCGCACCGCGCTGGCCCGGTTGGGGCGGCAACTGGGCGGGTTTGCGCTGATCGGCACGGTGCTGGTTGGCGTGCTGGTGCTTTCGGGGCTGGCCAACCTGCTGTTTCTGGCCCCGCCGGGGCAATGGGCGGTGATGGCCGCTGCGCCCTATGGCCGCCTGTTGCTCACCAAGCTGGGCCTGTTTGGCGCGATGTTCGTGCTGGCCGGGCATAACCGGTTCCATCTGGTGCCCGCGCTGGAACAGGCGATTGATCCGCGCGCGCGCCACCGCGCTCTGGCCGCGCTGCGGCGCAGCGTCACGCTCGAAACGCTGCTGGCGCTGGGCGTGATCTGGTGCATTGCGGCGGCGGGCACGATGGATCCCATGGGGGATCCAATGGGCGCCGCCTAAAACGAAGCGGCGGGTTTTACCCCGCCGCCCGCATTTCTCACGCAAACCCGGCCAGCGGCATCTTGCGCATCCGCTTGCCCACAAGGCGCGACACCGCATTGGCCACCGCAGGCGGCACGGCAGGCAGCCCCGGTTCGCCAATCCCGCCCATCGGCGCGCCGCTTTCCACGATCCGCACATGGACACGCGGCATCCGGTCAGGCGACAGGATCGGATAGCCGTCGAAATTGCGCGCCGCGCGCAGGCCGTCCTTATAAACGGCCTCCTCGATCAGCACTTCCGAAAGCCCCAGCGCGGCGGCGGAATTGATCTGCGCCTCGATGATCGCGGGGTTGACGATGCTGCCCGGATCAATCGCCTGCCAGACATCGTGGACCTTGATCTGGCCATCGGCGATGGAAACCTCGGCCATGGCGGCGGTTTCGCTGCCAAAAGGCGAGGCCATGGCGATCCCGCGCGCGCGCTTGCTGCCATCGGGCGCGGTGAAAGGTCCGGCCTTCCATCCGCCCGCCAGATCCACCACCGCCTTAATCAGATTGGTCAGCCGCGCATCGCCCTCCAGCAATTTCAGGCGCAGCGCATAGGGGTCTTGCCCGCCCTTGTCGGCCAGTTCGTCGAGGAACGTCTCGTAAAAGAAATCATTCATCGAATTGCCCACCGAGCGCCAATAGGCCAGCGTCGTCGGGCTTTTGACATAGACCTGCGCGATACGCTTGGCGGACAGCGCGTATTTCTTGCCCGTCAAACCTTCCAGCGCGGCATCGTCCAGCTTGGGGCCGCGCTTGTCGGCAATACCCTCGCTGGGGCCTTCGGTCACGCTGATCGCCTCGATGGCCACCGGCATCCCCTTGGCGTCCAGCGCCCCGCGAAACCGCACCGCCGCCATCGGGCGCAGCGGATCGCGCAGGAATTCCTCCTCGCGCGTCCAGATCAGCTTGACCGGGCGCCCCACCCGCTTGGCCAGTTCCAGAGCCTGCGGCCATGGCGTGCCATGGGGATAGATGAAGTGGCGGCCAAAGAACCCGCCCAGCAGCGGCGAATGAATGGTGATCTGGTCCGCCGCCAGACCCGATGCCTTGGCGATTTCGGCCAGGAACATTTCGGGCGCCTGATTGGGAAACCACATATCCAGCGTGCCGTCGGCATTGTACCGCGCCAGCGCCGAGGGCGGCTCAAGCTGGGCATGGTTGACGAACTGGCTGTGATAGGTCGCGCTGACGGTGCTGGCCGCCCCGGCAAAGGCGGCGGCCATGTCGCCTGTGGTTTCGGCAACCTCTTCCTTGCCCTGATAGGTGGCCAGATGTTGTGCAAAGGCCTCGGACGAAAAATCGGCGGGCATCGGGCGATAGGTTTCGCCGGTTGCCTCGGCCCAATCGACTTGCGCTGCCTCCACCGCGCGGCGCGCATGCCAGAAACGCTCGGCCACAACCGCCACCGCGCCGGGCAGGACATGCACCGAATGCACCCCCTTCATCGCCTTGACCTCGGCTTCGTTGCGGATCTTGCCCACCGTCTGCCCCAGACGCGGGGCGTGCTGAACTGCGGCGTGGAGCATCCCGTCGACCTTCATGTCGATCGAGAATTGCGCCTTGCCGGTCGATTTGGCGCGCACGTCGAGACGCGCCTGACGCTTGCCGATCCAGCGGAAGTCCTTGGGATCCTTCAACGCCACATTGGCGGGTGCAGGCATATCCAGCGCGGCGGGCGCCAGTTCGCCATAAGTCATCGCCTTGCCGCTGGCCTTGTGGATCACGCGGCCCGGCTCGGTGGTCAGTTCACCCGCGGGAACCCCCATTTTCTGCGCTGCGGCCTGCACCAGCATGGCCCGCGCCGTCGCGCCCAGCTTGCGCATCGTGGCATAGCTGGTGCGCACAGACATCGACCCGCCGGTGATCCGCATCTGGCCAAACACGACCTGATAATCGGGGCCGGGAGGCGCATTTTCGACTGTAAAGCTGGCCGGATCGGCGTCCAGTTCGTCGCCCACAATCTGGGCCATCGCGGTCCACACGCCCTGCCCGCCCTCGGCAAACGGGCTTTGGAACAGGATGGTGTTGTCAGGCCGGATCGCCAGAAAGGCCGGAACCCGCGTGCCGGGCACGACCTTGGCGGCGGCGCCTTGCGCCCGCGCCGCGCCCATCGGCACGCCAAAGCCCAGCACCAGCGCGCCCGCCCCGGCGCCCGCAATAAAGCCGCGCCGCGAGACATTGACCGGATCGTTCATCGGGGTTTGAAACGGCAGGTTCATGCCTTCTTCTCCAATCCGGCGACATCGCGCACCGCCGCCTTGATGGCGTTATAGGTACCGCAGCGGCACAGGTTGACCATCGCGGCCTCGACATCGGCATCGCTGGGGCGCGCGTTCTGCTTCAGCAAGGAGGTTGCCGCCATCACCTGGCCCGACTGGCAATAGCCGCATTGCGGCACCTGATGCTTGACCCATGCCTCGACGACCTTGGCGCCTACCGGGTCCTTTTCCATCGCCTCGATCGTGGTCACCTTGCGGCCCGCCACGGCCTCGACGGGCGTGACGCAGGAGCGCATCACCGAACCATCCACCAGCACCGAGCAGGCCCCGCATTGCGCCACGCCGCAGCCATATTTGGTGCCCGTCATGCCCAGATCATCGCGCAGGACCCAGAGCAAGGGCGTGTCGCTCTCGGCATCGACTCGGCGCTTTTGGCCGTTGATGGTCAATTCGATCATGATTTTTCCTGAAATATCGGTAAGTTAAAGGCCTTCGCGGGGGTGCTTGGCCCATTGCCGCGCGGGGCGGCATTAACAGCCCCGCCTATAGCATTCATCCCGACGCCGGTTCAACGGTGGGCAGCATATTTTGCCGCTCCACCCGATTGCACAGCCCTTCTCTTTTCCCGACATCCGGCTAGAACCCCGGCCATGACCGATAACACGCTGATCCACCTCGCCAAGGGCGATGCCGTTTGCCAACTCTCGCCCGCGTCGGGGGGCTCGATCAAGGCGCTCGAATGCGGCGGAGTGCCGGTGCTGCGGCGCAAGGATGGCGATCATACGCTGGATATGGCGTGCTTTCCGATGCTGCCCTTTGCCAACCGGATTGCCCATGGGCGTATCAGGCTGAACGGGCAGGATCGCGCGATCAGGGTCGATCCGCTGAGCGCGCCCCATGCCATCCACGGTCATGGCTGGCAGCGGGTTTGGAGCGTTGAGGAGGCCGGGCCCGATCATGCCACGCTGCGGCTGGACGAGGCGACCGATGAGGCGAATGCATGGCCATGGCCCTATACCGCGTGGCAGACCTTCACGCTGGAGCGGGATTGCCTGTGGATCGATATGACCATCGAGAACCGGCATGAGAGCGAGGCGATGCCCGCCGGATTTGGCATCCACCCCTATTTCGCACGCAGCCCGCAAAGCACCGTCACGGCGAACGCCGAGGTGATGTGGTTCAACGATCCCACAGGTCTTGCCGTCCATCCGCAGGAATCGGGCCTGTTTTCCGGCGCGCCGGTAGGCATCGATGCGCTGGAGGGGCTGGACAACTTCTTCGTCGCGCCCGACCCTTGCATCGTCATCGGCGGCCCTGAATGGACCGTAACCCTGTCCGGCCCCGGCGCGGGGTTTCACGTCTATTGCCCCGGCGATGAAGACTATTTCTGCATCGAACCCGTCAGCCATGCCCCCAACAGTTTTGGCCGGGGCGAATGGGGGCCGCAGGATCTTGTGCCCGCAGGAGAGCGCCGCAGTCTGCGCTATCGCATCGCCTTTCAGTGCTGAGCGGGCACCACGTCAAAGGCGATATTGAGCCGCTCGCCCGAGGCCGTCGGCATGGTGCCGTGCCATAGCGTCGAGGGGAAAAGGACCACATCGCCCCGGCGCGGCGCGATGGTGGCGCAGGGCGCCAGATCGAGGCCCAGTTCGAGCGGCGGCGCGCCATAGTGGAAATGACCGGCGGGCGCGGGCGCCGCATCCCCGGGCAGGCTGACGTAAAAGGCGCTGCTGATCCAGCCCATCGGGTGCGAATGGGGAATGTTATAGCCACCGCCCGTCAGGCGCACCGACCAACTGCCGCTGATACTCTGCTCGCTCCGGGCGCGCGAGAGCAGAGGGTGGGCCGGATCGGGCGCGGGCAAGGCGGCGACGTAATCTGCCACCGCGCCCATCAGCGCGGCGCGCGCGCGTTGCAGGATCGGCTCGTGGCGCAGCAGGACCGAGCGATCCGTCTGCGTCCCCCCGCGCACCGATTGTTCCGGATAGGGCAATTGCGCGGTATGCAGGGCGCGCAGGCAATCGCCCAGTTCGTCCAGCTCCGCCTCGCTCAACCCCACATCCATGCTGCGCACAAAATCGCCGTCCAGCCAGCGCCCGCGTGCATCATCAAGCAGCCGCCAGCAGGTCGAGACATAGGGCCAGGCCTGTCCCGCCAACGGCGATCCGGGCGCGGCCTGGGCCAAGGGCAAGGCGATGGCCAGCGCGCGCGCCGGATCGCCCGCGCGCAGGGCGGCGCGGATGCGCGCGATCTGGATAAAGGGATCATCCCAGGCCGATGTCGCGGCCAATAGGCGCGCGGTTTCGGCTTCGTCTCCGCTCTCATTGGCGATGAACAGGCGGGCTTCGGTCAGTGGCTTGGTCTGGCCCAGATGGTGTTCGGCCTCGTCCAGAATGGCGCGGGCGCGGGGCCAGTCGCGATGCTGCGCCACAGCGGAAAACCAGCCCAGCCACAGGCCCTGGGCGCGCGGATGCGCGCGCGCGGCCTCGACATAGGAAGCATCAAACCCCTGCGCATCGCCCGCGACCCAGCGCAGCGAGGCCAGCACGCGATGCCCATCGAGCCATTGCGGATTTTGCCTGAGCGCGGCGTAAAGCATATCCACGGCCGCGCTGACATTCCCTTCGGCCGCCAGCGCCATGGCCTGATTGCGCAGCGCATCGGGATTGTCAGGCCACAGACGGCAGACCTGCGCAAACAGATCCGCCGCCGGATGGCCCAGTTCATAGCGCGATTGGGCATGGAGAAAGGCGATCAGGCGGTCATCGGGGGCCAGCGCGCGCGCCTGCGCGATGGCCTCATCGGCCTCGATCATGCGCTGCATCGAGCGCAAGGCGCGGGCGCGATCCCGCCACTGGATCGCCAGAGAGCTCATGGTGCCGCGCAGTGCCGGGCCAGAACCGCGCCGTGCATCGGCATGCGCGCCGCCTCGGCCGCCATCGCGCCGCGCAATTTGCCCAGCCAGTCGCGCGCATCCACCCCGCGATAGTCGATCAGCGGATCAAGGCCCTCCGGCATATTCCCCTGCCCCACATGCACCGAGAGCCAGGAGGGCGGAGCAAACAGGTCAAGCTCGCGCGCGATCAAGCGGCCGTGGCGGCGGAAATGCTCGATCTTGAGCGCCAGCGTATCGGGAATATCCATGGCCGAAACATAGCGCCACAACTCGCTGTCCTGCCGCTGGGTCAGCTTGTAATGCAGGATGATGAAATCGCGGATGCGCTCCATTTCGCCATGGGCAATGCGGTTGAATTCATCGCGGGTGGCCGGATCAAAATCCTTGTCGGGAAAAAGCGCAAGGATCTTGGAAATATTGGCCTGGATCAGGTGGATCGAAGTCGATTCCAGAGGTTCAAGGAAACCCGAGGACAAGCCCACGGCGATGACATTCTTGTTCCAGTGCTGGCGGCGACGGCCCGCGGTAAACCGCACATGGCGCGGGTCGCCCAAAGCCTCGCCATCAAGGCGCTGGCTCAGCAGGTCGGCCGCGCGGTCCTCCGCCATAAAATCGCTGCAATAGACATAGCCGTTGCCGATGCGATGCTGGAGCGGGATCCGCCATTGCCAGCCCGCCTCGCGCGCGGTGGAGCGGGTGTAGGGCGTGGGGTTGGGATCGGATTTGGGATGGGCACAGGGCATCGCCACCGCGCGGTCGCAAGGCAGCCAGTGCGACCAGTCATCATAGCCGGTCTTCAGCGCCCCCTCGATCAGCAACCCGCGAAAGCCCGAGCAGTCAATGAACAGATCGGCCTCGATCACGCGCCCATCCGCCATCGTGACGTCGCGGACATAGCCCGTTTCGCCATCCAGCGCGACATCGGCAATCTTGCCCTCGATCCGCACTACGCCGCGCTTTTCGGCATAGGCGCGCAGGAAGCGGGCATAGAGGCCCGCGTCGAAATGATAGGCATATTCAAAGGTCGAAAGCACGCTGCGCTGATCGGGTGAAGGGTGGGAAAAACGCCCGCCCCGCGCGATATGCCAGGCCATCGAATAGTCATCGAGCGGGGTATCGTCCCCATCCATCCGCGCCTTCAGCCAATATTGATGCAGCGGCACCATGTCGAAATTGCGGCCATGCGGGCCAAAGGGGTGGAAATAGCGATTATCCTCATGCCCCCAGCCGACAAATTCGATGCCCAGTTTAAAGCTGCCCTTGGTGGCGGCCATGAACTCGCGCTCGTCAATGCCCAGCGTTTCGTTGAAGATGCGGATGGGCGGGATGGTCGCCTCGCCGACGCCGACGGTGCCGATCTCCTCGCTTTCAATCAGCGTGATCGCGCAATTCTGTTTCAGCGCATTGGCCAGCATCGCCGCCGTCATCCAGCCCGCCGATCCGCCGCCGACCACCAGCACCTTGCGGATTTTCCGATCGGAATCGCTCACTCACCGTCTCCCATATGGCTTTTCTATAGACCAAAAAGAAGGCGGGCCGGAAGTGTCCTTCCGTGCCCGCCCATCTCATTTGCAACCCGTTCGGTCGTTATCAGAAGCTGAAACGTGCCGAGCCCATGACCGTGCGGCCCACCATGCTGGTGATGTTGATGACCGCATTGTTGCCGCTGGTGCTGGCAATGCTGTTGCCCGGCCCCATCGCGGTCAGCGTGTTGAACAGGTTCTGGACATTGAGACCCAGTTGCAGGTTCTTGATCGGGCTGTACTTTACATTCGCACCGACCACCGCTGCGCCCGGATATTCCAGACCGTTGTTGTCCACCGTGCTGGTCACGCCGGTCACATTCGCGCCCACCGAGGCATTGTCAGTGATCGAGTAATTGGCCGCGAACGTATAGGACAGATCGGGGATCGAGTCCGAGCGGATATAGGCGGCCGAACCGGCAGGCATCTTTTCGGCCTTGTTATAGGTCAGGTTGGCGATGAAGTTGAACGGACCACGGCGATAGGTGCCGTAGAATTCCGCGCCCATCGTGCGATACTTGTTGGCAATAATGCAGCCCGTGGCCACGCCGCCGCATTTGGTGGCCGAAAGCTCATAGGTCGTGATGTTGAAGTTTGAACGATAGACCGTCAGTTCGGCGGTATAGCGTCCGCCCAGTAGGCCGCCGCCGTTCTTCAAGCCCACTTCATACTGATTGACATAATCGGACACCGCCGCCGCGCCGCTGGTGTTGTTGAGCGAGCCGTCGCGGTTGAAATAGCCGTTGAAGGTCATGCGGTCCGCGTTAAAGCGCGAGCCGCGCGAGGCGCGCACGAACAGCGACATGTTCTGCATCGGCTTATACAGACCGCCAAAGGACCACGAGGTCATCTGCTTGCTGTAATTGATGACTTCAGCCGGGGCATCGGGCAGGTAATAGGGGATGGCCGTGGTGACATTGGCGGCCTTCACCGGATTATATTGCAGCACATTGGCGGTGTAGGCCGTGCCGGTGCTGATCGAACCGGTGCCCTGCCCGTGGTTGAAATCCTGACGGACCGAACCGTCGAGCTGCCATTCGCCGCCGTCCAGGTTGAGGCTCAGATAGGGCGCATTGTCGGTGAAGGTGTAATCGTAATTGCGGGCGCAGCACGAGCCCCAGTTGTTGCCATAACCGGCAATGCCATTGGCCGTCAGCAGATTGCCGGCCGAGTCATAAAGGTCCAGCATGGCCGGATTGTTGCCGCTCACCTCGCTGAAGGTCTTGTTGGTGTGCCAGTCCATGGCAATGTTCTGGCTCATGAAGAACCAGCCCGCATAGATGTTGGCGCGGATCTTGTTCGTCAGGTCGAACTTGCCCGACAGTTTCAGGTCGTTGACGAAGCTGCCCAGATCGCGAATGCGGGCATAGACGTTGGTGTTGTTGTTGAGCAGCGGGTTGGTGTAGAGCGCGCCCGCGTTCGGCCCGTTGGCATAGCGCACCTGCGCCACCGTGGCGGCGGTCAGTTCGTTGGGCGCGGTGCCGATCACGCTGGAGGTCGGCGCGGCGTTGAAGAAGCCGGACGAGAAGCCGCCGCTGATCGAGCTGTAGCGCGCATTGTTGTCCAGCTTGATCTGGGGCGTGAATTCATAGTGGAACTGGAGCTGCAGCGTCTTCTGCTTGGTGGTGATGCCGTTCAGCGGCGTCTGCTTGCGGGTGCCGTCCACGTCCACGTAATAGAAGGAGGCGTTGTTGAGCGAATAGATGGACTGCTTGCGCGTGTCGAAATTGCTGCAAGGCCCAAGATTGCTGACCTTGCCGCCCCAGCCGGTGCCGCCCGAGATGTTGCCGCAGGCGATGCCGCCGGTATCATTGGGCTCCTGCGTATCGGCCACCTTGAAGAGCAGGCGCAGATAGCCCTTGCCGTCGGCCAGTTCCTTGGTGATGTTGCCGCGGATCTGATAGGACTTTGAGACATTGTAGGACGCATGGCGCGGGCCATGGCCGATGTTCACGAAACCGCCCAGGTTGTAATAGAGCGTGTCGTTGATGATGCCGGAATCGCGGAAATTGACCTTGGTGTAGTCAAAGTTCACGCCTTTCTCCAGCTCGACAAAGCCGCCCTCGGACTTGCTGGTCTTGCTCAGATAGTTGATGACTGCGCCCGGCGCCTGGCTGGCCAGGGTGGCGGCCGTGCCGCCGCGCACCGCGTCCACGCTCTCGGTCAGCGCGTCAAACTTGGTGAAATAATCGTTGTTGCCGAACTGGATGTCGCCATAGAGAACCTGCGGCAGGCCGTCTTCCTGAAGCTGGACAAAGGTGGCGCCGCCGGTGGCCACAGGCAGACCGCGAACGGCAAAGTTGCCGTTGCCACCGGGGCCGGAAACGTTGGGCTGAAGGCCGGGCAGCAGACGCAGCAGGTCGCCCTGCGAGGCGGGGTGGAAATCGGCGATGGTCGAGGCCGAAACCGAGGAGATCGAGATCGAACTGTTGAGCTTGGTCTTGTCGCCGGTCGAGGCGGTAACGACGATGGCGTTCAGCCCGTCATCGGCGGCAGGAGCCTGCGCGGCGGCCTGATCGGCGGCGAAGGCGGGTGCCGAAAGGCTGGCCAGACCCAGCGCAGCAAACGACACGCACGACTTGAAAACTGATTTCATGATCAGATCCTCCCCCAAGAGGTATGAAATGCCCCCGGGTTATTCCGGGCAGCTCATGAGAACCCCTCTAAACCCCAAAACAATCGGTTGCAATAGCTTTTGCAATCGAGTGCATAGCCGATATCGCACTTTTCCCTCGCTGTGGCATATCGGCTACACCGCCTAATCCGGATTGAAATAGATTGAATGATGACAGCGCATTGCACCCTGCTCTGCGCGGGTTAAGGTTACGCCAAGGCGTGATGCGGATTAGGCGCTAATCCATCCGATATGGAGATGATTGCCCCAAGAGGCGAAACCAACCCATCAGCAAAATCGCCGCATATGAGACGGCGCGAATCACAGCGCCCGCAATCAGAATGCAAACGATTGTTGCACTTCTTCGAGACACAGGGTAAGCCAAAGCCTCAAGAACGATTCAGCCCCATGAAGAGGGCGTCAGGAAAGGATGCCCATGGCCCACGCCGCCCCCGCCGATCTGGCCGCCCAACCGGCCCGCAACCATGCGCGAAAGCCGCATCTCTCGCTGCTGCGCATTGTTGAAATGAACCTCGGTTTTCTGGGGCTGCAATTCAGCTTTGGCCTGCAACAGGGCAATATGGTGCCGATCTATTCATGGCTGGGTGCCGATGAGGCCAGCCTGCCGATCCTGCAATTGGCGGGCCCGATGACGGGGTTGCTGATCCAGCCTTTGGTGGGCGCGATGAGCGACCGGACGGATTCGCGTTTTGGCCGCCGCACGCCCTATTTCCTGATCGGCGCGATCCTGTGCAGCATCGGCCTGTTTCTGATGCCGCATTCCTCCAGCCTGCTGATGGCGGCCAGCCTGCTGTGGCTGCTGGATGCGGGAAATAACACCACAATGGAGCCATATCGCGCCTATGTCTCCGACCGGCTGAACGCCGACCAGCACGAGATCGGCTTTCTCAGCCAGAGCGCCTTTACCGGGCTGGCGCAATGCCTCGCCTTCCTCAGCCCTTCGATCCTGGTCTATTGGTTCGGGGTGGATCGCAATGCGGTGGATGCGCATAATATCCCCACGATCACGCATATTTCCTTCCTGATCGGGGCGGTCCTGTCGATCTGCACGATCCTGTGGTCAGTGCTGCGCGTGCCCGAATTGCCCACCACGCCCGACGAGCGCGAGCGCATCGCCGCCACGGAAAAATCGGCGGGCGCGGCGCTGCGCGAGATTGTGCAGGCGATTGTCGAAATGCCCCGCGCCATGCGGCAAATGGCATGGATGAGCCTGTTTCAATGGTATGGCTTTTCGATCTACTGGTCCTATGCCGCGCTTTCCATCGGCCGTTCGGCCTTTGGCACGGCGGACAAGACCAGCGCCCTGTTCCGCGATGCGGTGCTGACCACCCAGCAATTGGGGGCCTTTTACAATCTGATCGGGTTTGTGGCGGCCTTTGCCATGGTGCCTCTGGCGCGGCGGTTTGGCGCCTCGCGGATGCATATGGCGGCGCTGATGGCCTGCGCGCTTTCGTTGCTGATGCTGCCCGGCGTGGGCGCAGGGTCGGGCCATGCCCCGGCTTTCTTCACCACGCTGGCCATGCCCGAACTGGGCAGCCACCTTGCGCTGCTGATCCCCGCGCTCGGCCTCGGCCTTGGCTGGGCCAGCATCATGGGCAACCCCTATGTCATCCTTGCCCGCGCCATCCCGCCGGAAAGAACAGGGGTCTATATGGGCATTTTCAATATGATGATCGTGGTGCCCATGCTGATCAACGGGCTGACCTTCGGCTGGATCTATCGCCATCTGCTGGGCTCTGACCCGCGCCATGCGATCAGCTTTGCCGCCCTTCTCCTGTTTTTCGCCGCGCTGACCATGCTGCGCGTGCGCGACATGTCGGAGGAAAAGCCTCGTGCGGCCTGACTTCATCACGCTCCATTCGCCCGCCTGCACGGCCATTTGGGAAGTGCGGCCCGATGAGGCGCCGCTCTGGCGCTATTGGGGGCCGCGCCTGCCCGACGGGGTCGCGCCGCCCGCACCCCTGCGCGACACGCGGCCCGAACCCAGCTTCTCGTTGCATTTCGACCAACCGCTCTCGATCTTTCCCACGATGGGCATGGGCTGGTTCGGCAAAAGCGCGCTGATGGCGCATCGCGCCGGGGCGGATTGGGCGCAGCAAATCTGTGCAACGCGGGTTGAAACCATCGCCAATGGCGTGATCTTTCATCTGGCCGATGATGTGGCGCGGATCGCTGTTGCCATCACCGCCCAGCTCGATCCGGCAACGGACACGCTCACGATTACCACCATGCTGACCAATACGGGCGATGACTGGCTGGAGGTCGGTTTTCTGGCCTCGGGCAATCTGCCCCTGCCCGCCGATGCGGCGCATGTCCGCTCCTATGGCGGGCGGCATAACAGCGAATTTGTCGCCATCGACGATACGCTGACCCGCAGCCAGTGGCAGCGCGAAAACCGGCGCGGGCTGACCAGCCACGATTGCTTTCCCGGCGCGATTGTTTCCTGCGCCGATGGGGCCGCCTATGGCGCGCAATTGGCGTGGAGCGGCAATCACACGCAGAGCATCGAATGGCTCGACGATGGCCGCCGTCAGTGGATCATGGGCGAAGCATTGGCGCCGGGCGAATTGCGCCTTGCGCCGGGGGAAAGCGTGACCACGCCCGAGATCCTTGCCACCACCTCGGCCGATGGGGCCAATGGCGTGTCATGGGCGTTTCACCGCGCCATCCGCGCCCGGATAACCTGGCCTGATGGCGCGATGAAGCCCCGCCCGGTCCATCTCAACACATGGGAAGGCTTTTATTTCGACCACGATCTTGATGCGCTGAAAGAACTGGCCGAGGCCGCCGCGCGCGTGGGGATCGAGCGCTATGTGCTGGACGACGGCTGGTTCAAGGGGCGCGATGATGACACCTCCTCGCTGGGCGATTGGGTGGTCGATGCGCGCAAATATCCCGATGGGCTGATGCCTCTGGCGCGCCATGTGGTCGATCTGGGCATGGAATTCGGCCTCTGGGTCGAACCCGAAATGATCAACCCCGACAGCGACCTTTACCGCGCCCATCCCGACTGGGCGCTGCATATCGCGGGCCGCCCCTTGCTGGGCGCGCGCAACCAGCTTGTGCTGGACATGAGCCTGCCACAAGTGCGCGATTACCTGTTCGAGGCGGTGGCGGGACATTTGCGCGAGCTTCCCATCTCCTATCTCAAATGGGACCACAACCGCGACCTGACCCATGCCGGAAACAACGCGAAGTTCCGCACTCAAGTACTTGGAACCTATGCATTGATGGCGCGCCTGCGCGCGGCATTTCCCGATGTGGAAATCGAAAGCTGCGCAGGCGGCGGCGGGCGCATTGATGCGGGCGTCATCGCCCATACGCACCGTTTCTGGACCAGCGATTGCATCGACGCGATCAGCCGTGTCTCAATCCAGCGCGGCTTCCTGCAATTCATGCCGCCCGAGGTGATGGGCAGCCATGTCGGCGCCTGCCCCGCCCATTCGACGGGGCGGATGCAGTCGATGCCCTTCCGCGCAGGGGTAGCGCTGCCCGGCCATTTCGGCGTCGAACTTGACCTGCGCAAGCTGACGCAGGCCGAGACGGACGATCTGGCCGCCACCATTGCGCGCTACAAAGCCCTGCGCGACCGCCTGCACCATGGCCGCGTCTGGCAGGGCGAGGCGGGCGACAGTGTCGTCTGGCAGGCGCATGGCGACGAGGAGGAACTGCTCCTGATCGTTACGCGCACCGCGCCCACCACCATGCGCCATCAACCGCATCTGCGCCTGAATATGGTCGATCCTGCGCGCCGCTATAGCCTGATGCGCGATGGCGCGGCGACGGTCGAAATGGACGGCGCCTGGCTGGCCAGAATGGGTCTGCCCCTGCCCCCGATGAAGGGGGAGGAAGTGCTGATCTATGAATTAACGGCCCAGTAGCGCCTTGCATGTGCATAAGAATGCAAACGATTGCCTAGCTTCAAGCCATCGCCTATAAACCCGCAACGGCCAAATATACCGGGAGAGAATGACAGTGACGCAGCCCAGCGTTCCCGCCTCGATGTCCACATGGCGCGCCGATCATATTCGCGCGATTGTTCCCAGCGCGCAGAACACGATTCCCCTGATTGATCCGGCCGATGTTCATCCCATCCTGCCCGGCATTGACCTGTGGGACCTCTGGCCGCTGCAAAATGCCGATGGCACCACGGCCCTGTTTGACGGGGCCAGCCTGTGGTTCGTGCTCTGCGCGCCCGCCCTGCCCGATCCGGAAGCGCGCCATGATATCGTGCGCATCCGCTTGATGACCCATGCCGCCGACGGCACATGGCGCGACCATGGCCACGCCCTGCCCGATGGGTTCAACCCCGGCAGCCGCGAATGGGCGGGCAGCGCGCTATGGCATCCGGAAAGCGCAGAAGTCAAGCTGTTCTACACCGTCGCCGGCTATCCGGGCGAGGAAGCCCGCTCCTTTGCCCAGCGCCTGTTTCAGACCACGGGCAAGCTGAACACCGATGATTTCACCATCACCGGATGGAGCGCCCCGCATGAAAACATCATCGCCGACAATGTGAATTATACGCTGGTCAATCAGCGCGAGGGCACCCCCGGTTTTATCAAGGGTTTCCGCGATCCGGCCCATTTCCGCGATCCCCGCGATGGCTCGACCTACATCGTCTTTACCGGCTCGCTCAAACCTTCGACCCATGCCTTCAACGGCTGCATCGGCATTGCGCGGGCCACCAACAAGGCGCTGACCGAGTGGCAGATCCTGCCCCCGATCCTGAGCGCTGACGGGCTGAACAATGAGCAGGAGCGCCCGCTCCTCATCCACCGCCACGGGCATTATTATCTGTTCTGGTCCACCCAGCGTAAGGTCTTTGCCCCCGATGGCCCCTCTGGCCCCAATGGCGTTTATGGCGCGGTGGCCGATGATGTGCTGGGGCCGTGGCGCCCCTTGAACGGCACCGGCCTTGTCGCCGCCAATCCTGATGACGCCCCGTTCCAGACCTATAGCTGGTGGGTGGACGCCACCCTCGATGTCTGGGGCTTTATCGACTATCCGGCCTGCACCGCGGAAACGAAAGTAGACGATCCGGCATGGCGGCGCGCTCATTTTGGCGGTACGCCTGCGCCCACATTCCGCATCGCGCTGGATGGCGATCGCGCGTGGGTAGATCAGGCTGGGGCAGAAGGACAGTAAGATGGCACAATTTGGCCTGATTGAGGCGGGCGGCACCAAATTCGTGGCGGGCATCGCCGATGAGGAGGGCACGATCTATGCCCGGCATCGCATCCCCACCACGACGCCCGAGGAAACGCTGGGCGCCACCATCGGCTGGTTCCGCGAACAGGGGTTGCGGCCTGAAGCCATCGGCATCGCCAGCTTTGGCCCGCTGGACCTCAACCGCGCATCACCCACATGGGGCCATGTCACCCGCACGCCGAAGCCACATTGGAGCGGGGCGGACCTGACGGGACCTTTCGCGCGCGCCTTTGGCTGCCGCGTCGGGCTGGAAACGGATGTCAACGGTGCGGCTCTGGCCGAGGCGCGCTGGGGCGCGGGCAAGGCGGCCGGTTCGCTGCTCTACCTGACCATCGGCACCGGGGTCGGCGGCGGCTTTGTTTCCGATGGGCGGTTGCTGCATGGTCTGTCGCATCCGGAAATGGGGCATATCCGCATGCCGCGCCATCCGCAGGACGTCGATTTTGCCGGCCATTGCCCGTTCCACGGCGATTGTCTCGAAGGGCTGGCCAGCGGCCCGGCGATCATCGCGCGCTGGGGCGTTTCGCTCTCCGAATTGCCCGAGGGGCATCCCGGCGTCGAGATCATCGCATGGTATCTGGCGCAGGCCGCCGTAACGTTTCAGGCGATCATGGACCCGGCCCGCCTTGTCATGGGCGGCGGGGTCACGGCCACGCCGGGCCTGCTGGACAAGGTCCGCACCATCGCGACCCAGAGCGGCGCGGGCTATTTCGTCGGCAATCCGGCCGAGGTGATCGTGGCCCCGGCGCTGGGTGAAAATTCAGGTCTGCTGGGCGCGCTGGCGGTGGCGCTGGGGATCTGATCCCTTACGCCGAGGCCCGCAGGACCAGTTCCGGCTCCATCACCACGCTTTGCGTATCCTCGCCCGCGATGCGGCGCACGAGCATCTCGACCAGATGCTCGGCCCCGCGCGCCAAATCCTGACAGATCGTGGAAAGCTGGGGCACGGTGTGCTCGCCGATGGTCAGCCCGTCATAGCCCATCACGCGCACGTCATGCGGCGCCGACAGGCCCATGCCCGCCATCGCCCGCAAGGTCTTGAGCGCGATCACATCCGAGGCCGCGACGATGCCGATCGGCCCATCGGCGGCCTGCCCCAGAAAACCGGCGATTTCCGGCCCGAATTCGTCATCGGTCAGATGCGCCGGTTCAATATGCGGCTCGCCCATCCCGGCGCGGGCGAGAGCATCGCGCACGCCCTGCAGACGCTGTTCGATTTCGCGCGTCTTGGGGTCGCCAAAGAAGGCAATCTTGCGGCACCCCTGCGCAATCAGATGACTGGCCGCCAGGTCGCCGCCCTTGCGGTTGTCGCTGCCCACGCTGCAATGGACCTGGTCGGCGTCATAACCGCCCCAGACCACCAGCGGGCGATAGTCGCGCGCCACCGCGTCAATTGTGGCGGCCTGATCCGATTGCCCGATCACGATCAGCCCATCGACCCGCCCCGATGTAGCGATCCGGTCGAGCCACGCGCTGTCGGTGGGGATGACGCGGCTGAGCAACAGGTCATAACCGCGCTCGGTCAATTTGTCGGCCAGCAGGCCCAGCATGGTGATGAAGAAAGGATCGGTCAGATGCTGCGCCGTTTCATGGCCCAGCGGGATCAGCACGCCGATGGTGTTCGTGCGCTGAATGCGCAGATTGCGCGCCAGCAGGTTCGGGCGAAACCCATGCTCCTTGGCCAACGCCTGAATGCGTTCGCGCGTCTTGAGGCTGATCAGTGTCGAGCCCGCCAGCGCGCGTGAAACCGTACCTGTCGACACTCCGGCCAGATCGGCCAGTTCCTTGATATTGCGAATTCTGCTCATGCCTGACGGGCGCTTTCTGGCGAGGGACCGGGCTTTCTCGTGCCACAGGCGCGTAATTGCAAGACTATTCTGCCCTTTGCGCGCCTGCATATAATCCGATGGTCGGGTATGTTTTACCTATGCCGGGTCTTGGCCTGGCGTGCCTCTATCTCTAGGCTGAGACGCAGACCCCATCACAGCGGGGCGCGAGAGGATGAGACGGTGATGATCGATCTGAATGCGCAATATCGCGCCCTCCTGACCACCCCGGCTGCGGCGGCTGCGATGATCCCGGATGGGGCGCGGGTTGCGCTCGCGCTGGGCGCGGGGGCGCCGCCGCTTTTGCTGCATGCTCTGGCCGATGGGGCGCGGGCCGGGGCGGCGCGCGACATACGCTTTTACTATATGCTTTGCACCGCGATTGTCGGGCGCACGATTTTCGACCCGCAATTGACCGACCGCCTGATCCCGATGAGCTATTTTCACAGCGGGGTTGAACGCGGGCTGGACAAGGGGCGTACACAGAGCAGCAGCGATGAATTCATCGTCGATTATATTCCTTCCCATTTCAGCCAGATCCCCCGATCCATGGTCGAGCATGTCGGCGTCGATACGCTGATCGCCACCGTTTCCCCGATGGATGACGAGGGATTTTTCAGCCTTGGCACCAACACCGATTATGCGATGGCCGTGGCGCGCAAGCCGGGGGCGCGGCTGATCCTTGAAGTGAACCGCCATATGCCGCGTGTGCGGGGCGATTGCCGCGTGCCTTTGGCCGATGTGGCGGCGTTGATCGAGGGCGACACGCCCCTTTGCACGGTCCCGACCGCCCCTCTCTCGCCCACCGATACGCGCATTGGCGAGATCATTGCCGGGCTGGTCGATGATGGGGCCTGCTTGCAAATGGGGATCGGCGCGCTGCCTGATGCGGTCTGTGCGGGTCTGCATCATCACCGCCGCCTGGGCATCCATACCGAATTGATCACCCCCGGCCTGGCCGAACTGGTGCGCCGGGGCGTGGCCGACAATTCGGCCAAGCAGACCCATACCGGCACGACCATCTTCACCTTCGCGCTGGGCGACCGGGCGCTGTATGATTTCATCGACGACAATCCGGCCGCGCAGGCTTTTCCGGTCGAATATGTCAACAACCCCGCCGTGATCGCCCGCAATGATCGTGTCGTCTCGGTCAATGCCACCACGCAGGTCGATTTCCACGGCGCGTGCAATTCCGAATTCGTCGCCGGGCGGCAATTTTCCGGCACCGGCGGTCAGGTCGATTTCGTGCGCGGGGCCTATATGTCGGCAGGGGGCAAATCGATCATCGCCTGTCACTCCACGGCGGCGGGCGGCACGATTTCGCGCATTACCCCGCGCCTGTCCGGGCCGGTTACGACGTCGCGCAATGATACGCATCTGGTCGTCACCGAATATGGCGTGGCCGATATGAAGGGCAAGACGCTGGCCGAGCGTGCGCAGGCTCTGATCGCCATCGCCCATCCCGATTTCCGCGAGGACCTGTATCGCGAGGCCCACGCCCTGCGATTGGCGGGGCATGATTGATGCGGTCGGAATAAGCGTCTAATCCGGCGGCATGACCAGCCCAGACCTGCGCCGTATCGCGCCCGCCGCCGCGCGCAACCGCGACCCCATCCTTGATGTGCTGCGCGATGCATTGCCGCCCTCGGGCGTGGTGCTGGAATTGGCCAGCGGGTCGGGCGAGCATATCGTGCATTTCGCCCGCGCCCTGCCCCATCTGCAATGGCGGCCTTCCGACCCCTCGCCCGAGGCCCGCGCCTCGATCGCGGCGTGGACGGCGGCCGAGGGGCTGGACAATGTCGCTCCACCGCTGGCGCTGGATGCCGCGGGGGATTGGCCGGTGGGGCATGCCGATGCGATTGTGTGCATCAACATGATCCATATCAGCCCCTGGGCGGCCACAGAGGGGCTGATGCGCGGGGCGGGTGCGATATTGCCTGCGGGCGGGCTGCTCTATCTCTACGGCCCCTATCGCCGCGCAGGGGTGGCGCTGGAGCCGAGCAACGAGGCCTTCGATGCCGACCTGCTTGCGCGCGACCCGGAATGGGGCCTGCGCGATCTCGATGATGTCAGCGCTTGCGCGGCGGGCCATGGTCTGCGCGTCGAGGCGGTGCTGCCCATGCCTGCCAACAACCTCTCGGTCCTGTTGCGCCGCGATTAAAGAAAGCGCAGCGGCACCGAGAGCGCGCCGATTTCCGGCCAGCGGCTCATCGCAATCTCGCCCGCCAGTTCAAAGCCGCCCGGCGTTGCGGCCAGAATTTCCTCCAGCGCCACCTTCAATTCCATCCGCCCCAGATGCAGTCCCGGGCAATTGTGCGGCCCGCGGCCAAAGGCGAGATGGTCGGCAATATTGGGGCGGTTGAGGATGAAACAGTCGCCATAGGGAAACACCTCCTCATCGCGGTTGGCCGAACCATAGAGCAAGGCCACCGCCTCGCCCGCGCAGATTTTTTCGCCGCGTATTTCAATATCCTGCACCGCCGTCCGGGCAAATCCGCGATAGGGGGTATAGAGGCGCAGGAATTCCTCCACCGCCGCCTGGATCAGCTCGGGATGCCGGCGCAGCTGATCCTGCAAAGCGCGGTCGCGGCAAAGATGCACCGCCATATTGCCCACCATCACCAAGGGCGCGACAATGCCCACCAGCAGGATTTGCCGCACCGAGCCGACAATCAACTCATCGGGCAACGCCTGCCCCTCATGCCGCGCCTCCAGCAGGGCGGCGGTGGGATCGAGCGCGGGATCTTCGGGATGTTCGCGCCGGATGGCGATCAGCGCGCGCGCCATGTCATAGAGGCGCAGGCTGGTCTCCTTCATCTTGTCGGGATCGTTCAAATGCACCGCCAGCACGAATTCGCGCCCCTGACGATGCAGCGTTTCGAGCCATTCGGACGGCATCCGCATCCATTCGCCAAAGATCTGCACCGGCAGATGCGAGGAAAACTCGATGCAGATATCGCCTCCGCCCCGCGCCACCAAAGGGGCCAGCGCGGCGCGGGTGAGTTCGCGCGCGCGAGGCTCGAGAGCTTCGGCTTTTTCGCGCGAAAGCAGGGGGTTAAGCGCGCGGCGATAGGGCGTATGTTCGGGCGGATCGAGGTGGAGCGGCGGCCGCCGCCCGGTAAAGGCCACCTTGGGCACCACATTCTGGACCGTGGTGGTAAAGGCGGCATAATCCGACGCTGCCCGCTTTACATCGTCATATTTGGTCAGCGCCCAAAAGCCGCCGAGTTCATTGGCATGGGCCACCGGGCATTGGGCGCGCAGGCGGGCATATTCGGCATGGGCGCTGTCAAAATCTTCAGGGGCGGAAGGGTCAAAATCGGCGCGAGTCTGTTTCATGACGCCGATGGATAGGTTGCGCAGACCATCTATGCAAGCGCTATCATAAACTCTTGCACGAACGGGTACATAAACGCTGCCTCTGCTGCGCCTATTCCTCGCTTGCCGGACGAACGATGATCATACCGCGCGCGGCGCGCACATCGCCTGCCTCAATCTGAATCTTCAAACGCTCCCGATCGCTGGCGCGGTATACTTCCTCGGCGCGGTTGATCGCCTCAATGCTGACCCCGCTGTCCTCCAGCGCAAGGCGCGCCATCTTGACCGCCGATTCCATCACCTCGCGCACGATCCGTGAAGCAGGTGTTTTCTTCAACCGGATCACCGCGCGCCGATCATAGGCGCGCACATAGAGGCTGGCCTGCGGGAAAGCCTGATGCACCGCCTCGACCGCATCGGCCGAGAGCTGATCGCCGTCCATGCAGAACAGGACCATGCTGGCATCCTCGGCACCGGCCAGACGCAGCAGGTCGAGACGCGTGCCATCGCCGAAATAGACCTTGGCGCCAAAGCTGCTGGCGATGTCGATCATCTCGATGTCGCTGTCGATCATGGTCACGGAAATGTCGCTGGCGTTCAGCATCTGGGCCACGCTCTGGCCAAAGCGGCCATAGCCCACAACGATAGCGGTGGCGCGATCAGCATTTTCCGGCCCGGCGCGCTCGCCCTTGGCCTTGCCCGGCTCCTCGCGCATGCGTTTGGTGGCCATCATCAGGAACGGCGTGGTGGCCATGGAAACGGTGACGATCGCGCCAAACAGACTGGCTGCCTCGGGCGCGATCAACAGCGCGTGCTGGGCCTGGGTAAACAGCACGAAGCCGAATTCGCCGCCCTGGCTGAGCAGCAGGCCCAGCGCCAGAGCCCCGCGCCACGCCATGCCGAAAATCTTGCCTATGCCAAAAATCACCAGCGTCTTGATCGCCACCAGTCCCAGCGCCATGCCGATGACGAAAAACGGCCGCTCGGCAATGGTGTGCAGATCGAGCATCATGCCCACGGCAAGGAAGAACAGCCCCAGCAGGATCGAACGGAACGGTTCGACATCGGCCTCCAATTCATGCCGATAGGGCGAATCCGCCAGCATCACGCCCGCAACAAACGCCCCCAGCGCCGTGGAGAGCCCCAACAGCTCCATCACCGCCGCGCTGGCCATCACCGTAAAGAGCGCGGCGACGATGAACATTTCGCGCTCGCCCAGATTGCCGATCAGGCGGAACAGCGGGCGGATCAAATAGCGCCCGGCAAGGATCAGCCCCGCAATCGCCAGCACTGTATAAAGCGCCAGTTGCCAGCCCGGAGGGCCGTTGGCGTCGGCCGGATTGCGGCTCATCGTGGCGATGATCGTGATCATCGGGATGATCGAGAGATCCTGAAACAGCAGGATGGCAAAGGTCCGCTCACCAAACGGCGTGCGCAGACGCCCCGCCGCCTGCAGCATCGGCAAAACCTGCGCGGTCGAGGACAGCGCCAGCGGCATCCCCAGCGCCAGCGCCGCCATGGGCGAGAGCATCGTGGCCACATAGATAAAGCCCGCCAGCGCCGCCCCGCAGGCCACCACCTGTATTGCACCCAGCCCCAGAATATCGCGCCGCATCTTCCACAGGCGCGCCGGGTTCAATTCCAGACCGACCAGAAACAGCAGCAGCGTGATGCCCAGTTCGGCAAAGCCCAACTTCTGCTCGGCCTCGCCCACAAGGCCCAGCACATGCGGCCCCACCACCGCGCCCGCCAGCAGATAGCCCAGCGTGGCCCCCAGCCCCAACCGCCGGAAAACCAGCACAAAGACCATCGCAAAACCCAGCAACAGAAATCCGTCATGCAGCAGGGACGAGCTATTTTCCATGAATTAACCGAGCTTTCCGGATAGAGTTTGGCCCCTTGTGGCACATCCGTCCCGCGCCTGCCACCCCGACGGGGATGACAAGCGGCGATGCTTGGGCTAGTCCGATGACGGTTCGGGCACGGGATCGCCCTGACCCGCGGGAGTTGCAGGCAAGGTGACGCAGGACAGCACGGTGGAATCGGAAAATACGGGCCAATCTGAAACCGCGGGCCTGTCCAAGCGTCAGTTGACCGCGCTGCGCACGCGCGAGGACATTCTTGAAGTTGCGGGCCATGAATTTTCCGAAAAAGGGCTTGCCGGCGCGCGGATCGACGAGATCGCGGAAAAGACCCAGACCTCCAAGCGGATGATCTATTATCATTTCGGCAGCAAGGACGGGCTGTATCAGGCCGTTTTGCAACGCGCCTATGAAACGATCCGCAATCAGGAGCAGGCCGCGCGGTTCGAGGATCTTTCGCCCGAACAGGCATTGCGCGCGATCATCGGGCACAATTTCGACTATCACTTTGAACATCCCGATTTCGTGCGTCTGGTCATGAACGAAAACGTCCACAAGGGCGACCATATCGCCCAGATTCCCGGCATGCGCGAACGCAACCGCACGGTGATTGCCGCGCTGGGCGCGATCCTGAAAAAGGGTGTAGATCAGGGCGTGTTTCGCGACGGGATCGATCCGGTCGATCTGCATATGACGATTTCGGCGCTGTCTTTCTACAACGTATCCAACCGGTACACTTTCCGCCAAAACTTTGGCGTGGACTTTGCCGAATCCGCGCAAAAGGCACGGCGCCGGGTCCAGATCATCGATTGCGTCCTGCGCTGGGTAAAGGCGGGATAAGCGGGTTTTTGCACGCCTGATACAATTTGTGCCAAGCGAAGCGTTGCGCCCTCGCGACTGATGTGTACTATCTGGTTCACATAACACAGTCTGAGAGGGCCTCATGAGCAAATATCTTCTTACCCTGGCGCTGGCCATGGCGCTGCCCGGTATCGCCTCGGCCGGGGCCGCCAAGCCCGCCCCGCGCGTCTTTCCCGTCGCGGCCGCGCCGGTGCTGGAGGATCACTATCCGGTGCATGTTACCCAATGGCCAGGCGGCGTGACCAGCCTTGCCGATGTCACCTATTCCACCATTTCGGGCTATCGTCCGATGATCGTCGATATCTATATGCCGCCCAAGAGCGTCGGGCCAAAACCGCTGGTGCTCTATATCCACGGCGGCGGCTGGGTGGCGGGGCATACGCGCCATACCGGGGCGCTGTCCAATTTCCCCGCCGCGCTGGCGCGTCTGGCGGGCGAAGGCTTTGTTGTGGCCAGCCTTGAATACCGCCTCGCCGCCGAGGCCCCCTTCCCCGCGCAGGTGCAGGATGCCCGCGCGGCGCTGCGCTTCCTGAAAGGCAATGCGGCGCGCTTTGGCATTGACCCCACGCGCACCGGCATCTGGGGCGGATCGGCAGGTGGCCACCTCTCGGCGCTGACCGCGATGAGCTGCGGCGATGCCTCGCTCGATGCACCGGGCACCAAGGCCGCGCCGGGCAGCGAATGCGTGCAGGCCGCCGTGATCTGGTACGGCGTGTTCGACTTCGGCGCCCTTTCCGCCAGCCGCCCCGGCGGACAGGATGGCGCGGCAGCCAAGCTGCTGGGATGCAACGGCCCATGCACGGCCGAAAAATTTGCCGCCGCCAGCCCCAACACCTATATTGACGCCAAAGACCCGCCCTTCCTGCTGATCCACGGCACAGAGGACAAGACGGTTCCGGTGGCCCAATCGCATCTGGGCGAGCACAAGCTGAAGGCGGCCGGCGTGCCGGTGGAAAGCATCTATATCGAGGGCGTCGACCACAGCTTCATCGGCAAAACCCCCGAACAGACCCGCGAGGCCACACTGCGCGCGATGAATGCCACGTTCGATTTCCTCCACGCCCGCCTCGACAAGAAGATCGCGGCGAAATGAAGCCGGTATGGATGGCATTGCCCTTGCTGGCGGCGCTGTTGGGCGGCGGGCTGAGGGCGCAGGATAGCGCGCCCTCTTTCCCCGCCGGAGAAGGTCAGGCCGCGGTACAGACCGCCTGCGCCGCGTGCCACCCGCCAGCCATCGTTGCCAGCAAGCGCTATGATGCCGACAAATGGGCCGAAGTGGTCGATCAGATGGTCGGCAAGGGCGCCAAGGTGTCGGACGCGGATTATGATGTGATCGTGGCCTATCTGGCGCGGAATTATGGAGTGGGGAAGTAAGGGTTAAATGCGAGGGACTCGTCCCTCGCGCTCCCATGACTGTCTGCGTTGCGCCACGGGTTCGACCTCAAGTGTCGGACGCACCTTTGAATTTTTAAAGCCTGCGGCGCCGACACATAGCGCCGCAGGCTTTCATCCATGGCACACGCAACGCCGCGAACCCAACGCCACCCCCGTAATGGGATTGCAAAGGGCCCCCGCCCTTTGCCCGCCGGAGGCATAAATCCCCCGCTCACTTCATCCCATGCGGCACCGGCTTCTCCCCCCCATTCACCGCCCATTTCACCGCCTCCAACACCATCGTGCGGATGCGCGGATCGTCCCAACTGGCGTCTGTGTGCCCCAGCCCGGAATAGAACACGCGGCCCTGCCCATAGGATTTGATCCACGCGACGGGGAAATCGCCATCCTTGCGGTGGACCATGGGCGCGGCCATGTTGACACTGGACGTGTCGATGCGGGCAAGTACGTCCACCTTGTCGCGCGAATAGGGGTTGGGCAGCATCTGGTAATGCTCGTCTTTCAGCACCATGCCGGTCTTGAAAGCCTTCATGGCGGGAAATCCGGGCCGCTCGACAATGATTTTGGCGTCCGAAATCATCCATGGGTGATTGTCGAAAACCCCGCCCAGCATCTCGCCATATTCGGGCCAGTTGGTGGCGGTGGCGGTGGCGGTATGGATGCCGATAAAGCCCTTGCCGTCCTTGGCCACGTAATCGAGCAGGTCCTGCTTCTGCTGGGGCGAAAGGGTGGTATCGCCGTTGGTGTAGAACAGCACTGCGTCGAAATAGTCGAGGTTCTTGCCCCGCGCCTGCTTCGGCCCTCCTCGTGCATAGTCGAACTTGCCCCAGGTCTCGCCCTTGGTGATCCAGTCCATGTCCGTGCGGATAAAGCTGACATAGGCCCCGCTCTCGCGCCCGATCTGTTCGATGACCGAGACGGCATGGCTGACCGCCATATGCGCGCTTTGATTGCCGGTCGAAAGGTCGGCGATAATCAGCAGGCGCTTTTTACCCGCATAGACATCCTGATAGCCGGGCGGCGGGGTGCGCGGCGGGCCAGCCGGGGGCGAAGCCTGCCCCGAAAGCGTCAGGGCCAAAAGGGCGCAGGCAGCAAAACGAAGCGCGATTTTCATTGTCCGGCCTCCTTGGATTTCAGGGCAAAGGCAGTGATCGTGTCCGATGTCAGCGGGCTGTCGAGGAAAGTGCCCCCCGTGGCCGCGATGGCGACATATTGCCGCCCATCCCGCCCCGCATAGGTCATCGGCGTGGCATGGGCGGCGGCGTCCAGCTTTACCTCCCACACCATCTTGCCCGTTGCCGTGGCAAAGGCGCGGAAGCGGTTATCATCGGTCGCCCCCACAAAGGTCAGCCCGCCCGCCGTGGTGATCGCCCCGCCCATATTGGGCCGCCCGGTCAGTTTCTTGCCCTCTGGCGCCTCGTCGGAAATGCCCAACGGCACCTGCCAACGGATCTTGCCCGTGACCATATCCACGCCCCAAAGGCGCCCCCACGGCCCCTTCTGACACAGCAGGCGCGAATTGTCGGGACGGAACCGGCCCGAAGGCTGGCCGCGCTCAAAAGGCAGAGGCCCCTTGGACGGCACCAGTTTGGTCACCTGCCCCAGATCATGCGTGTTGACCACCAAAAGGCGCTGCGCCGGATCATAGGTCGCCCCGCCCCAATTGCCCCCGCCCAGCAGACCGGGGAAGCTGATCGTCACCTTGTCCAGATGGACCGGCGTATAGATCGGGCCTTCAACCATCTGATTATCGGCAATCCATTTCGCACAGGTATCGTGGAGTTCGGGCGTCAGATCGGTGATGTCCGTCTTGATCGAGAAACTCGTGCGCCCCAGTGGTGGCGTGATCAGCGGGAAAGGCTGGGTGGGAGATGGCTTTTCGCCCGGCACATCGCTGCCCGGAACCTTTCGCTCGGAGATGGGGAAGATCGGCTTGCCCGTCTCGCGGTTCAACACGAATAGCAGGGCGGATTTCGAGATCACGGCGACGGCAGGGACCGTTTTACCCTTGACCTTGGCGTCGAACAGCAGGGGTGCTGCTTCTAAGTCGCCGTCCCAGATGTCATGATGAACCACCTGAAAATGCCAGAGATATTTGCCCGTTTTGGCGTCCGCCGCCACCAATGACGTGCCGAACAGATTGTCCCCTGCCCTGTCGCCACCATAGCGGTCGAAGGTGGGCGCGCCAAAGGGCATGTACACAATGCCGCGCTTCTCATCGAGGCTGAGAAAGCCCCAGGCATTGACCCCGCTGCGCCCCTCCGCGCTGCCCGGCGCCCAAGTGTCATAGCCCTTCTCGCCCTTGCGCGGCACGGAATGGAAGGTCCAGACCAGATGGCCATCGCGCGCGTCCCATGCGCGCACATCGCCTGCTGCGCCCTTGGCCGGGAATTCCTGCACCGCGCTGCCGGTGATGATCAGGTTGCCATAGACGATGGGCGGGCTGGTCATGCCATAGAAGCGGGCCTCGGCGCCGTTCAGGATTTCGGGCGTCTTCATCTCGACCACGCCACGGTCGCCAAAACCCTGGGCAAAGGCGCCTGTTGCCGCATCCAGCGCAATCAGCCGACCATCGCGTGTGCCGAACACGATGCGTGGGGGCGTTTGCGCGTCGCCCGCCCAGTATTCAACCCCGCGCAGCGAAGGCTGGCCGGGGCCGGGAATGGCCGTGGCCCACAGTTCCGCGCCCGTATCAGGGCTCAGCGCCACGACGCGGCCATAGGGCGTGGAGACAAACATCCGCCCGTTCACAACCAGCGGGGTCACCTCGGACCCGGCGAAACGGCTGCGAAGTGCGCGCGGGCCGGTGGGCGCGCCACCTGCGGTCATATCCGGGAGGCCTTCTGCGCGGCGCTGGGCATCGGCGTTGGTATCTCTGGGGGCGTCTTTGGGCGCATCCGCGGGCGTGGCCGGGCGCATGTGATAGACCCATGCCGGGGCCAGCCCCGCCGCATTGGCCGGGGTAATCTGTGATAATGGCGAATGGCGCTGGGCGCCCTTGTCATGGCCATAGGTGGCCCAATCGCCGTGGGTCTGCGCAAAGGCGCCCCCTGACAACAGCGCCGTCGCGATTCCCGCGAATCCCCACCGCATCGCATTCTCCCATTTTTGATTTATGAACTGGTTCGTACATATTTCTTCCCATGGCAAGCTCTTTCGATTATGCCGGGGCCAAACAAGGGAGAGACTAGCCATGGGTGGCACGATTCTGGTCCTCAACGGGCCGAACCTCAATTTGCTGGGCGAGCGCGAACCGCATATTTACGGCCATGAAACACTGGCCGATGTGCAGGCGATGTGCGAGGCCGAAGTGGCCGGAACCGGCTATACAATCGACTTTCGACAAACCAATGCGGAACATGAAGCCGTCGATTGGATCCAGGCCGCGCGGCGTGGCCATGCGGGCATTGTCTTCAACCCCGCCGCCTTCACCTATGCCGCCTATCCGATCCTCGATGCGCTCAAAATGGTCGATTGCCCGGTGGTCGAGGTCCACATCAGCAACATCCACCGCCGCGAGGCCGAATGGCGCAGCCACTCGATCATGACGCAGGTGGTGACCGGCATCATCTCGGGCCTCGGCGTCAATGGCTATCCCCTTGGCGTGCGCCATGTGATGTGGGCGCGGGAGCGTGCGCAATGAAGCCGACGACCAAGCGCCTCACCGTCCTTGCGCTGATCTCCACGGCCACCCTCATCAATTATCTCGACCGTTCGGTGATGGGCGTGGCCAAGCCGGAACTGGTCAAGGAATTGCATATTACGCCCGAGGTGATGGGCCTGATTTTCTCTGCCTTCTCATGGACCTATGCCTTGGCGCAGATTCCGGGCGGCTATGTATTGGATCGCCTTGGCACGCGCCTGACCTATGCGCTCTCGCTGGGCCTGTGGTCGGCGATGACGGCGCTGCACGGGCTGGCCACGGGCGTTGCCGGGCTGGTTTCCGCCCGCCTCGCGCTGGGCCTGGCCGAGGCGCCCTGCTTTCCCGCCAACAGCCGCGTGCTGTCCACATGGTTCCCCCAGAATGAGCGCGCCAAGGCGACCGGGGTTTACACCGTGGGCGAATATATCGGGCTGGGCCTGCTGATCCCGGTGCTGGGCTGGATGTTGGCCCATTATGGCTGGCGCTCGCTGTTTTTCGTGGTCGGCGCGCTGGGCATCGCCTTCGCCTTCCTGTTCCACCGCCTCTATCGCGAGCCGCAGGACAGCGATGCGAATCAAGCCGAAATCGGCCTGATCGCGGCCGGCGGCGGCTTTTCGGGCGGCGCCGCCCCCATCGCTTTCAGTTGGGCCAATGTGCGCCGACTGGTCACCACGCGCCAGATCGCGGGCGCCTCGATCGGCCAGTTCTGCTCCAACTCCACTCTCGTTTTCTTCCTGACATGGTTCCCGTCCTATCTGGCCGAGGAACGGGGCATGACCTTCATCAAGTCGGGCTGGCTGGTCTCGCTGCCCTATATTGCGGCGGCGGCGGGGGTGATGCTGGGCGGGGTGTTTTCCGACTGGCTGATCCGCGCGACCGGCTCGCCCACCATCGGACGCAAGGTGCCGATCATCGCGGGCCTCCTGCTGTGCGCCAGCATGGTTTCGGCCAATTACATGGACAGCAACAATGCCGTCATCGCGGTCATGAGTCTGGCCTTCTTCGGTCAGGGTCTGGCCGGGCTTGGATGGACGCTTTTGTCCGATGTCGCGCCCAAGGAAATGATGGGGCTGACGGCGGGCCTGTTCAACTTTTTCACCAATCTGGCTGGTATCATCACCCCGCTGGTGGTCGGCTTTGCGGTGGGCGCCACGGGCAGCTTTTATGGCGCGCTGGCCTATATCGGCGCGCTGGGGATCATCGGGACGCTGGCCTATCTGATCGTGCTGGGCCCGGTGGAGCGGGTGAAAATCGCTTGAAGAGCGATGGCGGGCGTCAAGGTCTATTGACGCCCGCATTTAATGAATGTACCGGTTAGTTCACAAAGATAACCAACACCCTCGGGAGGGGACAATCATGCAATTCAAAATGCGTATCATTGCGCAGAGTTCTGCGCTTGCCATGGCTCTGGCCTGCGCCCAGTCGGCCTATGCACAGGAGGCCAAGGTCGATGCCGAAATCATCGTTACCGGTTCCAGCATCAAGGGCGTGGCCCCGGTCGGCTCCAACCTTGTTACCGTCACCCGCACCGATCTGGAGGCGACCGGCGCCCAGACCGTGCAGCAGGTGCTCAAGACCGTCCCCTCGGTTGTCGGCCTGCAAAGTGCGGGACAAGGCGCTTTTGGTTCGGCGGACGGTTCGGGCACCAACGCGCCCACCATCCACGGCCTTGGCGCTTCGGCCTCGAACTCGACGCTGGTGTTGATCAATGGCCACCGCCTGCCCACCAGCGGCATCAACCACGTGCTGGCCGATCCCAACATTCTGGCCCCGATGGCGCTGGAGCGGGTCGAGGTGCTGGCCGATGGCGCATCCTCGGTTTACGGTTCGGACGCGGTGGCGGGCGTGATCAATTTCATCACCCGCAAAAAGGTCAACGGCTTTGAGGCCAATGTCCAGAAGGGCTTTGCCAGCGGCTACAATTCGCTGACCGCAGGCCTGCTCTGGGGCCAGACCTATGACACGGGCAGCGTGCTGGTTTCGTACAATTATTCGGATCGCTCCAATCTTGCCGCCGCATCGCGCCCCTATGCCAGCAGCGCCGACCTGCGCGGCCGGGGGGGCACCAATTTCACGCCGAACCGCTGCAACACGCCCACGATCACGTCGGGCACCACCACCTATACCAGCTATGGCAATTTCACCGCCACCGGCTGTGATCCCACCTCGGCCTGGGATTTGCTGCCTTCGGAAAAGCGGCATAATGTCTATGCCCAGATCACCAAGGATGTGGGCGAGAAGCTGCATCTCTATGCCGACTTCATCTATTCAAACCGCCGCAACGTCCAGAATGTGACGCGCGGCAGCGCCAGCGGCACGATCTATGGCAATGGCTCGACGCCGCCTGTGGGCCGCTCGATCAATCCCTATTTCCAATCGGTCGCCTCGGCCACAACCAGCGCGGGCGCCACAACCGCCTTCGTGCCCCCGCTCAACACCTACACGGTGAACTGGAACGCGGACGGCATGTTCGGCCCCGGCGCCACGATCACCGGCACGGCCGAGGACATCTCAATCCGCGCCGATGCCATTTATGACCTCTCCCCCAAGTGGCAGGTCAACCTTGGCGGTGTCTATGGCAGCGACAGCTCGACTCAGGTCAACGTCGGCCAGCTTAACGCCTCGGTGTTCAACCTTGCGCTCAACGGCTTTACCTCGGCCGCGATCAACGGCGTCTCGCAATCGGTGACGCAGGCGCTGACCACGGCCAATGCCATCGACCTGTGGGGCAATGGCACGTCGGCGGCCACCAAGGCGGCGCTGATCGACAACCGCCAGTTCCAATATGCGCGCCAGATCATGCGCAATGCCTATCTGAAAGTCTCGGGCGACCTGTTCGACCTGCCCGCTGGCCCGGCCAAGATCGCCATCGGCGGCGAGTTGATGGGCTATGAGATGGATCAGTACAACATCCGCGCCAACAATCTGGGCATCGCCAGCCAGTCTTCGCAGGCGTTCAACACCCATTACAACCGCAATGTGCAATCGGCCTATGGCGAACTCTATGTCCCGCTGATCAAGGACAGCTTCATCAAGCTGCTTGACCTGAATATCTCGGGCCGTTTTGACCATTACAGCGATTTTGGCAGCACGACCAATCCCAAGCTGGCGATGAATTTTGAACCCGTGCGCGGGATCAAGTTCCGCGCCAACTGGGCCAAGAGCTTTGTGGCCCCGGCGCTGACCTCGATCGGGTCGAACGGCACCGGCCTGACGGGCGAGTCCGGCTATTCCGGCATCATCCCCAGCGGCATTCCGGGCGGTTCGCCCACGATCTCGATCGCCAGCTTCCCCTCGATCACCTCGATTCCGGGCGTGACCTGCTCGGCCACGGCCTGCACGCTTGGCCCCAGCACCAACGGCGTGCTGGTAACGGGCGGCAACGGCAAGCTTCAGCCGCAAAAGGGTACGGCGTGGAGTGTGGGCGTCGACCTCACCCCGGTTCAGGTACCGGGCCTGCGCATCAGCGTGACCTATTGGAAGAACCAGCTGCGCGGCGGCATCACCGCGCCTCAGGCCCCGCTGGCGCTGGGCTCGGCGGACCTGTCCTATCTGCTGCAACTCTATCCCGCCGGCGCCACCCCGGCCCAGATTGCCGCGCTGGGCACCGGCCTGCCCCAGACCGGCGTCATCAACAACCCGGTCTATTACAGCTATAATTTCCAGCAGCAGAATGCGCTCAACCTGAACGTGGCGGGTCTGGACGTGGCGGCCAGCTATCGCTTTGACACGCCCATCGGCCGCTTCAACATCGGCGGCGCCTTTACCCGCAAGTTGCAGTTCGAGCAGTATTTCGGCGCGAACGGCGCCAAGTTCAGCGTGCTGGGCACCTCGGGCTTCAACACCACCTTCCCCAGCGTAAAGATGGAAGGGCGCGCCAATATCGGCTATGACAAGGGTCCGCTCAGCGCCGATGTGTTTGTCAACTATCTGGGCAGCTACACCTATTGGGGCTCGTCGGTGGTCAATCCGCTGGTGCGCACCAATGGCGTGCCGACCGGCGGCGGCGACTATGTGAAACCCTTTACCACGGTGGACCTGCATCTGGCCTATACGTTCAAGGATCTGCGCATCGCCAAGGAAGCGCAATTCTATGTCGATGTGAACAACCTGTTCGATTCTGCCCCGCCCTTCGTGAACGCTTTCGCCACCAACGGCGCGGTCGGCTATGACGGCCTCAACGCCAACCCGTTGGGCCGTGTGGTCAATATCGGTCTGCGGACCAAATTCTGATCCTCCCCTGCCCCGCCCCGGAGTGTTCCGGGGCGGGTCTTTTTGATAGGAAATACAATGACACAGCCTGCCCCTTCCCCCTCTCCTTCCGCAATGGTCGGCATTGGCAAGGGGCGCGTGCTGGCCGGGCTGCTGGGGCGCGGTATTGTGGAAAGTCGCACGCCCTGGATGCAGGAATGCGAGGCGCAGGCGCAGGGCCTGCATATGGTCTATTCGCTGCTGGATTTTTCGGACCGCGGTTGGGGCGATGATGAGTTGGGCGCGGCGCTCGATGCGGTTCAACGTGTGGGCTTTGCCGGGGTCAATGTGACCTTCCCCTTCAAACAGGCGATTGTCCCGCTGCTCGATGAACTCTCGCCCCAGGCCGCGGCCATCGGCGCGGTCAATACGGTAGCGTTTCGCGATGGGCGGCGGATTGGTTATAACACCGATGTCACCGGCTTTGCCCATGCCTTTGGCGACCGGATGGCGGGCGAGAAGCTGGAGCGCGTGCTGCAACTGGGCTGCGGCGGGGCGGGGTCGGCCACGGCCCATGCGCTGCTGTCGTTGAATGGCGTGGCGCATCTGGTGCTGACCGACACCGATCCGGCGCGGGCCGAGGCTTTGCGCGCGCAATTGACCGCCGCCTATGGCGAGGGGCGCGCCAGCGTGGCCCTCGATGCGGCGCAGGCCGCCGCCGATGTGGACGGGATCGTCAATGCCACCCCCATCGGCATGGCCAAATTCCCCGGCATGCCCATCGCGGCGCAGGCGTTGCAGCCCCACCACTGGATTTCGGAAATCATCTATTTCCCGCTCGAAACACAATTGCTGAAAACGGCAAAGGCCCTTGGGTGTCGCACCATGACCGGGCGGGGCATGGCGGTGGGTCAGGCGGTGGATGCCTTCCGCATCTTCACCGGCCTGAACCCCGACCGGCAAAGAATGTGGGACAGTTTTTCCAAGTTTGAACAAGACGCGAACTGAGAAGGGCAAGGCGATGACATTCAAGACCTCTATCGCCACCGTCTCGATCAGCGGGGCGCTCTCGGATAAATTGCGCGCCATTGCCGAGGCGGGCTATGGCGGGGCCGAGATTTTCGAGAACGACCTGCTCTCCGCGCCCGAGAGCGCGCGCGAAATCGGCGCGCTGATGCGCGAGCTGGATCTGGCCTGCACGATGTTTCAGCCCTTCCGCGATCTGGAGGGCCTGCCCGACGATCTGCGCGCCCGCGCTTTTGAGCGGATGAAGCGCAAGTTCGACGTGATGGAGCAACTGGGCACCGATCTGGTGCTGCTCTGCTCCAATTGTTCGCCCCACGCGATGGATGATCGCCAGAGGATGCTGGATGATCTCCATGAACTGGGCGAGATGGCCGCCGCCCATGGCAAGCGCGTGGGCTATGAGGCGCTGGCGTGGGGGCGCCATGTGGCTGATCACCGCGACAGCTGGGCGCTGGTGCGCGATGTGGATCACCCGGCCATCGGTCTTGTGCTCGACGGGTTCCATTCGCTGGCCCGCCGCATTCCCTCGGCCAGCATCGGCGACATCCGGCCCGAAAAGCTGTTCATCGTGCAGGTGGCCGATGCGCCGATGCTGGACATGGATTACCTCAACTGGTCGCGCCATTTCCGCTGTATGCCGGGGCAAGGCGATTTCCCGCTGGCCGAATGGGCCGCCGCGATTGCGCGCACCGGCTATGACGGTTGGTGGAGCCTTGAGATTTTCAACGACCGTTTCCGCGCCGGGTCCGCGCATCAGGTGGCCCGCGACGGGCATCGCTCGCTGCGCCTGCTGGAGGATCAGGCGACGCGTTTGCTGAAACGCCCCTCGCCCATGCCGCCGCGCATTGCGCCCAAGGGCGTGGAATTCATCGAATTTGCCGCATCCCACGAGGAAGCCGAGGATTTCGCCCGCGTATTCCGCGCGCTGGGTTTCGCGCCCGTGGGACAGCATCGCAGCAAGGACGTGACGCGCTGGGCGCAGGGCTACATCAACCTTGTCGTCAATTCCGAACCCGAAGGTCTGGCGCATAGTTTCGATATCGTCCACGGCGGCTCGGTCTGCGCCATCGGCCTTGCCGTGCCGGATCAAGAGGCCGCCTTGGCCCGCGCCGAGGCGTTGGATATTCCCCGCTTTGCTCAGCCGGTGGGGCCGGATGAATGGGAAATTCCCTCGCTGCGCGGCGTGGGGGGCAGTCTGCTCTATCTGGTCGATGCCGATACGCGCGCGGCGATGTGGGCCGATGAATTTCCGCGCGCCGTCGAGCCCGCCCCCGCCGCGCCCCTGCTGACCCGCGTCGATCATATTGCCCAGACCATGCAATATGAGGAAATGCTGAGCTGGCTGCTCTACTATCACGCGCTGCTGGATGTGAAAAAGACGCCCCAACTTGAGATCGCCGATCCGATGGGTCTGGTTTACAGCCAAGCGGTGGAGACCGCCGATGGGGCTTTGCGCTTTACCCTGAACGGCTCGATGGCAGTGCAGTCGCTCTCCTCGCGCTTCATTCAGGCGTATTTCGGCGCGGGCGTCCAACATATCGCCTTTGCCTGCGATGATGTGTTTGCCGCAGCCCAGAGCGCCGCCGATGCGGGCCTGCCGGTGCTGGATATCGGCCCCAATTATTACGAGGATCTGGAGGCGAAATATGCCCTCGATCCCGAACTTCTGGCGCGGATGGAGCGGCTGAACATTCTCTATGACCGCGACGGAGAGGCGGAATATTTCCAGTTCTACACCCGCGCCGTGGCCAAGCGCGTGTTTTTCGAGGTGGTCGAGCGGCGCGGTTATGATGGCTATGGCGCCGTCAACGCACCGATCCGCCTCAATGCACAGGCCAAATACCGCGACCCGCTCGTCTGAAGCAGGCGCGGCCTTCCCCAATCAGGAGAGAATGTGATGAAGGGCATTGCTTTTGCCACAAGCATGATAGCGATTGCATCAGGCGCCGCCGCCTTGCAGGCCGCCGACCGCTCGATGCAACCGATCCCCTCGGACCCCATCGAAACCAGCAGCGGCCGCGTGGCGGGCACCGCGCTGGCCTCGGGGGTGCGGGCCTATCTGGGCGTGCCCTTTGCCGCGCCGCCCACCGGCGATCTGCGCTGGGCCCCGCCCAAGCCCGCCCATTGGACCGGCATTTTCAACGCCGACCGCAAGGGTCCGGCATGCATTCAGGTACTGCGCCCGCATGACATCAACCACTATTTCGGCGAGGAAGCGACCGGCGAGGATTGCCTGACGCTCAACCTGTGGACCAACGCCAAGGCGGGCGAGAAGCGGCCCGTGGTCGTCTTCATCTATGGCGGCGGTTTTACCATCGGCTCGTCCGGCATGGCCAATTATGATGGCGAGGCCATGGCCAAGGCAGGCGCGGTCTTCGTCAATTTCAACTATCGCGTGGGGGCTCTGGGCTTCCTGGCCCATCCTGAACTGACCAAAGAGCAAGGCGGCGCATCGGGCAATTATGGGCTGATGGACCAGACGCTGGCGCTGCAATGGGTGCGCGACAATATCGCCAAATTTGGCGGCGACCCGGACAAGGTGGTGATCATGGGCCAGTCGGCGGGCGCAGGCTCGGTGGCGGCGCAGGTGTTGGCCCCGGCGGCGCGAGGGCTGTTCCGCGCGGCGGTGATGTCCTCGGGCTGCAACCTGCGCGGAGCCAAGCCCACGCTGGCCGATGCGGAAAAGATCGGTCTGGCGTTTCAGGAAAAGCTGGGCGCGAAAAGCCTGAGCGAGATGCGCGCCATGGCGGCGGATCGTATTCTGGCCACGCAATCGGAATCGCAACTGGGTCTGTCGGTTGCGGGCGTGCGGATCAACGGGCCGATCGTCGATGGCCGCGTCCTGCCGCAACAGGCCGCCGATGCCGTGGCGGGCGGCAATTTCACGCACGTGCCGATGGTCGCCTCGTTCAACGAGGATGACATGGCCTTTGGCTTTGACGCCATAACGGGCGCAAAAACCGTGGCCGAATATCAGGCGGGCGCGCAAAAGCTGTTTGGCGCCGATGCTCCGGCTTTCCTGAAGCTCTATCCGGTCAAGACCGACGCAGATGTGCGCAGCGCCGCCCGCCGCGCCGCGCAGGATGCCAATCTGGCCGCCTCGGCCCGGGCCTGCGCGGTTGATACCGCATCCCAGAACGTCCCGGTCTTCATCGACGAATATGCCCGCCGCCATCCCTATATTCCGGGCGTCAAACTGGCCGATCAGGACACCGCCACCGTGGGCGCCTATCACACCGCCGACATCCCCTATTGGTTCGGCACGCAGGACGCCTATAACTGGCAACGCCCGACCCGCCAGTGGACTGAATGGGACCGCACCCTGTCGAAACAGATGATGGAAGCGCTGCTGGCGCTAGCCAACACCGGATCGCCCGACACGCCCGCCATGCCGTGGAAACCGTGGAGCGCGAAGAATGACACGCTGGTCTGGTTGGGCGACAAGGTGGAAACGGTGAAGCTCAATGTGGCTGGACAGACCTGGCTGGCCGCGCATAGACCTGCCGCCTCGGCCCAGCCGCCCCGCCTGTCGCGGCCGCGCGACTAAGACGGCGATTAAACCATAAGGACTTGAAGGCGATGCGGATTTTGAAGATCGACCATATCAACATCCGCACGCCCCTGTTCGAGGAAACGCTGCGCTTTTACGAGGATTGCCTTGGCATGCAGCGCGGCCCGGCAGGATCGGTCCATGGGCGGGCGCAAAACCTGTGGCTCTATGCCGATGGCGTGCCGATGATCCATGTGAACGGGCCGACCGGGGATGAGGTGGTGGCCGATATTGGCGTCAAAGGTCGCCTCGACCATTTCGCGCTGGCCTGCGCCGGGCTGGCGCAATGGCGCGCCCATTTGACCGCGCGGGGCGTCGATTTCCGCGAGGCGCGCCTGCAGGGGCGCGAGGTGACGCAGCTCAATCTGCTGGACCCCAATGGGGTGAAGATCGAGCTGCAATTCAACGAGGTTTAAGCGCTTTCCCGCTCGATCAGGCGAAAGCCGACATCGATGCTGCGCGCAATCGGCGGCGCGCCGGTGGCATGGTGGCGGATGGCGGCAATCGCCTCGCGGGCGATGCGCGATCCGTCAATGTCCACCGTGGTGATCGTGGGCCGCATCGCCCCGGCCAGCGCCGAATTGCCAAAGCCCATCACGGCCAGTTGATCGGGCACGCGCAGCCCTGCCGCCTGCGCCTCGATAATCAGGCCCTGCGCCAGATAATCCGAGCCGCAGACCACCACGTCGGGCAATTGCGCCATCCGCCGCATATCGGCAAAGATGCGTCGCGCATGGCCAAAGCGCGAGGGGATATCGACCTGCGCCTGGGCCACCTCGCCGCCGCCAAGATCCTGCCATTCCTCGATAAAACCGTCCGAACGCATACGCGCCCGCACCCCCTGCGCCGTCACCAGCAAGGGACGGCGATAGCCCCGCGTCTGGAGAAACCGCGCCACATCGCGCCCCACATCACGGTGCGAAAAGCCCACCGCAATGCCCGGCGGATTTTCCGGCAATTCCCAGATCTGGATGAACAGGCCGGGAAAGCGTTCGACCAGTTCGCGCGTCTGCGGCCCCAGCGGCGCGGTCGAAATGATCGCATCGACCCGCCGCCCCATCGCGGCCAAAATCATCTCATCGGTGCGTTCGGGCGCAATCCCGGTCAGGCCCATCATCACCGTGGTCCCCGCCCCCGCCAATTCCTCGGCCATGGTCTGGATCGTATCATTGAAGATCGAATCCGTCAGATGCGGGATCAGCACCGAGACCATCTTCGACTTGGACGAGGCCAGCCCGCCCGCCAGCATATTGGGAATATAGCCGGTCTGGGCAATCGCATCGCGGATACGTTCGGCGGTCGCGGAGGCCACCACCTTGGGATTGTTGAGATAGCGGCTGACCGTGGCGGTGGAAACCGATGCCAGCGCGGCAACATCATCCAGCGTGGGATTGCGGGTGGAAGGCTCGTTCATGCGCCTATACTTAGCCTTGGGCGCGGCCTCTCACAAGCATGCATGACAGGCGCAAAGAGGCTCGACGCGGGGATATGCAAGCGCTATCAGATGTCGCAGAGCATAAGGGAGAGCCCATGAATCAATCCGCCAACAGCGCGCTGGAACAGACCATCGGCGCGAAAGTCATCGCGCGGCTGGTGGTCCCTTGCGCGCTCTATATCCTGATCGGGGCGATTGACCGCACCAATGTCGCCTTTGCCGCGCTGACCATGAACCGCGATCTGGGCCTTTCGCCCGCGCAATACGGGTTTGGCGCGGGGGTGCTGTTCATCGGCTATATGCTGGCCAAATATCCCAGCGTGCTGCTCTATGAGGCTATCGGCATGCATCGCTGGCTGGCGGCGATCACGGCGGTGTGGGGGATCTGTTCGGCCAGCATGGCGCTGGTTCATACCAATAGCCAACTTTATGCACTGCGCATCGCCATCGGGTTTGCCGAAGGGGGCCTCTCGTCGGGCCTGATGCTCTATCTCAGCCTCTGGGCGAGCGAGCGGCATCGCGCGGCGATCCTTGCCATCCCGATCATGTCGATCAATGTGGCGCAGGTGATCGGTGCGCCGGTGTCGGGCCTGCTGCTCGATTGGGCCAATCCGTGGGGCATCGCGCCGTGGCGGATGATGTTTATCGCCGAAGCCTTGCCCGCGCTGGCGCTGGCGCTGTTTGCCTACCTCTGGTTTCCCGATACGCCCGACCACGCGCGCTGGTTGAACGACGAGCAGCGCGCCTGGATCGCCGCCCATGTGCGCGGCGCGCAAAAGGCCCCCTCGGGCGGCGAGCGCTGGGCTGTGCTGCGCAGCAAGGTGGGCTGGACCTGCGCCGCCATATGGTTCTGCATTCTGGCCAGCAATTACGGCATCATGTTCTGGCTGCCCCAGGTGGTCAAAGGCATGGGCAATCTGACCTCGACCGAAACCGGCATCATCGTCGCGCTGCCCAATGCGGCCAGCGCGATCGGCCTGCTGCTCAACGCCCGCCATTCGGACCGCACGGGGGAAAGGTTCCTGCATGTCGCCGTCCCGGCTTTGCTGGGCGGGGTGCTGCTGGTCTGCGCATGGGGGTTGGGCGCGGGGGCGGCGGGGCTGTTGTGCCTGATTTTGGGCGGGGCCTGCACCGGCTGCACGGTGGCCGCGTTCTGGGCGATCCCCACGCGGATGCTGGCGCCGCAAAGCCTGGCCATGGGCATTGTCGTCATCAACATGGCGGGCAGTCTGGCGGGGGCGACAGTGCCGCCGCTGATGGGCGTTTTGAAACAGGCAACCGGGTCCTTTCTGCCGCCCACGCTTTTGCTGCTGGGGCTGGCAGGGGCTTGTGCCGGGCTGGTCTTGCTGGCGCGCAGGCAATCGGCATGAATGCGGCGATGCTGGGGCTGGCGCTGGTGGCGGCGCTGGGGTCGATGGCGATCCATATGCTGGTGCCCGCTTTGCCCCAAATCGCGCATGATTTCGCCACCGATGCCCATGGCGCGCAATTGACGGTCAGCATTTACATGGTCGGCCTTGGCGCGGCGCAATTGGTGGCCGGGCCTGCGGTGGACCGGCTGGGGCGCAGGCCGGTTCTTCTGTGTGGCCTTGTGCTTTATGGGCTGGGGGCGCTGGGCTGCGCGCTGGCGGGGTCCTTGTCGATGCTGCTGGCGGCGCGCAGCGTTCAGGCGGCGGGCGGCGCGGCGGGCGTGGTGACGGCGCGCGTGATGGTGGGCGATCTGTTCGGGCGGGATGAGGCCGCCGCGCGACAGGCGAGCCTGATGACCATCGTGCTGATCTCGCCCGCGCTGGCGCCGGTGCTGGGCGGTTTTCTGACGGCGCTGGCCGGGTGGCGGACGATCCCTGTGGTGCTGGCGGTGGTGGCATTTGGCGTGCTGGCGCTGGTCTGGCCGCGATTGCCTCATGGCGCAAAGGCTGTGCGGGCGCAGGGGGCTGCGCCTGATCTGGGCCGCCTGCTGGGCAATGCGCGCTTCATGCTCTCCACGCTGGCCATGGCTTCGGCCAGCAGCACTTTGTACATGTTTCTGGCCTCAGCTCCTTTTCTGCTGCGCGATGAAGGGCTTGATCCGCGGCGGATCGGGATAGCGCTCCTGGTGGTGGCCGCCGCCTCAATTGCCGGTACGCGATTGGTGCGGCATGTGTCGCGCGGGGGTTATGGGCTGGCAATTGGGACGGGGCTGATCCTGGCGGGGGCCTGCGCGGCGGGTCTGCTGGCAAGCATGGGGCTGCATACGCCCGCCGCGTTGATTGCGCCGGTCGTGCTGGTGGGGCTGGGCGCGGGGGTGGCCGGACCTTCGGCCATGGCCATCATCGTCTTTGCCGAGGAAAGCATGGCCGGCACCGCCACCAGCATCGCGGGCGCCACGCAAATGCTGGCCAGCGCGGGGGCGACGCTGGCGCTGGGCTTGATTGCGCCCATTTCATCATGGCGCCTCGCGCTGGCGATGATGGCGACGGCGGCGGTCTGCGCGATGGCCGGTTGGCGCGGATCGCGGGCGGCAAAAGCGTATGAGAGAGAACAATCTTGACATGATGCAAGCCCTTGCATAGACATGGCGTCAACAGATAAAGGGAGGATGCCATGATCCATATTCGCAGGCGCCATGCGCCCATTTTTGCGCTGCTGCTGTCCGGTGTGGCCGGGCCCGCCCTGGCCCAGAGCGCTCCCGCCGCGCCCCAAAATACCGGTCTGGCCGACATTGTCGTCACCGCCGAGCGCCGTGAACAAAGCCTCCAACAGGTTCCCATCTCGGCCACAGTGCTCAATGCCGAGGATCTGCAGCGCAAGGGCGTGGGCAATCTGGCCGATATTCAGCAGGTTGCGCCCTCGATTGCGATTAACACCGTCAACCGCTCCACCTTCGTCAACATTCGCGGCGTGGGCATCGCGCAAAGCGCGCCCACGTCCAACCCCGGTGTTGCCTATTACATCGACGGACAACTCATCCCGCATGAGCAATTCATCGGCATCAGCTTTTATGACATCGCCTCCATCGAGGTCTTGCGCGGGCCACAGGGCACGCTGACCGGCCAGAATTCAACCGGCGGCGCGATCTATGTCCGCACACCCAAGCCACAGTTCGATGCCCTGAACGCCATGGCCAATCTGACGGTGGGCAATTACGGCCGCTATCGCGCGGAAACGGCGGCCAATATCGGCGGCGAGAATGTCGCGCTGCGTCTGGCCTATGTGCATGAAGAGCGCGACAGCTATACCAAAAACATCGCTGCCAACGCTCAGAGCCAGCCCGGCAATCTGAAAATGGACGCTGTGCGCGCCAATCTGCGCGTGCGGGGCATGGACGGCACGCTCGACCTCAACCTGCGCGCCGAATATTTCAATTCGCGCAGCGACAGCATCGCCATCAAGAACCGCAATGATGCCGTCACCAGCAACCCTTTCCAAATCGAGGAGGACGCGCGCTCCTATCTCAACCAGCACGGCTATCGTCTGGCGATGGATGCCCGCGTAGATCTGACCGATCGGGTGCAGTTCCGCACGCTGACCAGTTGGCAGGACGGCAAGACGCAGGATCAGACCGACGGCGACCGCACCGCTACCGCCGCCCCGCGCCCGCCCGCCGCCAATGTCGGCCGCGTCAGCCAGTCGAGCACCCAGTTCCAGACCTTCATTCAGGAAGTGAACCTGCTTTCCACCGACAAGGGGCCGTTGCAATGGGTGCTGGGCGCGTTCTTTATGGACGAAAAGGTGCCGGTCACGCTGCTGCGCGACAACAACAACGTTCGCGATTTTGTCAGCAGCACCAGCTCGATCATCACCACTGCCAAGAACACCACCTATTCCGGCTTTGGCCAGATCAACTATCATTTCAACGACCGGCTCGAAGTGGTGGTCGGCGGGCGTTATAGCTGGGACAGTCAGGTCTACACCCGCTTTGCCGTGCCCGGCGCGGGCTTCACCCTGCCCTTTACCTCCTCGATTTCCACCAATCAACTGACCGGCAAGGTGGGGATCAATTACCACCTGAACCGCGACGGCCTGCTCTATGTCTCGGCGTCGAAGGGTTACAAGGCGGGCGGCGTCAACCTGACGCCCAACACGCCCAATTTCAGCCCCGAGCGCAATTTCGTCTATGAGGCGGGCTTCAAGACCCAGTTCCTCGACCGCCATCTCCGGGTCAATGGCGATGTGTTCTATTCGGTTTACAAGGACATCCAGCTTTCCAGCCTTGTGGGCGGCCTGCCCGTCACGCAAAACGCGCTGGGCGGCCATGCCAAGGGGGCCGAGCTGGAAGTGACGGGCCAGTTCGGCGGTCTGGGCCTGAATATGGGCGCGGGCTTGCTGGATGCGAAATTCAGCAATGCCGCCTGTATTTCCGACACCAATGCGGCCGGAACCGATGCCGGATGCCCGACCAACCTGCGTTTTGTGCCGCAAGGGCGCACCCTGCCCTTCTCGCCCAAGCTGACGCTGAATGGCGGCATCCAATATGCAATCCCGCTGGGCGGCGACATCACCGCCACGCCGCGCCTGCAATGGAGCCATGTGTCGAGCCAATACGCCACCCCCTTTCCGAGCATCGCCACACTGGTGCCGGGGCGCGATCTGCTCGATGCGCGGGTCACGCTGGATTTCCACCATGGCTGGCAGGTGGAAGCCTTTGTCCAGAACCTGACGAACAAGCTCTACATCGCCTCGCAGATTCAGAATGCGTCCAGCGCGGATGGCGGCATCATCTATGGCGCCCCGCGCACCTTTGGGCTGCGCCTCAAGGCTGTGTTCGGCAAATAAGCAAGGGAAAGCGGGAAATATGCGCAAGATTGGCCTGATGGTGGCGGGCGTGGCGGGGGCGGCGCTTGTCGGCCAACTGGGCGCGACCGCGCCCGAGCGCTGGTGGTCGCCGGGCGAAGGGCGCGTATTTCCCGCCAGCCTTGATTATGCCAATAATCACGGTACCCTGCGCGTATTGGTCGATGGCGGCCCCATCGCCACCAAGGGCCATCCGTTTTTCGAGCCCCTTGGCGCCAATGGCCGCGCCTGTGTCACATGCCATCAACCCGCGGACGCTATGAGCATTTCGGCAGCCACCGCAGCCGAGCGCTGGAGCAAGACGCAGGGCAAGGACCCGCTCTTTGCCGCCATCGACGGCGCCAATTGCCCCAGCCTGCCGCAGGACAAGCGCGAATCCCATTCGCTGCTGATCGAGCGCGGCCTGTTCCGCATCCAACTGCCCTGGCCGGTGCGGCAATGGAACGGGCGCCCCGTGACGCCTGATTTCACCATTGAGGTGGTGCGCGATCCCAATGGCTGTAATTCGGGGCCGAATTATGGGCCGGGGGCGGGCAATATCTCGGTCTATCGGCGGGCACGGCCGGTGGCGAATATGAAATATCTACTGGCCGTGGGCTTTCCCTTCGATCCCAAACAGGGCTTCGCCCTACCCCGCGATCCTGATGATGGCTCGATGATGTCGGGCAATATCATGAGCGACAATCGCGCGGGCAATCTACGGATGCAGATGGAGGATGCCGCGCACGGCCATCTGCAATTTGCGCGCGGGTTAAACGCCAAGCAGATCGCCCAAATCCGCGACTTTGAAATGCGCGTCTACACCGCCCAACAGGTCAGCAAGCAGGCAGGCGCGCTCGACAGCATGGGCGCCGAGGGCGGGCCGATGAAGCTGAAAAATTCGCACCCCGGCGCATTGGGCAGCATCGGCATCCCGGTGTGGAGCGAATTTGCCAAATGGGAAAAGATCAGCCCCGAGGACGCCAAGACGCTGACGCCCGAGCAACTGGCCTTTCGCCAATCGGTGGCGCGCGGGGCGCGGGTGTTTCGTGACAAGATGTTCCTTATCACCGATACGGCGGGCATCAATTCGCGCATCGGTTTCGGCAATCCGGTCCGCAATTCCTGCGTTTTCTGCCATAATATGAGCCAGATGGGCAATGACGTGGCCCCGGGGCAAGTCGATCTGGGCAGCACCACCATGCCCTTTGCCGACCCGTGGCGCGATCTGCCGCTGTTCCGCATCACCTGCCTGAAGGCGCCGCATCCCCACTATGGCCGCGTGATCCTGACCATGGACCCCGGCTTTGCGATGACCACAGGCCGCTGCGCGGATGTGGGCAAGATCACGCTGCAATCCATGCGGGGGCTTTCCGCCCGCGCGCCCTATTTCTCCAATGGTCTGGCCAAGGATCTGCGCGGCATCGTCGACTATTACGACCGCCGCTACAACATCGGCTATACCGAGCAGGAAAAGCAGGATCTCACCAATATGATGAGTGCGCTGTGATGTTTCGCTTTTTCCTTACCGCCGCCGCGCTGGTTGCGCCTTTGTCGGCGGCGGCCGCCGAAACGGTGCGCTTCATCGCCTGCCCTATCTATCGCGATGCCGACAGCGGCAAGAAGTCGGGCTGCTGGCTCTCCGACGATCCGGCGACAGGCACGCGCTATGACGTCTCGCTCAGCCCGCACAAGCCGGATTGGAATTATGGCGTGATGGTGGAGGGGATCGTAACCGCCGCCCCGACCACGCCCTGCGGCGGAGTGGTGCTGGATGCGGTGCGCACCAGCCGTTTGTACGACATGCCCTGCACGCGCCACATGCTGCCTGCCGAGGGTTATCCGGGCCGCCGCTTCGTTCTGCCCAAACGCAACATCACGCCCTCATCAGTGGCGCGCCCGGTGCCCGCCGGACCCTATGCCGAGCGCGTGTTCCCAGTCTATTTCGAATTCGGCAATGACTTTCTGGTCTATCAATACGGCGACTATCTGATCGAACAGGCCGGCAACTGGATCAACGCCGCCCATCCCAAAAAGCTGATCGTCACCGGCTTTGCCGCAACGCAGCCTCAGGTGATTTCAGGCCGCGCCATGTCCGAACGTGCGGAACTGGCGGCACAGCGCGCCGAAACGATTGCCGAAACGCTGCGCCGCCTGATGCCGGGCATGACCATCGAGACCGCCACCGACACCAGCGGCAGCGCGACGAACGACAAGGACGCCGATGGCCTGACCGACCAATCGCGCCGCCGAGTGGAAATAAGGGCGCTGTTTTAAAACAGCGCCCAGAATTTAAAGCTCATTTATCGCACGATGTAAAAGTCGATGACCACATGGTCGGGCATGCGGATGCCGCGCGCCACAAAGGCTGACCGGGCCAGCCATTCCTGCGGCCCCGCCTTGACGTCAAAGCGCGGCGTGGTGCGGAAATAATAGGCCGAGGGATCAACCTTTTCGCCCTTGGCCAGTTTTTCAGTCACCTCCGGGCTGGCCACGCGCACGCCCGGATTGGTGATTTCGACCACTGTGCCATCGGCGCTCTTCATGAAGTAGCGCGCCTCCACCTTGGTCAGGCCACCGGGCATGATCGTTTGCCAATCGCCGCCACCGGGCATGATTGTGCCCTTCAGCATCGGCCCATCAACGGTCCCGCCGGTGATGGCGATAAAGCGTTTGCGCCCGCCCGCCACCTCGCCCTGCTCAACCGGCGGGGCAAGGGTGATGCGCGCGGTGAACGCATAATCGAGCGTGGGCGCTGGGGCGGCGGGGCCTTGGCCCACCGCAGGCGAAGCGGCGAGCGCAAGGCCCGCCGCAATCAGACCCTTGCCCATCAGATGGGGAAATGCCCGTCCTGGGTTTCGACGGTGATCCAGCGGGTTTCGGTGAAGCTGTCGATGCCCTGACGGCCGCCGAAGCGGCCATAGCCCGAAGCACCGACGCCGCCGAAGGGCATCTGGGCCTCGTCATGGACGGTCGCGCCGTTGATGTGGCAGATGCCCGACTTGATCTGCTTGGCAAGGCGCAGGCCCTTGGCGATGTCCTTCGTAAAGACCGCAGCCGACAGGCCATATTCGGTGTCATTGGCCAGTTCGATCGCGTGCGCCTCGTCTCGCGCGCGGATGATGCCGACGACGGGGCCAAAGCTTTCATCGCGGAACAGCTTCATGTCCGGCGTGACCTTATCCACCAGATGCGCGGGCATCACGACGTTCAGCGTGGTTTCCCCGCCGGTCAGCAAGGTCGCGCCCTTGGCCACGGCATCGTCCACCAGCGAAAGGCAATGCGCCACCGTCTTGGCATCGACCACCCCGCCCAGCGGCGTGTTGCCCAGACGCGGATCGCCTGCGGTCAAGGTCTTGACCTTGGCGGCGAATTTCTCGGCAAATTCATCGGCCACGGCCTCGACCACGATGATCCGCTCGGTGCTCATGCAGATCTGGCCCTGGTTCATATAGGCGCCGAAAGCGGCCGCCTTGACCGCCTCGTCAAGATCCGCATCGGCACAGATCACCAAAGGCGCCTTGCCGCCCAGTTCAAGCAGGCAGGGCTTGAGATGTTCGGCCGCGCGCTTGGCGATGATGCGGCCCACGGCCGTGCTGCCGGTAAAATTGATGCGCTTGACTTCCGGTGCGTCGATCAGCGCGCCCACCACATCGGCGGCATCCGCAGGCGCATTGGTCACGACATTGACCACGCCCTCGGGGAAACCGGCCTCGGCAAAGGCCTCGATGATCAGTGCGTGGGTGCGCGGGCACTGTTCCGACGCCTTCAAAATCACCGCATTGCCGCAGGCCAAGGGCGTGGCAATCGCGCGCACGCCAAGGATGATCGGCGCATTCCACGGCGCAATGCCCAGGATCACACCCACCGGCTCACGCAGCGCCATGGCCAGGCAGCCGGGCTTGTCGGAGGGGATCACTTCGCCCGAAATCTGGGTGGTCAGGCTGGCGGCCTCGCGCACCATGGAAACGGCAAGGCCAAGGTTGAACATCGCCCAACCGGCGGTCGCGCCGATCTCGCCCATCATCGCGGCGACGAACTCATCCTTCTTGCTGGCAAGCGCATCGGCCGCCTTTTGCAGCACCGCGCGCCGCGCATTCGGCCCCATCGCCCCCCATGCAGGCTGGGCCGCCGCAGCACGCGCCGCAATGCCCGCCATCTCGCCCGCCTGCATCGCCAACGCCGACGAGGCAACATCGCCCGTCACCGGGTTCAATCTCGTGAATTCCATGCGCTCAGCCTTTCGAAAGCATCCTGACATTCTGCTATTGGGAATAGCAATATTATATCTCTTCGCAAGGCGCAAGCGCCCCTGCCCTCTTACACCACGGAAAAAGTGATGATGCCATTCCAATGCTGCAATGCAAGCGTTGTCATTCGTTGAAAAATAGGCAAACATGGCGCGGATACAACAGGAGACAAGGATGACTCATTTTCGCCTTCCCCTCGCTGCGGGGCTGCTCGCGCTGGCCGGCGCCGCCATGGCCCAAACCCCGCCACCTGCCCCGCCACTGGCCCCCGCCCTCAACGCGGCGCAGGAGGCGGAACGCATCGCCTCGCGCAACTTGCCCAATATTCCCGGCTCCGGCCCCTATCCCGCCATCATGGAGGTCAATGCCGGCCTTCCTGCGCATGTGATCTATCGCCCCGCAACTCTCCCGGCTGCCAAACTGGGCGTCATGCTCTGGGGCAATGGCGGGTGTCAGGAGGACGGCGCAAGCGCGCGCCAGCATCTGCTGGAAATCGCCAGCCACGGCTATATCGTGATCGCGCCCGGCCGCATCATGTCCGGGCCGACCGCCACCGAGAAACTGCCCGAGCCAATCCCCGGTGCGCCGCGCCGTCTGGATTCGCCCACCAAAAGCGCCGATGTGCTGGCTGGTCTTGATTGGGCGTTGAAGGAAAATACCCGCACGGGCAGCCCGCTCAAGGGCCATATCGATCCGCGACAGGTTGCCGTCGCGGGCCATAGCTGCGGTGGGCTGCAGGCGCTGGAAGTGGCGCGCGACCCGCGCATCCACGCCGTGCTGATCCACAACAGCGGCGTCTTTGCCGATGGCAGCAATCCGATTTCCGGGATCAACGTGACCAAGGCGCTGCTCAAAGACATTCACACGCCGATCATCTATATTCTGGGTGGGCCGGGCGACATTGCCTATCCCAACGGCACCGACGATTACGCCCGGATCAGCCATGTTCCCGCCGTGCTGGTCAATCTGCCGGTTGGCCATGGCGGCACATTCTATAAACCCTATGGCGGCGCGGTGGCGCAGGTTTCGGTCGATTGGCTGGAATGGCAATTGCGCGGGGACAAGAGCGCGGGGCGGACTTTTACCGGCCCTGCCTGCCGCCTTTGCGTTTCCCCCGGATGGAGCATCGAGCGCAAACATATGGATTGATCAGCGACAGCTGCGGCCCCGCAAACAGGGCCGCAGCATTGGCGCGGGCGTGTGGGCGACAAATCCGGGCGTCGTTTCATCCCAAACGTCCGTGTCAAGCCGCTTTTCCAGCGCTCGCAGCGAGGCCAGGATCGCCTCGGCGGAAAAACCGCAATGGCCCGCTTGCTCCAGCCACATGGCCTTGAACATGGCGGCAGGCGCGACCTCGGCATAGGCGCGTTGCAGCGAGGGTGAGGTGGCCCCATCCCCGATGGCCTGAACCGACAGCAGCGGGACTTTGGGCTGTGCCGTGGGGGTGTAATGCGCCATCATATAGCGCACCGCCGCAGGTTTGGCCGCCACCCGCGCCCCCGCATTCAGCCGCGCCAGATCCGCCGTCAGGTCCAGACCTGCCTTGGCATAGAGCGCTTCGACAAAAGCACGCCGACCCGAAAGAGCCAATTGCGCGTCATAATCGACGCCGGTGTTCCACGAAAACACCCCGCCGCTGCGCTTTTCCTGATCCGCGCGGGGCAAGAACACGCCCATGGCAAAGGCCGCCCCGATCTCATCAACCTGCGCCTCGACGTCCCCTTCGGCGGGGCGCGGGTGGTCGCGCCGGGTCCAGCCCGGAATGCCGCCCAACACGCCCGCCAGCGCCAGACGCGCCCTGCCCTGCGGCGTGGCCAGCGCGGATTGCACCGCGCCTTCGGCCTTTTTGCCATTGGCCATATCGTCGGCGATGCCGGTCAATTGCAAACCATCGGCAGGCACGAGCGTGCGCAGCGCATAGGCCCCATCGAGCGCCATGTTCATCATCCCCACCGCGCCGCCGATCGACGGGCAAAAGGCGATGGCTCCATCTACCGCAGGCCTTGCCGCCTCGGCCAAGGCGGTGGTGACAAGGCCCCCCATCGAATTGCCCCATGCGATGCTGCGCCGGGGCCGCCCATAGGTCCGGGCAAAAGCGGCAATCGCCGCGGTCTGGGCAGGCACCGCCTCGGCCAGCGACCAGCCCGCCGCGCCATAATCGCTGGCCAACAGCGCATAGCCCTTGTCCAGCAGCAACGTTTTGACATAGGCGGGCGCCAGTTCCGGCGCGCTCAACCGGGCCGAATAACCCCGCCCCCACACCAGCAGCGTGCCGTTCCAGTTGGGGGGAACCTGCGCGGCCCATTTTGCGCCGGATGGCAATGTGCCACTGGCGGTTTCGGGCACCGTCGGGCTCTGCGGCAAAGGCTGGGCCGAGGCGGAGGCAGCCACGAAAGTCATGGTCAACAAGGCGTGGCGGAGATGCATGCGATCCGGTTTCCTGATGCAGAACGGGGCCGGTTCAGGGTTTGACGATAGGCAGGCTGACACTTGATGGATGGGCCGCATCGCTGATCAGGGTGATGCGCGCCGGTTGCGCATTGGCATTGCGCGCCCTTTCCCGGTAATCCGATCCGGCAAAGGTGAACTGGATGCGATGCCCCTTGGCCCAGACATAGGAGGTGGGCATCACGTCGAACTGCATCCGCACCGGCTCGCCCGGTTTCAGCATCTGCGCATCCTCTGCATAGGCGCGATGCCACGGCAGGCCGGGCAAGGCCCATGGCGCCTTGTCGGTCTTGCGCAGGCTTGCCTTGAGCCGCCCCTCCGTCACGACCTTGACGCTGCCGTCGGGCGCAACATCCTCCAGCATGAGGAAGAGATTGGCATCGGGCGTGTCGGCCGCGATCCAGACATCGGCCAGACCATGGCCCGTCACCTCAACCGGCGCGGCCAGAGCCTTGCCCGCCACAGAATATCCCGCCCCCTTGGGATGGCATGGCTGCATCGTGGGGCCGCCGCCTTCGCCCACGCAGGGCGTGGCGTAATCGACAGCAAAGCTGGTGGTGAGCGGCGCCGGTTTGGTGGAGGCGGTTTCAAGACCCTTCGCGGTGATGGCAAAGCTGGTCTGCGGCGCCTGCGGCAAGGGCCACTGGGTCGCGCTGCGCCATTCGCCGCTTCCGACCGTAAAGTAATGGATCGGCGGATCGCGGTCGATGCCGGTGTCGATGCCCTTCAGGTGGCGGTCAAAGAAACGATGCGCCTCTTCGACAAGGCCAAAGCCATCGTTCTGGCAATGCAGCCAGTCACCGATCAGGATATGCGTGCCGGGAATGTTGAGGAAGGTGATCAGCCCCTGATCGCGCAATTCATCGCGCCATCCGCCCACGACATAAAGCGCCGTTCCCGAACGCCGCATCTGGTTGGCATAGGAGGACGCGCTGCCCTCGGCCCAAAAGGTGCTTTGCACGCTGGGCGCCCAACTGTCGCGATAGGGCAGCGATTTCCACAGTTCGAACAAAGGCGTGGCGCGCTGATGCTCCTCGGCGGCCTTGCGCAGCATGACCTTGTTTTCATCGCCATCGATGGGGGTGATGGCCATGTCCTGCTCGATGGTGCGGGTGGGGCCGGTGCCCCATTGGGCAAAGATCCCGCCGCGCCGCATCGCGTCATATTTGTTCCAGCTGAAACAGCCCGCGAATACGGCTTTCAGATGCGGATTGCCGCCCGTCATCGCATGAACCGCCGCATCGCCGGTGTTTGAACAGCCATATTGGCCGACTATGCCGTTTGACCATGGCTGATCGGCCAGCCAGTCGATCATCTCATAGGCGTCGGCATCTTCGTTGCGCTCGTGGTATCCGCGCATCGTGCCGAAACTCTGGCCATTGCCGCGCCGGGCGACCTGCACCACGACATAGCCGTAATCGGTCAGGCCCGGGATTGAGCGGAACCCCGCCGCGCGCGGGCCGGTGCCATCGGCGGCCTCCTGCGTGGCGGACAATGTGTGGTGCCAGATGACGGGAAAGCGCCCCTCGGCCGGTTTGCCATCCACCGCCGGGCGGGCCACCGTGACGGCCAGACGCGTGCCGTCACGCATCCGCACGTAAAAGCTTTGACGGAGCTGAGAACTATAGGCCTTGGGCGGTTGATAATGGCCAAAGCTGGACGCAGCAGCGGCAGGCACCAGTGCGACGGGAGCCTGCGCCCCCGCTACACCGCCCGCCCCCGCAAAGGCCAGGGCCATCGCGCCGGCCAACAGAAGGCTGCGCATCAGAACTTCTTCCGCGCGCTGACCGCGATCAGGCGGCCGATCGGGTCGGATGCGGTGGCGTCATAGCCGCCGCTGCCGTTCGCGCTGGGGGCAATGTTGACATAGGGCGGTTTAATGTTGAAAACATTGCGGATTTCAAGGCCAAGGTTGAACGGATTTTCCGCTTCGCCCACCTTGAAATTGATCACCGCATCAATCGGCGTATAGCTTTTCACCGCCTGGGCCGTGGCAATGGCATTGTTGGTGTATCCGCCAACATGCGTTGCGCGCAGCAGCACGCCCCAACGCTCCATTTCCCAATTGATGCTGGCGCGGGCGCGGAACCGCAACGGTTGGAAGATCAGGTTGAGTTGGCTGATGAAGGGCGCGGCGGGGGCCTGCTGGGTTTTGTAGCCCAGCATATAGGTGCCGCTGGCGGCCAGCGTGAAGCGACCGGCCTTGTCGGTGTCGATCACATGGCTGGCGGTGAAATCAAGGCCGCGCGTGATCGACCGGCCCAAATTCTGGCTGCGCCCGTCAACAAACAGGGTCACATTGTTCGGACTGCCGCCGGGGAAGGCGCCCGAAACGATCAGCCCCTGCGCCGCATATTGCGCGGCCAGAGCGCCCGCCGCCGCGCCCTGCGTGATCAGGCCCGTGCCGTCATATTGCGACACGCGGTTGAGCAGCGAGAGATCCGAGAGCAGCGCGATGACCTGATTTTTGTAATCCACGTTGAAATAGGTCAGCGAGAATTTGGTCCGCCGGGTCGGCTGGAAATCGGCGCCCACCGACCATGTGGTGGCCGTTTCGGGCTTCAGATTGAGATTGCCGCCCGACAGCGCGACCCCGGTGATCGGCGTGCCGCCGGTGGGATTCTGATAGGACTGCACGAAAAGGCCGTTCGAATTGCCGTAGATCTGCGGCAGGGTCGGCGCGCGGAAGGATGTGCCATACGACCCGCGCAGGGTCAGGCTCTCCACCGGCTTCCAGTTGACGCCGAATTTGGGATTGGTGGTCTCGCCCACGTCGGAATATTTGTCGTAACGGACCGCCGCATCGATCTCCAGCTTTTGCAGGCCCGGCACCGCATTTTCGGGGCCAAACACCGGGATCACCAATTCGGCATAGGCCGAATCCACTCGCCGCCCCGGATTGGTCCAGGTGAAGGGAATGCCCGGATTGCCGCGCTGGCTGCCCAGCGAGACGTTGAATTCCTGACCTTCATAGCCTGCGGCCAGCTTGACCTGACCGGCGGGCAGATTGAACAGCGGCCCGTTCAACCGCGCCTCATAGCCGACAAAGCGGCCGATGGTGGGGGCGATGAAGACCTGATTGAAAATGCCCGCCAGCGTGGCCGCGGACGTGCGGCCAAGGCCATAGGGGTCAAAGGCGGTGGCCGGGTTGCTGCTGGCCAGAGCAGCGTTCAGCGCGGCATTGCTGGTGCCCAGCGTGCTGGTCGAAATGTCATAGGTGCGCCCCTTGCCCACCAATGCCTCGAACTGCCAATTGCGGGGCAGCTTGATCTTGACCCCCGGCGTGATCTGCCAGCTTTCCGAATGGCCATAAGTGGCATTGCGCGCCACATCATTCGAGAAATTGTAGCCCAGCGAATAGGACGTGCCGGTAAAGCCGGTGGGCCGGACAAAGAAGGCATTGGTCTGGGGCACGGTCAGGGACGCGCTGCTGTAGGCCGGCAGGCGGTAGAACGAGCGATAGGAATAGAAGCCGTCGACAAAGAATTCGAGCCAGTCGGTCGCCTTGAAATTGGCCGTCATGTTGGCCGAGTCATATTTCTGGCGCGGGATCAGGTCCTGCCCCTGCAGATCATCGCAGCGATTGCTGGTGCCCGCGGTCAATTGCGAAGGATTGGTGAGGCCGCCCGCCGGAATGGCGTAGTTGACGCCGCCCGCCGTGATCGTGCCGGGCGCGCAGCGCGTGACCGAATAGTCATTGCCGCCATAGCGCGTCTGGTTCGAGGTGAAGAACGGGCGATCATACCCGTTGAGGTTCGATTTTTCGACATGTTCATAGGCCACCATGAACTGGCCCCGGTCGAACTTGCGGCCATAGGCGGCCCCGGCCATCTTTTCATTATAGGCCCCGTCCGAGGCAATGCCGCCGCGCATGGAAACCTCAAGCCCGTTGAGACTGCGGCGCGGGATCAGGTTGACCACGCCTGCCACCGCATCCGACCCGTAAATGGCCGAGGCGCCATCGGCCACAACCTCGATCCGCTCAACGCCCAGCGTCGGCAGGGTGGACGGGTCGATCGAGCGGCTGTTGTTGGTGACGCGGTGGCCATCGACGATGATCAGCGTGGCATTCGGCCCGATTCCGCGCAGGTTGATCGAGTTGGAATAGACGATATTGCCCGAACCGCCCGATTGCCCGCGCGAATTTTCCGAAACGCCAAGGTCGAACACCTGCGGCAGATCGCGGATCGCGCGGTCGATCGTCACGCGGCCCGTGGCGGCGATGTCGGCGTTGGACAGAGCCGTCACGGTCGAACCGATGGGCGCCTCGCCGCGCACGCGGCTGCCTGTCACGATGATGTCGGCGTTGGTGGCGGCGTCCTGGGCCCATGCCAAAGGCGCAGACAACGCCCCGGCCAGCACGGTGCCTGTCAGCACGGCCGCGCGGAACTTACGATGGTTCATGGCATCCTCCCGAAAATTGCAAGCGATTACACGTATCGTCCGCTGAGCGAGATGGATGCGCTGTGCTGCGTGACGCGGGGCACTTTTCCTCTCCTCACAAGCTGGTGACCGGATTCGGCCTTGCCAGGCGGAACGTATTCGTTCTTGAGGATGAAGATGCGTAAATTGGTTGAATGAGTCAACTATATTTTTTCAGGATCAATGCGCCGCAATGCAGCATTTGCGCCGACTATTCTTCGCGCACGCACACCGCATACATCCGGTCGAGCAATTCGCTGAGCAACATCAATTCGGCAGGAGAAAGCTGGTGCAGCACAGCATTCTCGGTAGTTGAAACAACCGCGAAAATTTCCTCCAGCTCGCGTTCACCCTCGGGGGTGATATAAAGCGCATGGCGCCGCCGATCCTGGGTCGAACGCTTGCGCGCGGCCCAGCCCCGGCGCTCCAGATCATCGAGCAAACTGACCGTCACCGATTTGTCCATCGCAATTTCGCGTGATAGTTCGGCCTGCGAGATCCCCGGATTGGCCGAAATCAGCGCGAGCGAGGAAAACAGGCCCGAACGCAACCCCCGATCGGCCGTGGCATTGACGAAATCGCGCGAGAGCTGATTTTGCACCCGGCGCAGGCGAAAGCCGACATAATCGCCCAGCCGCCCCAGTTTCACGCCAGTTGCCGTTTCTGCCTTACTCATCCGCGAACCCGATCCCATTTAGTTGACATATTCAACGATTGAATTAATCTACCTTCTCGGTGACTCGGCCATTAGACGCCCGACACAAGGGGATGTCAACGTGATGTCCATAAGGGCCACCGCCGCAAAGATCCGGCCGTTCAAGCAAGCCGGCACCAAGGGAAGAGAGCAAGATGCCCGCACCACCGCAAGATGGCGTTGCCCATGGCGATGAAGCCAGACCTTCTGTATTGCGTCGCCTCGCCTATGGGCTGGGCACGGTCGGCCTGGGATTGACCGCGTCATCGGATTTCATTGCGGTGGCGGGGCGTCATCTGGGGCTGCATCTGCTCGGCTCGATCGAACTGACCCAGACGGGGATCGTCTTTCTGGGCGCCGGGGCCATGCTTTACGCCACGCTTGAGCGCCATCATGCAAGCGTTCACATGGTTACATCGCGCCTTTCCGCCCCCACCGCCGCCCTGCTGCGACGGATCATGTCGGTGGTCAGCGCGGCCGTGTTCCTCACCGTGGCCATCGGCACGGCATGGGTGATGAGCGACCTTTGGCACGGGTATGAAATGACAGAATTGCTGCAAATTCCCATCCGCTGGCTGCGCGCGCTCTGGCTGCTGTCCGGCTCCGCCATCGCCGCGCTGTTTCTCTATCAGGCGCTGCGCCATGATGGAGGCGAAGCATGAGTCCCGAACTGATTGGCGGGATCGGCATTGCCTTGCTGCTGGCCATGCTGGCCGGCGGCATTCCCATCGGCATCGGGCTGATGCTGGCGGGGATCGGCGGGATGGCGGTGATGATCGCGCCGGAGGCCGCGCTCATCAAGGCCGGGGTCGTTTCCTATGAAGTCATCTCAAAATATGAACTGGGCGTGCTGCCGCTGTTCCTGTTGATGGCGCATATCTGTTTCGCCGCCGGGGCCAGCCGCGATTTCTTTGCTGTGGCGGCGCGCTTTGTCGGCCATCGGCGGGGCGGTCTGGCGCTGGCCTCCATTGGCGGCTGCGCAGGGTTTGGCGCGATTTCCGGCTCCTCTCTGGCCACGGTCGCCACGATTTCCTCGGTCGCTTTGCCCGAAATGCGCAAGGCTGGCTATCATCCCGGCTTTGCCGCAGGCGCTTTGGCCGCAGGCGGTACGCTGGGTTCGCTGGTGCCGCCTTCGGGGGCGCTGATCGTGTTTGGCATCATTGCCGAACAATCCATCGGCAAGCTGTTCGCCGCCTCGCTGATCCCGGTGGCGACGCAGGCGATTTCCTATCTCATCACCATCATCATCCTTTGCACGATCAACCCCGCCCTCGGCCCGGCCAGCACGCGCGCCACATGGGGCGAGCGCCTGCGCGCGCTGGGCAAGATCGCCGATATCGTCACGATGATCACCTTTGTCATCGGCGGGCTGATGATCGGCTGGTTCACGCCGACCGAGGCCGCATCGGTGGGCGTGGTGGCCTCGCTGGGCCTGCTGGCGCTGCGCGGGGGCTTCGCCCTTGCCGCGCTGAAACAGGCTGCCCATGCCACCTTGCGCACGGCGGGCATGATCTATGTCATCATCATCGGGGCGATGCTGTTTGCCACCTTCATCTCGATCACCGGCATTACCGAGGCCATGTCCGGCGCGGTCATCGGCCTTCACGCCAGCCCGGTTCTGGCCATCATCGTCATGACGCTGGTGCTGCTCCTGCTGGGCAGCTTCCTTGACGGCGTGGCGCTGATGCTGCTGACCACCCCCATATTCCTGCCGATTGCCGAGGCTTTGGGCTACAGTCCGATCTGGTTCGGCATCTTCCTTGTCCGCACGATGGAACTGGGCTTTGTCCACCCGCCGCTGGGCCTCAACATCTACGTGCTTCAGGGCGTGGCCAAGGACCTTTCGCTGGGCACGATTTTCCGGGGAGTGATCCCCTTTCTCGTCGCCGATTTTCTGCATCTGGGCGCGATCATTGCCTTTCCGGCCATGGCGCTGTGGCTGCCCAAGATGATGGGGGCCTGATCCCATGCGCAAAACTCTCACTCTGGGGCTTGTGGCCTTGTTGACCGCCTGCTCCTCGCCCGCGCCCAAAGCGGAATACACGCTGACCTATGCCAGCCCCTATCCGCCCACCCATCCTTTCAGCAAGGCCGACATTGCCTGGATGCATCAGGTGGAGAAGGACAGCGGCGGGCGCATCGCGTTCAAGCCCTATTGGTCGGGCGCGCTGATTTCATCAGACATGAGCATCACCGAGATCCGCCATGGTCTGGCCGACATCGGCCTCATCACGCCGATCTACACGCGCGGCGGGGTCCATCTGCAACGCGCGCAGGCGGGCTTTTACGGCGGCGTCAAAACCATGGAGGATCAGGTCAGCATCTATGACTGTCTGGCCGCGCGTTTCCCGCAATTGTCGCATGAATTGCCGGGCCTGCATGTGCTGGCAGTTCAGGGGGGCAATTTCCCCGGAATTATGACGCGCAACCGCCCGGTGCGCACATTGGCCGACCTCAAGGGCCTGCGCCTGCGCGCCCAGACCGATTCCATTGACGTGCTGCGCGCATTGGGCGCCGATCCGGTCAACATGCCGATGGCCGAGGTCTATTCCGCGCTGGCCAAAGGCGTGATCGACGGCGTGGTGGCGCCCGCCGACACGATCAAGAGCCTGCACTTCTCGGAAGTGGCGCATTATTTCACCACGCTGCGCCTCAGCCGTGGCGGATATCCCGCGCGGGCCATGTCCGACATCGCCTGGCGCCGCCTGCCGCCTGATCTGCAAAATGTGCTCAATGCCGCCAAGCCCAAGTGGGAGGCGCAATTGAACGCCAACAATGCACGGGCGGAAAAGGCAGGGATCGCCTTTGCCCGCGACCACGGGGTGACGATCCTCCCCCTGCCCACCGCCGACCAGACCCGTTTCGATGCGCTGTATAACCGCTTTGCCCTGGATCAGGCCCGCCGCCTTTCGGCCGTGGGCATTGATGGCGAGCCGGTGTTCCGCGCCGCCCAAGCCCTCATTGCCAGCGGCCAGACCCGCTGCACCAAGGATATGCCCCATGACTGACCAGACCCGCCCTCTCGAAGGGCTGACCGTGCTTGACCTCACCCGCGCTCTGGCGGGGCCTTATGCCACGCTGCTGCTGGCCGGGCTTGGGGCCAAGGTCATCAAGATCGAGGAGCCGGTGGGCGGCGACCTTGCCCGCGAAAACAGCCCCTATCTGGGCCGCGACGGCATCATGGTCGAACGCGCGCATGAGGATGACATCTCGCTCTCGCACCTGACGCGGGCGCGGGGCAAATACGGCGTCTCGCTCAATCTGAAGCGGCCAGAGGGCAAGAAGCTGTTCATGGATCTGGTGGCCAAGGCCGACATCGTGGTGGAAAATTTCACCGCGGGCACCGCCGACCGGCTGGGCGTGGGCTATGAAGCCTGCGCGCAGGTCAACCCGCGCATTGTCTTCGCCTCGCTGTCGGGCTTTGGCGCGAATGACCGTTCGGGCAAGGCGATGGACGTCATCATCCAGGCATTGTCGGGCGCAATGTTCACCAGCGGCGAACCGGGCCATCCGCCCGTCCGCATCGGCATTCCCATCGCCGATATGCTGGCCCCGGTCTTCACCGTCATCGGCATCCTTGCCGCGATTGAACAGCGCCACCGCACCGGCATCGGCCAGCATGTGGATGTGTCCATGCTGGGCGCGCTCACCTCTTTCGTCGCCATCGAAAACTGGTCGGCCATGGCGGCGGCCGGGATGCCGTCTCGCACGGGCCTGACGGTTCAGCGCCTGTCGCCCTTTGGCGTGTTTGAATGCGCCGATGGCTATGTGGCGGTGGTGGCCGTGCATGAACCGCTTGCGCGGGGCCTGTTCGATGCGATGGGCCAGCGCGAGCTTGGCGATGATCCCCGCTTTGCCAACCGCGACGCCCGGGTGGCCAATGCCGAGGTGCTGGAGGCCACGATCAACGCGTGGAGCCGCCAGTTGCCCGTGGCGCAGGTCTGCCGCCTGCTGGAGGAACGCGGCGTCCCCGTCGCCCCGGTGCGCCACCCCGAGGACGCGCTGGTCGACCCCCGCGTGGTCGAGCGCCACGAAACCATGGCGGTCGAGCACCCTACTTATGGCTCGAACGTCGATCTGCGCACGGCGGGCATCCCCATCCAGTTTTCCGCCGCCAGCACCGGTTTCGATGATGCGCTGCCGGTCTATATCGGCCAGCACAATGAGGATGTGTACGCGCAATATCTCGGCCTCTCGCCGGAGGACGTGGCGCGGTTGAAAAGCGAAGGCGTCATCTGATGCTTGCCTTCTTCCATCAGGCCTATTCAGATCCATCGAATGCTCCCGCCCGCGCGCCGGTTATCCGCACTTTGGGCTTTGACGCGCCGCGTGCGGCTTTGCTGGGTGCCGGATTTCAGCCGGTGCGTCTGGTCGCCCCGCGATTGGCGGCAACGCCCCGCGCCGATGCCGTGATGGGGCATGCCGCAATGGGCCATCGCGGCAAATGCCTGCTGGAAGCGCTCCTGTCATGGGATGACACGCCGCTGCTGATCACCGCCGCCGATGGCGAACAGCCGCAGATCTTCGCCGCCCTGCGCGAACTGGGGCGACAGGGCGAGGCGGTGCCCCGGCACATGCATTTCCTCGATTGGCTGCACCTGCCGCGCGCCGCATCCATGGCCTATAATGACGCGCGCATGACGCAGATGGGCGATTGGCTGGCGGGCCTTGGCACGGCTCCGGCTGAGGATGCGCAAGCCCTGCTCGCCCATCAGGCCCACCTGCTCGACGCGCTGGGCGAGGCGCGGCGGCGGGGCAGGATCAGCGGCACTGGCGCGCTGGCCGTGATCGGCGCTTCAGCTATTCTCCACCCGGCGGATTACAATCCCGCGCTCGAAGAACTGCTGGTGGAACTGGTGTCTGCGCCCGAAATTCCGGCGCGCCGCCTGTTCATCACCGGCACCCCGCATGAGGGCCTTGAACTCTATTCTGCCATCGAGGCCGAAGGCTGGCTCATCGTGGGCGAGGATCACGCATGGGGCCAAAGTTTCGCCCATGGCCCCTGCCCCCCGCGCATCGACGTGACGAGCGCAAAGCGGATCGCCTCTGCGGCCACGGCCTGCGGGGCGGATGCGGTGCTGCACCTGTCCATCGGCGGCGATGAGGCCGCGCCTTGGCAGGAGGCCGCGATCCGCCGCGCCCTGCCGAATATGCCGTTTACCGCGCTGCGCTGCGACGCGCTGCCCGATGCGCGTTTCCTTTCCCGCCTGCGTGGAGAGGCCGAACCGCCCCGCGCGCCCAAACCACCCCGCGCCGCATCGCCCAAGGGCGAAAAGCGCAGCCGCAAATCCCTGGAATCGGTGGCCAGTTTCAACGCCTATCAGCGCGCATGGTTTGCCGATCTGCGCGCCAAGGTCGCGGCGGGCAGCCCCTTTGCCATGGCCAATGCCAATGCCCCGCAGGAAATCCTGCGCGCGCTCGACATACCCTTTGTCGTCAACCAATGGTGGGCCTCCATCGTCGCGGCCAAGCAGCAATCGGGCCGATACCAATCGCTGCTGCGCGACCATCACTACCCCGCCAATGTCGAGGCCTATTCCGCACAAGGCATCGCCGCCGCCTTTGATGATGATGCTGAAAACGCGCCATGGGGCGGGTTGCCCCGGCCCGATTTCGTCCACGCCGTAGCCACCAGCGAGCCGACCGCCCGCATCTTTGCCGAATGGGCGCAGGTGACGGGTGCGGCGGCCTTCGTCTATGAAAAGAGCAATGATCCGCGCATGGATCTTTACGGCGATTGGTGGGCCCGCTTGCCCGATCATTGGGAGGAAGCGCTCGAACCCGAACGCATCGACCTGATGACGGCGGAGCTGCGCGAGGTGATCGCCACCATCGAGGCCAAGACCGGCCGCCGCTTTGACGAGGCCCGTTTCCGCGCCGTGATGGATCTGGTCAATGAACAGGAGGATTATTACCGCAAGACCCGCAACCTGATCGCGCAGACCGTGCCCGCCCCCATCGGCATCGTCGATTCCATGCCCGCAACGATGGTGCCGCAATGGCATCGCGGCACGCAATGGGCGCGCGATGCGGCCAAGGCGTTTTACGAGGAGGTCAAGGCGCGGGTCGACGCTGGATTGGCCGCCTGCCCCGGCGAAAAGGTCCGCCTGATGTGGGTGGGCCGGGGCCTTTGGAGCGAGATGGGCTTTTACCAGAAATGGGAGGAAAGCCACGGCGCGGTCTTCGTCTGGTCGATGTATCTGGCGCTGGCCGCCGATGGCTATATCCGCGATATTGAGGGCAAGGATGCGCTGCGCGCCTTGGCCTCGCGCTGCATCACCATGGGCGATGAGCTGCGCATGCCGACATGGGCCGGACCGTGGTATGTGCATGAGGCGCAGATCCACACGATTGACGGCGTAGTGGCGCTGTCGGACGCCGATCCCTTTGTGGTGCGGGCGCTGCGCGAGGCGGGCTTTCCGGTGCTGGAACTGACCGCCGACAATTTCAACCGCGAGGGCGAGGATGGCGCGGCGATCGAGGCCGCGATCACGACCTTTATCGAGGGCGCGGCGGGCCAGAGGGCGGCGCAAAGATGACTGCCCTCACCGGCCTCAAGATCGTCGATTTCAGCCGTTTCCTGCCCGCCGCCTATGCCTCATGGGTGGCCGCCGATATGGGCGCGGATGTGGTAAGGATCGAGCACCCGCGCGAACTGGCCAAGGCCGAGGCGATGTTCGGCCACGACGAGGATGAGGCCGCAGCGCTGCGCCGCCGCGCCCGCCCCTCCTATACGCGCGGCAAGCGCAGCCTGAAGATCAACCCCGGCCATGAGGCGGCGAGGCCCGTGCTGGAGAAATTGATCGCGCGGGCCGATGTGCTGATCGAGGATTACCGCCCCGGCGTGATGGAGGGCATGGGGTTTGGCGCGGGGCGGATGCTCGCGCTCAACCCTCAGCTTGTCTATCTCTCGGTCAGTTTCGCCGGACAGAGCGGACCGCTGGCGGGGCGCGCCGGGCATGATCCGCTGGCGCTGGCGCTGGCGGGGGCCTTGTCGCGGCTCAATGGCCTGCCCGCGCCAAGCCTGCCCGGATTGCAGGTGGCCGATGTGCTGACCGGCGCGCAGGGGACGATTGCCATGCTGCTGGCCCTTTCCGCGCGGGACCGCAGCGGGCGGGGGCAGCATGTGGATGTGGCGATGGCGGATGCGTGCCTGCCGCTGCTGGCGGTGTCGATGGGGCGCTATGACGATCCCGATGCCGCACCGCCGCCGGGCGCGTGGCACCCCAAGGGCGGGGTCTGGGCATGCGCCGATGGGCAATTCCTCTGCACCACGGATATGGAGCCAACCTATTGGCGGCGTTTTTGTGACGCCATCGGGCGGCCCGATTTCGCCGCCATGCAGCACGCGCTTGATCAGCACCCGACGATGCAGGAGCAGATCGCCACGCTCATGCGAACCCGAACGCGCGACGAATGGGCAGCGCTGCTGGCCCAATCCGATACGCAGGCGATGCCGGTCTATTCGATGGCCGAGGCGATTGCCCACCCCCACCACCGCGCGCGCGGGCGGATCGTGGAGGTGGCCCTGCCCGGACAAGAGCCGGTGACGCAATTGAGCCTGCCCTTTGGCCTGTCCGAAACGCGCAGCGTGCCGCCTCGCCCCGCCGGACACGCCGGGGCCGACAATCAGGCGATCCTGACCGGACTGGGCTTTGACCCGGCCATGATTGCCGCCAGCGGGGCGTTGGACGCAGGAGAGAGACATTGATGCCGCTTTCAGGCATTCGCGTGCTGGATTTCACCCATGCCATCGCCGGGCCGACTGCGACGATGACGCTGGCGCAATTGGGGGCCGAGGTCATCAAGATCGAGCCGCCGATGAAAGGCGATGATTTCCGCCACTATACCGAACATGCCGGATTGCCGGGCATGTCGGTGCCCTTTGCCGCGGTCAATGCGGGCAAGCGCAGTCTGGCGCTGAACCTTAAAGATCCGCGCGGGATGGAGATTGCGCGCGATCTGGCGGCGCGGGCCGATGTGGTGGCGGAGAATTTCCGGCCCGGCGTGATGGCGCGGCTGGGGCTGGGCTATGAGGTTTTGTCCGCGCTCAATCCGCGCCTGATCTGGCTCTCGCTTTCGGGATTTGGGCAAAGCGGGCCGCTAAAGGATCGCGGCGCCTATGATCATATCGCGCAGGCGACATCGGGCATGGCGATGATGAATGCCACCGCCGATGGTCCGCTGAAAATCGGCATTCCGGTGGTGGACAGTTTTACCGGCTATCTTGGCGCGATGGGCGTGCTGGCGGCGCTGCGGCGGCGGGATATGACCGGCGCGGGCGAGAAACTGGACGTGGCGATGTTGGATGCGGCGCTCAAGATCATGGGCGGGGCCGCCTCGGTCTGGGACTATACCGGGGCCTCGCCCAAGGGCACGGGCAATCGCGGGTTTCGCCTTGTGGCCACGGCGGAATATTACGCATGCGCCGATGGCTGGATCGCCCTTGGCGCCAATCATCAGCATCAGATCGAGGCGCTGTTCGCCGCTCTTGGCGCGGGCGAGATGATCCACGATCCGCGCTTTGCCACCCATGCCGCACGGGTGGAACATTATGCCGCGCTCAAGGGCTGGCTGACGCAGGAAATGCTGAAATATTCGGCGCAGGCGTTGGAGGATCGCTTGACGCAGGCGGGCGTCCCCGCCGCGCGGATTAGCGAGATCGGCGATATTTTGAGCCACCCCCATATGGCACAGCGCAGGCTGATGGCGCAGGCACAATTGCCGGGGCATGATCGGCCGCTGGCGGTGCTGGGTCTGGGCATGGGGCCGGATTTCTGCGCGGGCGATGATGCGGGCGCGGTGCCGGTGCTGGGCGCGGACGGCGATGCGATTTTGGACGAGATAGGCATGGACGCAGCGGCGATTGCGACCCTGCGCGAGGCGGGAGTGATCGGATGAGCGCGACGCGCATTCTGCTGGTGGGCGATCTCATCCTTGATGTGCCGGAACCCGATCACTGGCTGTCGGGCATCGCGCCGATCCTGCGAGGGGGCGATGTGGTGATCGGACATCTGGAGGTGCCCTATACGACCTGTCAGGAGGAGGTTCCGGGCGATGTCCCCGCCCCCGGCGCCGATCCGGCGCATCTCGACGCGCTGGCCCGCGCCGGTATCACGGCGGTCAGCATGGCGGGCAATCACATGATGGATTGCGGCCCGGTGGGTCTGGCCGAAACGATGGCGGGGCTGGATCGCAACGGGATCGCCCATGCCGGGGCGGGGGTGGATCTGGACGCGGCGCGGGCGCCGGCATTTCTGAGCGCCGGCGCGCGGCGGATCGCCCTGCTCAGCTATAATTGCGTGGGGCCGGAATTGAGCTGGGCGGGCAAGGGCAAGCCCGGCTGCGCCTATGTCCGCATCACGCCCGATGATGGCGGCCCCAGCCGTCCGCAAGCCGAACTGATCCATATCGACCCTGCATCGCAGGCCGCGATGGAGGCGGACATCCGCGCGGCGCGGGCGGCATCCGATCTGGTCATCGTCGCGCTGCATAAAGGGATCACGCATAGACCCGCTGAACTGGCCCCCTATGAACGCCCGCTGGCGGCGGCGGCGGTCGCGGCCGGGGCGGGCGTGGTGGTGGGCCACCATGCCCATATCGCGCGCGGGATCGAGGCGATCGGCGGCGCCCCGGTGTTTCACGGATTGGGCAATGCCTGCGTCGTCACCCATGCGCTCTCGCCCGCGCAGGACCATCCGGCCCGCGCCGAATGGGTGGAACGGCGCAAGAAACTGTTCGGGTTTGAACCCGACCCGGCCTACCCCCTCGCCCCGTTTCATCCCGAGGCGGTCAACGGCATGATCGGCGAAGTGATCTGGCACGAGGATGGCAGCGTGGATTTCGGCATCATCCCCCTCTGGTTTGAACCGCCGGGGCGCCCGGTTCCGGCGGGCGAAAGGGCCGCGGCGGTGCGGGCCTATATCGAGGCCATCGGACGGAAAGCGGGATTGCCCGCGACCGCGATGCGATAGGCGGCCAAGGCATGGCCACAGCAAAAAGCCCGGCAGGCGTCTGCCGGGCTTTTTGCTGTGGCGCAAAGTCCCGACTCTGCGCCAAGCGGCATTTCACAAAGTGATACCGTCGGCCATATAAAGACAACCCTTTGCCGCGATGGGCAACCACACGCATCGCATTTTCACGTTTAATTTCAATGCATTGATCCCCATCGGCAATATTTCGAAACGCGGCTTGCAAAGTGACGGCCTTGACGATAGGTTCATAATGCGTTCGATAAGTTCATATTGAGCAATATTAAAACGAAAACAGGGAAGGTTGTCCACCATGGCTTCAAAGGTTCACCTTTGGCGATGCTCCTCTGCGTCCGCCGCGCTCATCATCGCGCTGGCGGCCCCGGCTCTGGCCCATGCGCAAAGCGCGCCCGCCGCCCCCGCGAGCAATGCCGACATTATCGTCAGCGGCATTCGCCAGAGTCTTGCCAATGCCTTGAACACCAAGCGCAATTCCGATCAGGTAGTGGACGCGATCTCGGCCGAGGATGTGGGCAAATTCCCGGACAAGAACGTGGGCGAAGCGCTGCAACGCATCACCGGCGTCCAGATCAGTCGCGCCGGCGGCGAAGGATCTGCGGTGTCCATTCGCGGCGTGGATCCGGGGCTGATCCGCGTTGAAATCAATGGGCAATCCACCCTATCCACCGCCGCCGGGCCAGCCGCCGGATCGGCCACCAATCCGGCGGTCGAATTTCGCGACATCCCGGCCGAATTCATCAGCCGCCTCGAAGTCGTCAAATCGGCCACCGCCGATATGACCGAGGGCGGGCTGGGCGGTACGGTGCGCATCATCACCCGCCGCCCGTTCGACACCAAGAAGGACTATCTGGCCGGATCGGTCCAGGGGGTTTACGGCACGCTGGGCAACAGGCTCGACCCCAAATTCGCGCTGATCGGCAGCCATCTTTTCGCGCATGACACGCTGGGCGTGCTGCTCTCGGCCACGTATGAAAAGCGCAGCCTGTGGTACGATCAGGCCAAAACAACAGGCTGGCGCCAGATCCGCAAGAATGGCGCCACCGCCGCGCAATGCAGCCAGACCGTGCAGACCGGCTGCGTTGATCTGAACAATGACGGCACGGGCGATTTCTATCCCGACATTCCACGCTATGCGATGTATCGCGAACGCACCGAGCGCTATGCTTTCAACGGCATTGTCGAATGGCGCCCTTCCGACAATTTCCGCCTGTTCTTTGACAACACCTATACACGGGGGCTGCAGACGCTGAACTCCCAGCTCATGCAGATCAACACGTTTTCGGCGCTGACCCCGGCCTTGACGCTCGGCAATGACACCAGTGTCAACGCGGGCAACGCGGCCAGCTATGTCCAGTTCCAGCAAACCCCGGTGGCCAATCCGACCAGCACCAATGCGCTGGGCGTATCCTATCGCAACATCAACGGCACGATCGACCGCCAGACCTATACCGGCACACTGGGCAGCGAATGGCATGTCAGCCCCAAGCTGACGCTGCGCGCGCGGGGCGGCTATTCATGGGCGCGGGCCTTCAATGATGAAATCGACGTGGTGGGCACGCAATATGGCCTGACCGCTGTGACCGTGGACTATCGCAACCCGGTGGGTGCGCCCAACATCAGCCTTTCAACCGACCCCACCAATCCGGCGGGCATCAACAACCTGCAGATCCAGCACAAGCCGCGCCAGAACGTCCAGTCCGAGCGCAATTTCCAGTTCGACGGCGATTACGACGTCGGCGGTTTTCTCAAACAGATCAAATTCGGCGTCCAGCGCCGCGTGACGCGCCTCAATTCGATCTATCACGACGGCACCGTAACCTATGAAGGCTATACCGCCACGCCCGGCGTGGGCGATATCAAGACGCGCACCTGGGTCACGGGCACATCGGTTGATGCGGTCACCTCGACGGCCACCAATGCCGCGATCCTCTCGCAAATCCAGTCCTATGTGAAATATGCCGATCTTGGCGATCACAACTTCTTTTCGACCGGCAATATCGGCGGGACCAATATCCAGCGCTGGCTGAACATGAATATGGCGATTGCCAATGCGGCGGGCATCCCTTCGACCTATGGCGCCAGCAATTGGTCGCCGGGCGACACCTATGATGTGAAACAGAAGAACTGGGCCGGATATGTCTCGACAAAATGGGGCTTTACTCCGTTTGACCGCAATCTGGCCGTGGTGGTGGGCGCGCGCGTGATCCGCATGGAAACCATCGCCTCGGGCTATAACATCAACACCAGCGCGGGCACCTTTGCCCCCGTCACCTTCACCGGCGCCCACACCTATGTCCTGCCCTCGGCCAATCTGCGCTATGAACTGGTGCCGAATAAGCTGATCCTGCGCGCCACGGCGACATCGGTGGCCGCCGCGCCCGATCTGGCCAAGATCGCGCCGTCCATGTCGCTCAACACGATTGCGCTGACCGGATCGCGCGGCAATCCCAAACTCAGCCCCTATACCGCCCAGCAATATGACCTTGGTCTGGAATGGTATATCTCGCGGGTGAATTATCTCTCGGCCACTTTCTGGCGCAAGGATATTCAGGGCTTCCCCTATAAGGTGGCGACGACCGAGAATTACAACGGCACCGATTTCACCATCTCGACCTATTACAACAGCGCCGCCCCGGTTCAGATCAACGGGTTTGAGGCGGGGTTAGTCTATGGCTTCGACTTCCTACCCGGCCCGTTCAAAAACATGGGGCTTCAGGCCAATTACACCTATGCCAAGGATCGCGGTTTTACCACGACCGGCTATTACAGCGGCCAGTCGCTGGGCTTTCCGGGCCTTTCGCGCCACAGCTATAACCTGTCGGCCTTCTATGACGACGGCCATCTGAACGCGCGCGTGTCGTACAACTGGCGCTCGCGCTATAATATCGGGCCGGAGCGTGACAATCTCAATGCCTTTGGCCGCCCCTATGGCCAATGGGACGCCTCGTTCAGCTATAAGGTCGGCGATCATCTGACCGCCTTTGTCGATCTGGTGAACATCACCAATGCCCAGCGCATCGAGGACGAGGAAAGCGCCTATCGCGTGTCCACTGTCGAAACCTATGGCCGCCGGGTCTATTTCGGCGTCCGGGCGAAGATGTGATGGCAAAGTTTGGCGCGTGAGGGGGCGGCGCGTGAGATTCCCTCTCCTGCTCTGCGCCGCCTTTTGTCTTGGCGGCGGGGTGGCTTTGGCCCGCCCCGCCGCCTTGCGCCCGAACAACTGGCGCATCGAGGCCGAGGCCCCGGCTCAGGTCCGATTTTCCCACGGCGGTATCGAAATCGACACGGCCAAGGGCCTGACCCTCTGGTATCGCCGCCGCCTCTCCGGCCCGGTGCGGATCAGTTTCGACGCCATGGCCATTTCCAAGGGCGGCCCCAACGACACGGTCAGCGACCTCAACGCCTTCTGGATGGCGCGCGAGGCCGACGGCTCCGACCCCGCCCCCCGCTCCGGCCGGTTCGAAGATTATGACACGCTGCAAACCTATTACGTGGGCATCGGCGGCAATCGCAACACCACAACCCGCCTGCGCCGCTATGTCGCAACGCCGGGGGTGCGCCCGCTGCTGCCCGAACATGACCGGGGCGATGCGCGCCTTGCGCCGGGCCGCTGGACGCATATCACCCTGATTGCCGATGGCGCGACCATTGCCGTCATGCGTGATGGCGCGCGCCTCTTTACCCTTATCGACCCTGCCCCCTACACATCCGGCTGGTTTGGCCTGCGCACCACATGGAGCCACTGGGCCTTCCGCCACATCCGCATAAAGGCCCAACGATGACGACCCGCCGTGACGCTCTCAAACTGGCCAGCCTGATCCCCGCCGCCGCGCTGGCCCCGCGTCTTGGCCATGCCGCGCCCGCGCCTTCTCCGGCCCCGGTGCGCTGGCTGGAGGGCCGCCCGGCCATGGACCTTGGCCACAGTTTCGGCGTGGCATGGCCGCGCGGCGCGGTGTCGCGGCGCTCGGGCTTTACGCTGGCCGCAGGCGGTGCGGCCCTCCCGGCGCAAAGCTGGCCCACCGCCTTCTGGCCCGATGGCTCGGTCAAATGGAGCGCCCATGCCCTGCCCGCCAGCATGGGCGATGCCGTGCCCGATGGCGTCACTGTGGCGCCCGGCGCACCCGGCCCCGCCCCCGCCGACCCGATCCGCGTGGAACAGGGCGCCGATGGCATCCGCCTCATCTGCGCCGGGGTAACATGGGATTTTGCCCGCTCGGGCGATGCGATCATCCGTTCGGCGGCCATTGGCGGGCGGGCGGTGCTGGGTCCGGTATCGCTGGTGGGCCAGATGGGCGCCGCCTTTGCCGGCGTGATCACGCGCCTCAGCCTTGAGCAAAGCGGCCCGGTGCGCGCGGTGGTTCGCGTTGATGGCGTCCATCGGCAGGGGCAGGACGCCTCCCTGCCCTTCACGCTGCGCTTCTATGCCTATGCCGGGGCGCGGCATCTGCGCATCGTCCACAGCTTCATCTATGACGGCGATCCGGCGCGCGATGCGATTGCCGCGCTGGGGATTTCGGTGGCCGTGCCGATGCGCGATGCGCCCCATGACCGCCATATCCGCATGGCCAGCGACGGCCCCCTGTTTGCCGAGGCCGTCCGCCCGCTGACCGGCCTGCGCCGCGATCCGGGCGCAGCTTTTCGCCACGCGCAGGTCGAGGGCCGCGCCACGCCGCCCATCGCGCAAATGGCTCCGGCGGTCCGCGACAAATTGCAATATATCCCCACATGGTCCGACTTCTGGCTGGAGCAGGCCAATGCCGACGGCTTCCGCATCGAAAAGCGGACGCAGGCCGATATGGCATGGGTGGCCTCGGCCGCGGGCCATCGCGCGCCGGGTCTGGCCTATGTCGGCGGCCCCAGCGGCGGCGCGGCCATCGCCCAGCGCTGGTTCTGGCAAACCTGCCCCAGCGCGGTGTCGGTGCGCGATGCGGCCTCTGATACCGCGCATCTCACCGCATGGCTGTGGAGCCCGCGCGCCGAGCCGATGGACCTGCGCCCTTGGCGCGGGGTCAACGGGATGGAGGGGTATGACGCGCAAAACGCCGGGCTGGACATCACCTATGAGGATTACGAACCCGGCTGGGGCAGCGCGACCGGCATTGCCAAGACGCATGAACTCACCCTCTGGGCCTGCGAGGCCACGCCCGCCAATGCCATGATTGAGGTCATGGCCGCCGCCAATGCCGCCTCGCCCCGTATGATGGCCGCGCCAGAACATTTGCACAAGGCGGGCGTGTTTGGTGACTGGTCGCTGCCTGATCGTTCCAGCCGCAACCGGGCGATTGTCGAGGACCAGCTCGAACGCCTCGTCGATTTCTATGCGGGCGAGGTGGACCGGCGCGGCTGGTATGGTTTCTGGAACCATGGCGACATCATGCACACCTATGACGCCGACCGGCATCAGTGGCGCTATGACATTGGCGGCTTTGCCTGGGACAACAGCGAGTTATCGCCCGACCTTTGGCTGTGGTATCAGGCCTTGCGCACGGGGGCGGCCCAGCCCTTCCGTCTGGCCGAAGCGATGACGCGCCACACCAGCGAGGTCGACACCTATCACCTTGGCCGCTTCAAGGGCCTTGGCACGCGCCATGGGGTGCAGCATTGGGGCGACAGTTCAAAGCAACCGCGCGTCTCCAATGCCATCTATCGCCGGATCTACTTTTACCTCACCTCCGATGATCGGGTGGGCGATCTGATCGCAGATCTGGTGGACAGCGACCGGACGCTGGACCATGTGGACATCGGCCGCAAGGTTCCCGGCGCCAAGCCCTATGCCGGGCCCAAGGGCACGTTCGACATGGGTTTCGGCCCAAGCTGGACGGCGGTGGTCGGCGCATGGCTGACCCAATGGGAGCGCACCGGCGACACCCAATGGCGCGACCGGATCGCGGCGGGGATGCAGAGCATCGGGGCGATGAAATATGGCTGGCTGGTGGGCGGCGCGCCCTATGATCCGGCCACGCATCGGTTCCTTGGCAAAGGCGACACGATCGGCATCAGCCATCTCTCCTCGGTCTTCGGCGCGACCGAGATCAATGCCGAGATCATCAGCCTGATCGACATTCCCGCCTATGCGCAGGCATGGGTCACATTCTGCCAATGGTACAATGCGCCCAAGCCCGATTTCCTCGCCAAATTCGGCCCGCCCTTTGGCGCGCGCAACCTGCGCGAGGCCTATTCACGCATGACCGCCTATGCGGCGCGGGCGCGGCATGACCGGGGTCTGATGGCGCGCGCGGTCGAAGAATTTTTCTCCGGCGATGAAGGGCTTGGCACATGGGACCACGATCCCCGTGTGCGTCTGGGCAATCAGGTCGAATGGCCGCGCCTGTCCACCAATGCTGCGGCGCAATGGGGGCTGGCCGCGATCCAGATGCTGGCGCTGGCCGGGCCGGAGATCGACGCCGCGCATATCCCGGCCCATCGCAACAGCCCGCAGGAACCGCGTCATTGAGGATGGCCGCGGCCCTGCGTCATTCCAACGCGCCCTATCCCGCCTTGCGCGGGGCCAGCAGCCCCAGTGGCACAGCCCCCGCCATCGCGGCAAAGCCCTTATCATTGGGGTGCAGATGATCGCCTGAATCATACGCTGGATTCATCACCAGCGGGTCCGCCTTGTCGCGCATCACCGCGTCCAGATCGACCACGCCGTCGCTCTGCTTCTGCTCGCGGATCCAGGTGTTGATCTTCTGGCGCTGCGCCTCGCCCCAATCGGACCAATAGCCCGCGCCCTTATAGGGCAGGATCGTGGCAAGGATGATCTTGACGCCGTGGTCATGGGCGCGCGTGATCATCTGGCGATAGGCGTTGATGAGCGCCTCGGTGTCGAAACTCTCATGCCGTTTTTCGCGCCACGCCGCGCCAATGTCATTGACGCCCTCCAGCACGATGACGTGGCTGGCGCCGGGAATGGCCAGCACATCGCGGTCAAACCGGGCCAGCGCGTTCAGCCCAGCCCCATCGGCCAGCATCCGGTTGCCCGAAATGCCGACATTGGCCACGCCCACGTTCAACCCCGCCTTTTGCAACCGCGCCGCAAATTGATCGGGCCAGCGCAGATCGGAATCGACCGTCGCCCGCACGCCATCGGTGATCGAATCGCCAAAAGTTACGATGGTGCGCAAGGGCGCTTTGGCCTCCACATCGACGCCCGAGACGACAAAGCGCCGCTCAACCGTTGCGGCCTCGGACAGTTCGGGCTTTTCCACCTGATCGCCCGGCGCCAGTTGCGTCTTGGCCGCACCGAAGGAATGGAATGCGCCCAGCATCTGACCCGGCGCGACATGGAAGGACACCGCGATCCGCGTCAGGGGTTTGACCGGCATACGCAGCCAATCGCTGATCATCGGGGCATGGGCCGGGATGGTCACGCCCGGCCGCCCGCCAAAGCTGATGTTGCGGGTGGTGCCGGGGATCACCGCCCCCTTCGTATCGACCAGCGCCACGGCGAAATGGTCGATGGTCAGGGCGCTGGCGCTGTCCTGATTGTCCAGCGCCAGCCGCAGCCGGTCTCCGCCCGCCGACAGGCGCAGGATCTGGCGCACTGTGGCATCCGCAATCGAGGGCGGCGCATTGGGCGCATCGGGGGCCGGGGCGGCCTGCATCGCCAAGCCCCAGCTTCGCGCCACGCCCGCATGGACCGGCGCGCCAACCAACAACGCGGCCAGCAGCAAAGCGCCCCTCACTTGGCGGTTGCCACCGCATAGGTGTGGGTGGTTCCTTCGAAATTTGCGCGAAAAATGATCCATTTGCCATCCGGGGTAAAGGTCATGTTGGGTTCGGTCTTGTAATTGTTGCCGCGCATATCGACCAGCTTTTCCTGATCGAAGGTGCCCGGCACGATCAACTTCTCCGCGTCGGCCGTGGGGATTTCGGCGTCGTCGGGGATCATGCGCGGGGTAAACAGATAGAGATATTTGCCGTCCGGCGCATGGGCCACCATCTCGCTGTCTCCGCCATCGCCGGTGAAGAGTTTGAGGTCCGGCGACTGGTTGTAATGCACCGACCACTGGTTGCGTTCCAGATGATACCACGTCCGCCGCCCGGTCCGCACATTATAGCCCGCCAACCAGAACACCTGACCCCGCGGGGTTTGCAGATCGTACCAGATCGTCTCGCCATCGGGCGAAAAGAACTCATGGCCCGCGATCTCATTGTTCATGGTGCGGGTGTGGACCAGCTTCTTGCCCGTGCCATCGGTGCGGATGGTCCAGATGCGGTCCACCTCATGCCACGGGCCTTCGTGGCAATACATGATGAGGCCCGGATCTTTGGGCGAGAATTGCACATGGTTGAGCCAGTCATTGCTGGCCACGATGGTCTTGCGCTCGCCGGTAACCAGGTTGTGGGTGAACACCTCCATCGGGAAACCGGCCTTCAACCGGCGGTGCAGCAAGCGGGTTTTCGCGTCGGCATAGGTATAGGGCGTGCCGTCCGGCCGGTTTTCCGCATAGCTGTTGCCGCCCACCACCGCGTTGTTGCCCTGATCCGCGCGGACCAGCGTGCCGTCGGGGTTCACCTTGGCCGGGGGCAAAGTGTATTGCCCCAGCAGCAGCGTTTCATCGGCATTGATCGAGCCGATCGAGCCGCCCGCGACATCGGCCACCTTCCTTGCCTTGCCGGTGTCCACATCGACCGCATAGACCTGAAACGGCCCTCCCGCATCATCGCGCGCACGGGTGGCGTAATAGGCGTTGCGGCTGATATGTCCGGTGAAAAGAAGGTTGAGATGCGGCCCCGGCACCAGCAGCTTGATCGACCAGTCCGAGAGTGTGACCACGCTGATTCCGTCAGGGGTCTTGATGACCATCTTGTCGCCCTTGGGGGTAAAGGCGCTTTGCGTGAAATAGAGGTTGGAGGTTCCGCCCTGCGTGCTGATGCGCACAATGCGGTGCCCGGTGGCGGGGTCGATCCATTCCTTGGCCGGTTTGGCAAACGCGGGGGCGGCGCCGTAGACTGTGGCCGTAGCCGCCAGCAGGGCGATCAAAAGGCGGAAACGCATCGGCAAAATCTCCCATGAATCGATGCGGCCCTATGATTGCCGCTTGTCGATGCGGTTTTACATAGTATAAACGAAGCCCACAATATGAATAATTGCGCCGCATGGTGAAACGCCATTCCGGCCCCAAGGGAAAAGGATGGCGTGATGGCGCAACCGGCGGCAAGACCGGTCCGATGGGTGAATTATCTGGCCTATGGCGCGAATGATGTGCTGGGCGCAGGGTCGATGGCGGTGATCTCGGCGTGGGTGCTGATTTTCTACACCCGCTTTTGCGGCCTCTCCGCCGGGCAAGCGGCGCTGATCTTTGCCGTGGCGCGCATTCTCGATGCGTTTGTTTCGCCCACCATTGGCCATATTTCGGACCATTTCGACCGGCACGCGCTGGGGCGGCGCTTTGGGCGGCGTCGGTTTTTCGTGCTGGCGGCGATTCCCCTGCTGCCCAGCTTTGCGCTGATGTGGCTGCCGGGTCAGACCTTCTGGTATTACCTCGTTTCCTATGTGCTGTTCGAACTGACTTATGCGCTGGAAATCATCCCCTATGAAACGCTGGCCGCCGAAATGGCCAGCGACTTTGCAACCAAGGCCAAGTTTGCCGGGGTGCGTATCCTGTTTGCGCAGGGGTCGGCGATTCTGGCCGGATTCCTGCCGCTCTGGCTGATCAACTGGCTGGGGCGCGACAGTGCGAACACGTTCCTCATCATGGGGGCGATTTTTGCCGCATTATTCATGATGACCGCAGGCTTCCTCTATGCCTTCAGCTGGGAGCGGCAGCGCCCGGTGCCGCCCAAGCCTGCCGCCGGTTCCCCGCTGCTGCATCTGTGGCGCAATCTGTCTTCCACCTTGCGCATCCGGGCCTTCCGGCTGCATCTGGGCATGTATCTGGGCGGCTATATCTCGCAGGATATTTTCAACGCGGCTTTCACCTTCTTCGTGATCTTTGCGCTGGCCGGATCGACGCAGGTGGCCTCCGGCCTGCTCGGCACGATGTATATTGTGCAATTGGGCGCGGTGATGATCGCGATCCGCATGGCGCTACGCTCCAGCCCTTCGGGGGCCTATCGCATGGCGGCGGCGTGTTTTGCGCTGGGCGTGGCGGCGTTGATCGGCCTGTGGTGGGCGGGATTGCCTGCGACATCGGGGTGGATCTGGATCGGCATGGGGCTGGTCGGGATGGGGCGCGGGGCGCTCAATTACATTCCATGGGCCACCTATAATTACATGGCCGATGTGGACGAGATCGTCACCGGCCGCCGCCGCGAAGGCTCCTTTGCCGGCGTGATGACCTTTATCCGCAAGGCAACGCAGGCCGCTGCCGTGGCGCTGGTGGGCCTGTTGATGGATGCGGGCGGTTTCGTGCCCAAGGCGGACGTACAGAGCCATGGCGCGGTGCTGACGCTGGTGCTGGTGATGGGGATTGGCACATGGGTGATGCTGGGCTTTGGCATCGCCGTCTCGCGCCGCTTCCGCCTCAGCCGCGCCACGCATGACGTGCTGATGGGCGAGATCGAACATCTGCGCAACGGCGGGCGCGAGCCGACCAGCCCCCACGCGCGCGACGTGGTTCAGGACCTGACAGGCTGGGACTATGAAAGCCTGTGGGGCAACAATCCGGTGGGAGGAAAATTGTGAAACATCTGTTGCTGCTGGCTGCGGCCAGCCTGTCTGTCGCCGCCACGCCCGCGCCAAAACCGGCCCCGGCGCGCATTCTGATTGCGGGCGATTCCACGGTCCAGACCTATGCTCCCGAACGCTATCCGCAAGGCGGCTGGGGGCAATTCCTCGCCTGCGGCCTGTCGGGCGATGCGGTGGTGGTCAATCGTGCCATCGGCGGGCGCTCGACCAAGAGCTTCATCAACGAGGGCCGATGGGACCGGATGATGAGCGAGATCCGCGCTGGCGACACGGTGCTGATCCAGTTCGGCCATAATGACGCGACCAAGGCCAAGCCCGAGCGCTATGCCGATCCGGCGATGTATCGCGACAATCTGCTGCGCTTCATCTGGGAAACGCGAGGGCATGGCGCTTTCCCCGTGCTGGTGACGCCGGTGGCGCGGCGGTCGTTTGACGCGGCGGGCAAGGCGCGGGCCGATTTTGCCGAATATTCCGCCGTGATGCGCGAACTGGCCGCCACCACCGCCACGCCCTTGATCGATCTTGAGGGCGCCTCGCGCAATCTGCTCGACCGGATGGGGGCAGACAAGGTGGTGGTCTATTACATGAACCTGGCGCCGGGCGCCTATCCCGCCTTTGCCGCCGGGCTGAAGGATGACACGCATTTTACGGAACTGGGCGCGCGGACCATGGCTGATCTGGTGGCCGAGCAGCTCTCGGGCCTGTCGGTACCCGCCGCGAAGGCGGTGCTGGCGCAGCGGCCGGATCTGGAGCGGACAACGCCTTTGGGCAAATACGCCTGTCATTGATGGCGGGGGCGCCAGCGCGGCGCCCCCATTCTCTTACCGCCGATGCAGCGCCTCGGCCAAGGCACAGATCGCAAGGCTTTGCCCATAGGGCATCGAGGTCAGCGCAATATCCTTATAGAACTGCATCGTATCGCCCATCGCCGTGCCAAAGGACACCTGCGTCAGTTCGCCATCCGCATTGATATGGTCGATAACGCCCTGCACAGCCTTCAGGCCCACTCCCTCATAGGCAGGATCGAGCAGGCCCATGCGCACGGCTTTGAGGATGCCATAGGCAAAGCCCGCCGTGGCCGAGGCCTCAAGGTAGGAGGTCGGGTCCATCACCAGCGTATGCCATAGGCCATTGTCCGCCTGCGTCGCGGCCAAAGTCTTGACCTGCGCTGCCAGCGTATCGACGAGGAAGGTGCGGAAAGCATCGCCTTCGGGCAGGCCCAGCAATTCGATGATTTCAGGGATCGCAATCGTGATCCAGCAATTGCCCCGCGCCCACAGCGCGCCTGCAAAATTATGCCGCCCGTTGAAATCCCAGCCATGGAACCACAGGCCGGTTTTCGTGTCGAAGAGATACTTGATATGGACGAGGAACTGACGCTTGGCCTCCTCGACATAATCGGGGCGATCCAGCAGCAAGCCAAAGCGCGCCAGCGGAAGGACCGACATCATCAGCGTGTCGTCCCACATCTCGCCGGGGTTTTCGTCATTATAGACGATGTGCTGAAAACCGCCCTCCTCGGTCTTGGGCAGGCCGTCGGGCGCCATCAGCCAGTCGGCCCATTCCTGAATCTGGACCAGCCAGTCAGCGTTCGGCTCGCGCTCATAGAGATAGGAGAGCGTGAGGAAGGGCGAGACGGTGTTGATGTTCTTGGTCGTGCCGCGCGGCAATTGGTCGGCAAACCACTGGCGGATGATGGTCAGCGCCTTGTCATCGCCGGTCTGCTGATAATAGCGCCACATGCCGAACAGGCCGATGCCATGGGTCCATTCCCAGCCGTTCCAGCCCTTGGTGTCGATCACGCGGCCATCCTCCAGCCGCAGCAGGAATTCGCCGGTTTCGTCATGGATCGAGACCAGATTGTCCATCAAACGATGGATCAGCCCGATCAGATCGGCGCGTAAAGGAAGCGGTTCAGGCACTCAATTCTCCATGGATCAATGGGTTGGCGCGAGGCTGGCCGGGGCGGCAACCTGCGCCACCTCCAACCCGCCGCGGCGATTTTGCATGGTGACAAGGCGCACATTCTCGGGCGCATTGGCCGGTGCGCCGTCGCTGGTGACGGCAAGGGCGATGGTATTGGCCCCGCGATGGTTGAGGATGCCCTGGGGAAGCGGAAAGATCCGCTGCGGCCCGACATGGGCGATGAATTGCCCCATGTTCCAGCCGTTGACGAAGATCAGCACGCGATATTGCGCCGCCGAACGCGGCTTGGTCGTGTCGCCAAAGGCAAGGCCGATGGTGGCATCCTGTTCGTGCGGCACGTTGAGCGTGACATGGGTGCGATACCAGTTCGTCCCTGCCCCCCCTTGCGGCAAAGAGGCTCCGGTGGCGCGCCACGCATGGTCGTCGAAACCCGGCAGATGCCAGCCCATCCGCTCGCCATATTGGCCGCCATTGTTGGGCGTGCCGCGCGCGCGGTCGGCAAAATCCTCGCCCCCGCTGCGGCCCTGTATCCGCCAGTTCAGCGGCACGGCAAAGGCAGGCCCTACCACCGGTTCGAGCGAGGCGGCGATCAGGCCCCGTCCCTCCTTATGCTCGTCCATCGCGGTCAGGTCCCAGTTATGCCCATTGTTGCGCACCATGACGGACAGGACATGATCGCCCGGCGCACGGGCCGCTTCGGGCATGGGAATCGTGATATTGCCCGTGGTGATCGGGCGCGGCATGGCGGCGGGCAAGTCCTGCTGGCCGATCAGGCGACCATCGAGGAACACCTGCACCATCCCCGCCCCGCCCGCGCCATAGGTCAGGCTGAGACGCTGGGCATCGGCGGAACCGGCGAAATGGGCGCGATACCAGACATCGCCCTCGTGGAAACCATAGGGGTCCATGGTCAGTGTGGGCTGGCCTGCGGGCTTTTGGCTTTGCGTGGCGTCGGCGCGGTGGTCGATGGCCTGCCATGCGCTGTCATCGAAAACGTGGTTGGCCTCAGGGGTGCCTTCGGCCATGCGCCAGTCGTTCAGCGCGGGCAGCGCAATCGGGGCCGGACCGGGAATGGGCGCGACGGATTCGAGCGATCCGCCCGCCGCAGGCCGCATGGCCACCGGGGCGCCGTTCCATGTGATGCGCGATTGCCGGGTCCACACGCGCAAGGGACTGGCCGCCACCGTATCGCCGGTCAGCGCCAGCGCTCCGCCCTTCGCCCGCGCATGACGCAGCAGCGCAGGTCCGCAAGCCAGCACGCCATCGGCATCCCAGCACGTCCCACCCGCCGTATCATCGCCCAGCAGGAGTGTCAGCGCTGGCCGCCCGCCTCCGCTGATCTCTACCGTGGAAAGCGCGCCATGGGTGTAATTCAGCGTCAGATCGCCCCGTGATGCATCCCACGAAACCCCAACGCCATCGGGCGCCTTGACCGCAGGCTTGGCGTTGTAGCGCAGCACCGTGCGCCCCGCCTCTGCGCTCCGCCCGATCAGCAAGAGCAGGCCATCGCGCGCGGTCTGGATCTGGCTGGTGGTGTAAACGATCCGCTGGCCCGCCACATTGGCCCCGGCCACGATCCATTTCGCGTCATAGCCGTTCAACCGAATCTGCGGCATCTGATAATGCCCATCGGGCAGATCGGCGGCAAAGGTAAAGCTGGTGTCCTGCGTCAAATGCCCCGGCTGATGCGCGGCCAGGATCAGGCGCGCGTCCGTCTCGGGACTGCGGTTGTGATAGAGGCGGATGGCGTCCGAGGAGGGCGTCAATTTGTCCGCCGGGACCATCGCGGCAATCTCCGGCAAGGCCGCAAGAGTGCCGCCGATAGGCTTCAAGGCCAAGGCTTTTTCGCGCAGCGAGCGGTCCTCGGCAATCGCCGCGCCATAGTCATAGGAGGTGAACACCACAGGTGCTGGCAGCCAACCCCACGACATGCCGCCATAGCCCATATAGACGCTTTGCAGCCCGATGCCGTTGACGAAATTGGTGCCGTAGAACAGGCGGCCATAGCCCGGCCCGGTCTGCCCCGCATTGCAGGCATAGATCCCGTCCGAGCCCCAGTAATCGAACCAGCCACCGCCAATTTCCGCCATGAAACCCGGTGTGTCGGGCGAAGCCGACGCGCCGCCCTTGGCCCCGCCAATGCCGTAATAGCCCCAATCAGGCGCGCCATTGCCGCGGGACACCTTGCCCTGCGCGGTGCAGGTGCCGCCCGGATAGCCGTCGAAGGCGTACATATCGACCGGGCCGTGAACGACGCCCGGAACCGGCGATCCATCGGGCGCCCAATTGCCGCTGCGGCCCGGATCATTGTGAAAAATCGGCACAGTGATGCCATGCTCTCGCGTCACGGCATAGAGGTGGTCCATATAACGGCGATGGGCCGGGCTGGTCTGGGAAAGTTCGTTTTCGATCTGGTGCAGGATGACAGGACCATTGGCCCCGTTGATCTGATGGCGCGCAACAATCGCGTCGATGGCCGCCAGCCATTCATCAGCCGCCTTCAGATATTCCGGATCATCGGTGCGCGCCCGCGCCCGCTGGTTGTTCAGCCAGCCAGGAAAGCCGCCCCGCGCCAATTCCGCGTTCACATAGGGGCCGACGCGGGTGATGACGTAAAGCCCCTCCTCGCCCGCCATGGTGATGGCGCGCTCCATGTCGCGGATGCCGGTGAAATCCAGTTCGCCCTGTTTCGGGCTGTGATACCCCCAGTCGAAATAGAAGGTGACGGTGTTGAACCCGCTGGCCTTGATCTTTTGCAGGACATCGCGCCACAGATCGGGACTGGGCAGGCGATAGGGGTGAAATTCGGCGGCCCAGATCGGCGTGCGTTTGCCGTCGATCATCAGCGAGCGGCCATCGAAGGACACGCGGCCGAAGGTCTTGACGGGAGCCTTGAGGTTGACCGTCGGGCGCGCTTCCTGCGCCAGAGCGGGGACCGCGATCAGAGCCGCGCCGACCAGTAAAAGAGAACGCATCGCCACCCCCATCATGCCATGTGAAACATCGGCACCAGCGGCCATTCGCGCGGGCGATTGTCGGGCTCGACCTCCATCAGCGGCGCCATCGCGGCCCACCACAGCTTCATCACCGGCTCATCGGGGAGGCTCTCGCGCCGGTTCTCATCGGCCAGATGCAGCACCGCGAAGAGCGCCAGCGTGTCGGGATCTAGAAAGATCGAATAATCGCTGATCCCCGCATCATGCAGCAAATCGACCAGTTCGGGCCAGATCGCGTCATGGCGGCGGCGATATTCATCAACCATGCCGGGTTTCAATTGCATCCGAAATGCGAACCTCTGCACCGGCCCCTCCAAATCCCGTATTATGCACACTTGTTGCTTATTGTGATACACAAGCGCCCGATGGCCGTCAATCGCCCAAATGGGTCAGACAGGCCGCCAAAGCGGCATTTCGCGCAGATTCAGGCCATCAACTTTGTCCGCCACCACCGGCGGGCGAGCATCAACCCCGCCATGGCGGGCATAGAAACGCTCAATGGTCACATCCTGAACATCGCGCATCCACAGCGCCCATGCGGGCAAAACGCCAAACATGCTGGGTTCGGGATAGGCGTCGGGCACCAGCGGAGGCTGGCGGGCGGCGTCCTGCGCCGTGCCGCCGCCATCGAAACTCAGGTCCATGTCGCGCAAAGCCACCTGCTGCACGGGATGGCCGGGCAGGCCCGCGATGATCACAGGGAATTCATGGGCGATCCCGGTGGCGCGAATATCGCTGAACTCCACCCGGCGCAGCGCCCCGATCCGCGTCCCCTCCGGCCCGCGCAGCCGCGCACCCAGCCGCAGGAAAATCGGCGCGCTGGTCACTTCCCGCATGGTCAGGCGATGGGCGCTGATGTCCTCAACCGTGGCGCCATCGACGCATTCGATGGCCAATCCCCGGCTGCGTTCGAAATGGCAATCCTCGATGGTCACGCGGCGAATATCGCCGTTGGTTTCGGTGCCGATCTTGATGCGGCCCGTCACCCGGTCGCGGTCGGGGGCAAATTGCTGAGTCCGCCCCCGTGTGCCATCCAGCATCGTGCCAAGGTCATAGCCCGAGACCGTGCAATGGCGGATCGCAATATCCTCCGATGGCGCCAGCCGCCCAAGGGCACGGCTGGTTTTCACCACGATGGCGTCATCGTTGGGGCTGTTCACCCGGCAATGTTCGACCACGCAGCGGCGCACGCCATCAAGGTCAATCCCGTCCCGCTCGGTGTCGATGGACAGGTTGCGGATCGCCATGTCTTCGCATCCGGTGGCCAGCACGGCGAAATGCCCGCCGCCAGCGATGGTAAAGCCCGACAGTTCGACATGGCGGCATTCGCGCAGGCCGATCGCCTTGTTGCCCAGCCCGCGCATCGCGGCATGGCTCTGCTCCAGCGCACCGACATCGGCCTGGCTCATCGCCGCCATGGAAAGCGGCCTTTCGCCCGCCTGCGCGCGCCAGAGCGAGCCGGGGCCGTTACGGGTCAGGCCCCGCCCTTCGATCCGGCCCGGGCCGGTGATGGCGATATCCTGCGCGCCGATGGCCCAGATCAGGCTGTTGCGCCAATGGCTGTGGCCGAAATCCTGATAGAGTTGCGGCCCATTGTCCTCGGGCAGGTCATAGTCCCCGCCATGGCGCGCCGGGTCCGCCGCCTCGATCACCGCGCCCTGCCCCAGATGCAGCCGGACACCGGAAAGCAGGCGGATCGAGAAGCAGAGGAAGCGCCCGGCGGGCAATTCCACCCCCCCGCCGCCACGCTGATGCGCGGCGGCGATGGCGTCATTGATCGCGCCATGGGCAAGCGTCCGCCCATCGGCGTAAGCGCGCAGATCCGCGATCACGGCAGGTCCAGCACCACCAGCGATTTGGCGGGCAGATCGACCACCAATTTCCCATCGCGCAGGACCGCACCGGAAAAGGCCGCCGGATGCACCCGCACGCCATTGGTAAAATCATTCACATCCTGAACCCGCTCCGAGGTCAGAATGCGGCCCGAAACGCGGGAGGACTGGATGCCGGAAATCGCGATTTCCAGATGCTGCGGCTTGCCCGGATCAATGTTGACAAGGGCCACATGGACCACCCCATCGCGCCCCCTCGCCGCCGCACCGTGCAGCGCGGGCGACACCCACTCATCACGCCCATACCAGAGTTTGGGCAGGTCCAGCGGCAGGGCCGTTGCGTCCTGAAACCCGCGATACATGTCGAACACATGATAGGTCGGCGTCAGCACCATCTGCGCGTCCCGCGTCAGGATCATCGACTGGAGCACGTTCACCATCTGGGCAATGTTGGTCATGCGCACGCGGTCGGCATGGCGGATGAAGAGGTTGATGTTCACCCCCGCCAGCAAGGCATCGCGCAAGGAGTTCTGTTGGTAGAGAAAGCCCGGATTGGTGCCCGGCTCGACATCGGTCCAGATACCCCATTCATCCACCGCCAGATTGACCCGTTTGGCGGGGTCATATTTGTCCATGACGGCGGAATGTCTGGTCAGCAATTCCTCCATCTTCCACGTCTTGGCCATGGTGCGGGCATAGTCGACCTCATTGAAATCCGTGGCCGAACCCTTGCTCTTCCAATCCCCGGGGATGGTGTAATAATGCAGGCCGATGCCATCGATCATCCGGCCCGCCTCGCGCATCATCACCTCGGTCCAGTTGTAATCGGGGCCATTGGCGCCGCTGGCGATCTTCTGGATTTTGGTGCCAAAGGGGACCTTGACGAAAGTGGCATATCGGCGCGTGACATCGGCGGCATAATCGGCGCGCATATTGCCGCCACAGCCCCACAATTCATTGCCAATGCCGAAATAGGGCAGTTTCCACGGCTCTTTGCGCCCATTGCGCGCCCGCTCCTGCGCCAAAGTGCCTTCGGGTGCGGTGATATATTGCACCCACTCCTCCATTTCCCCGGCGGGCGCGCTGCCGACATTGCCCGAGACATAGGCCTGCGCGCCGATCAGTTCGGCAAAGTCCATGAATTCATGCGTGCCGAATGTGTTGGGCTCGGTCACGCCGCCCCAATGGGTGTTGATCTTGACCGGGCGTTTCGCGCGCGGGCCAATCCCGTCGCGCCAGTGATATTCATCGGCAAAGCACCCGCCCGGCCAGCGCACCAGCGGCACATGCAGCGCCCGCAGCGCCTCGACCACATCGCGGCGATAGCCCTTGATATTGGGGATTTTCGATTCCGGCCCGACCCAGATCCCGCCATAAATGCCATAGCCCAGATGTTCGGCAAACTGGCTGAAGATGCGCGGGTCGATGGTGGCCCCCGGCGCTTCGCCATGCAGGGCGGCGGGGGCCTGCGCATGAAGCGCGGGCGCCGCGCCCATTATCAGCGCGGCCGATGCCAACAGGCGGATGGAACGACGAATCATGGTCTCTCCCTGACCTTTATGTTACGTATATTGTGAGAATAGATTTCACATATCGAAAATCAAGATGGGTTGGGAGATGTTTGTTCCATGGTACGTTCACCCCTGCTTCTGGCCGCAATCGGCGCCTGCATGATGCCCCCACCCGTCCACGCCCAAAGCGCGCGCGTATGGCGCCTTGATGGCCCGGCACGGGGCGGCGAAACTGCGATTGCGCCGGGCGCTCCCTATGCGCCCGGCATCGGCGGCTATGAGAGCGATGGCGCCCTCTCCCTGCCTGTGACAGAGGGCAATTGGCGCATCACGCTCAATCTGGGCAGCGATGCGCGCGAAAGCCAAACCACGGTCAAGGCCGAGAACCGCCGCCTGATGGTGCTGAACGCCGCCACGGCGCGGGGGCAGAGCGTGACGCGGCGCTTTATCGTCCATGTGCATAATGCCAGCCTGGGCGCGGTGCCGGAAAACGCGCCGGGGGGCGACCACGTCCGCCTGCGCCCCGATCAGGCGGCGCAGCGCAATTGGGATGACCGGCTGACGCTCGAATTCCTCGGCACGCCCGCCGTGCGATCCGTCACCGTCGAACCGGCGCAGGGGCCGACCATCTTCCTCGTCGGCGATTCCATGGTGGCCGACCATCCGCGCGAACCCACGGCCAGTTGGGGCCAGATCCTGCCGCTGATGGTGGATGATACGGTGGCCGTGGCCAATTATGCCGAAAGCGGGGCGACGCTCAAATCCTTCCTCGCCGACCTGCGGCTGGACAAGGTGTTGAGCCTCATCAAGCCGGGCGATTATCTCTTCATCCAGTTCGGCCATAATGACCAAAAGGCGCAATGGCCCCAGACCTATGTCGAGGCCCACACCACCTATCGCGCCTATCTCCACGCCTATATTGCCGAGGCGCGGCGGCGCGGGGCCAACCCGGTGCTGGTGACCAGCCCGGAGCGGCGCAATTTCGATGCGGGCGGGCGGATCATTCCGTCTTTGGGCGATTATCCGGCGGTCATGCGCGAAGTGGCGGGAAACGAGCGCATTCCCCTGATCGACCTCAACCGCGCCAGCATCCTTCTCTATGAAGCGCTTGGCCCCGATCGCGCGCCCGGCATGTTCAACGATGATGGCCGCGATAAAACCCATTACAACGGATGGGGCGCCTGGATGGGCGCCCGCATCATGGCCGATGGCATACGCGCCGCGATCCCTGCTCTGGCCCCGCATGTGACGTCGACCCCGTTCGATCCGGCCCGCCCGGAAAATGTCGCCATTGCGCCCAGCGCGCTGGTTACTTCGCAACGCCCGCTGGGGAATTGAAAAAAGGGGCCGCCGGATGCCTCGTCCGGCGGCCCTGAACCACGCGAGGGAGCGTGTGGGGAGGATCAGAATTTGGCGTTGACGCCCACGGTGATCGTGCGGCCGGTGCGGGTGTTGAACAAAGGATCCTGACGGCCGCTGTCGATATAAAGGACGTTATGCTCGTCGGTCAGGTTTTGGCCTTCGATGGTGAACTTGATGTCCTTCATCAGATTATAGCTGAAGGAGGCATCGACGAAGGTCGTGGCGCTGTTGCCCAATACGTCGCTGTCATTGGCGCCCGAGGGGATCTGACGGATGAAGGGCCCGCGATAGTTGATCGTACCGCGAATGCTGAACTTGCGGTTTTCGTAATAGAGCGTGCCGCTGGCCGTATCGGGCGACATGTTGACCAGATTGGCCGTGGTCGAAAGCGTCGCCACGCCCCCGCTCGATTGCAGCACGTAATTCACCTTGGACGAGACATGGGTGTAATTGGCCAGCAAGCCAAAGTCCCGCGCAAAGCCGCGCAGGAAGGTGAAGGGCAATTGCAGATTGACCTCGACCCCATTGAGCGGTCCACCCTTGGTGTTGACCGAGCGCGTCACGGTGAACAGATCGGTCGGCTGCGTACCCGCCGCGGTCAGCAGCGCATTGGGCAGGCCCAGCGTGTTATAGGGCACAAGGCTGCTGACCGACTGGATATAGGTGCTGATATCCTTGTGGAAATAGGCGACCGAAAGCAGCGAGCCGGGGCGGAAATACCATTCCAGCGCCGCGTCATAGGTGCTCGCACGGATGGGGTCGAGATAGGGGTTGCCGATGGTGGCTGTGCGCGTGACGGCATTGACCGACCCGCCCGAGGGCAACACGCCCAGTTCCGGTCGGCTCATCACCTTGGCGGCGGACAGGCGGCCCAGCAGGTGCGGCGTGAATTCCAGCACCAGATTGGCCGATGGCAGCCAGTCCGAATAGGAGCGATCCACAATCGCCGGAACCGCAACAGTGGGATAGGCCGCACCGGCCGCAGCGGCCGTGGGGATATAGCCGACCGTATGCTGCGAAGTGTTGACAAAGCGCACGCCGACATCGCCCCGGATCGGGATCGGCAGCGTATCGGGCAGGTTGAACTGGCCCATCAGGAAGGCTGATGCCTCCTCCTCGCGCACTTCGGGCGAACCATTGCCGCATTCCACGCCGCAGAAGGTGAAATTGTTGAAGCCGACCGTTTGCTTCCACTTGTCAATATCGGTGGCCAGGAAGCTGGGCAGGGCGCCGGGGATCAGCAGATTGTTGAGCCCCGTGATCTGATAGGTGAAATCGGCCACCGAGGCCCCGGCGGGCAGCGCCGTGGTCGCCTGATTGGCCGGGGCCACGCCCAGCACGCGGTTCTTGAACGCACTCTGGCGATATTGCGCCCCGCCCTTGATCTTGAAGGCGTCGTTGAATTCATAGGTGGAATTGGCCTCGAACGTATAATTGTCGGTGGTCACCTTCCAGTTGCGCGTGTTGAAATTGCCCAGCACCGTGCCGTCCGCACGGCCCGGCGCATAATTGAAATTGGCCGGGTTCGCCACGTCGATGCCATATTTGATGACCGGAATTGAACCGCCGCCGCGGAAATCAATCGCATAGCCCGGCGTGTCGATCGCATCGAGATTGACCGTCAAACGCTCGGGATTGTCAAAGATTGAGCGTGAATAGCCGGCCATGATGTCGATGGTCAGATGATCGGTGAATTTGTGGTGGATGTTCAGATTGGCCTGACCAAAAGTGGTGGTGAATTTGTCGCGCAGGCTTTCCGAGCGCAGGTCCACCCCGTTGAACAGACCATAGAGCAGCGAGCCATTGGGCTTGACCGACAGATCGACCACCGAGACCATCGGCTGCCCGTTGTTGCTGGTGTTGCGGGCAAAGGAAAGCGCGTCGATGTAATTGTCCCAACGCGTTACCTTGAAACGGGAAAAGAGCGCATCAAACGCGATTTCGGTGTTGTCATCGGGCCGCCATTGCAGCGCCAGCGAACCGCCCATCCGCTCGGCATCCTGGCGCGAGTTAAGATAGCGCGGGATGCGCGGCAGGAACACGCCGCCGCCCGGCTGGCCCGACGGCCCGGTCATCGACTGGATCAGGCTATAGGCCGCCGTCGATCCCGTGCGCGGATTGCCGGTCGAGCAATTGGCCGCATCCGTGCCCTTGGCCGCATTGGTGGCCGGGTTTTGCGGGGCATAGCCAAGCGGCGAACAGAAGCCGCCGTTGACATAAGTGGGCAGGATGTTGACCGCCGAATAGCCCACCTCGCGGATGTTGCGGTGGCTGTAACTGGCGGTGGCAAGGACGCCGAATGTGCCTTCCTCGTTCTGCTTGGAGAGCAGCACCGAGACACGCGGGTCCAGCTTCTTGCTAACCTCGTTCCACACGCCCTTGGCCGAAATGGTGGCGACAAAGCTCTTTTTGAAATCAAGCGGATGGGGGGCCTTCAGGTCCACCGTCGCGCCCAGCGAGCCCTCCTCGACATCGGCCGAAGGCGTCTTGCGCACGGCCAGTTCGGAAAAGATTTCGGTCGGGAAGACGTTGAAGTCAAAGCTGCGCCCGGTGTTGCCCGCACCGTAAATGTCGGACGAACCGGTCTGTGCGGTGCCCTCCATGCCGTTGAGGCGAACGCGGGTAAAGCCCGGCCCGAGGCCGCGCACCGAGATGTTCTTGCCCTCGCCGCCATCGCCGCGAGCCAGCGCGATGCCCGGCACACGCTGCATGGATTCGGCAAGGTTGGAGTCAGGGAACTTGCCCACGTCCTCGGCCTTGATCGTGTCGATCGCGGCGGCCGATGCGCGCTTTTCATTCAGCGCGGCGGCCAGCGAGGTGCGAAAGCCGGTAACGACAATCGCCTGCTCATCACCTTTCGCAGGCGCGGCGGTCGTGGATTGGGCCTGCGCACCGGTGGCCAGTCCCGCCGTCATGCCCGCCACGATGATCGCCAGCCCCGAAGCCGCCAGACGCAAGTGTGCTGCTGAAATCTGCCCCAAAGTATCCTCCATTATCCCGTCTGCGGGCTTTGCCTGGGCGCGCGATGAACACAGCGCCCGACTTCCCGTTGGGTCCATGGATAAGTCCGATATATGGACGCGTCAACGCATATATTGCACTTAAATTTCACATTGCGGGATTTCTAGCGGATTTTTGTAAAATTCTCGCTTTGTGGCATTTTGCGCACACCGCGCCCGCGTTTCACATTGCGCACACATTGATTGCTTTCGCGGCAAAACGATCTAAAAGCAGGCCATGGCCGACGATGAAACCAACGAGACCGCCCCCGAAGATAAAGGCGCCGACAGCAACACTGTAAAAGGTGCGCAAACGCTGATGCGCGCGCTCGACATTCTGGATGAGGTGATCGACGGGCCGATCCGCGCGGTCGATCTGGCGCGCAAATTGGGGATGAACCGCACCACCGCGCATCGTCTGGCCCATGCGCTGCGTACGCGCGACTATCTGGCCGTCACGCCCGACGGCTTCGCGCTGGGGCCGAAACTGCTGCAACTGGGCGTCTTGGCCAGCGAGCAGACCGACTATGTCCGCATCGCCCGCCCCCGGATGGAGGCGCTTTCGACCCAGACCGGTTTCTGCGTTTTCATCGGCAATCGCGAGGGCAATTGGTCACGCCACCTTGATCGGGTAACCGGGCGCCAGCGCCTGCGCGTGGCCACCGCGCCGGGTGACCGCCGCCCGATCGCCGAGACAGGCCTTGGCAAGGCACTGATGCTGGATGACAGCGAGGCAAGCTGGAAAAAGCTTTGGAAACAGGCCCATGCTGACAGCGGGACGGAGGCCGATCTGGATGATTTCCTGAACCGCATGCGCGCCTACAAGGACGAGGGCCTGGTCCGCCATGACAGCGAATTGGGCGATGGGGTGCGCTCGATTGCCGCCCCGGTCCGCAATGCGCGGGGCGCCATTTGCGTTGCCATCAGCATCGCCAGCGCCGCGCACTACCTCACCGACGACATCGCGGCCGAACTGGCCGACAAGGTCAAGCAATGCGCCGACGATGTCAGCGCGGCGATCGGCTGGCGCGTTTAACTGGTAGCTTTGGTATATCGGTCCCTGCGTGCTTGGGATGCGCGTCTGGCTTCGGCGATGGCTTTTTCTTCGGTGGCGAAGAGGAGGCTGTCGAGGACGGAGGCCAGATGGGTGCGCATGGCGGCGCGGGCAGCGGCCGGGTCGCGGGCGCGCAGGGCTTCGAGGACGGCGGTGTGCTCCTCGACCACGGGCTTGATGTTGGCGCTGCGGGCCTTTTCGTGCAGCAGCGCGCTTTCGGGGGAATCCGCGCGCAAGGACCATAGCCGCTCGACCGCCTCGGCCACGGCGGCGTTACGCGTGGCGCGCGCGATGGCGAGGTGAAACGCGCGATCGGCCTTTTCCGTGCCGTGGGGGTTGCTGTTCTCGCGCTCGATCTCCTCGACCAATGCGGTCAATTCTGCCAGACCTTCCTCGGTGATCGTGGTCGCGGCCAGCGCGGCGGCCTCACCCTCGAACAACAGGCGCGCTTCGGTCAGTTCGAAGGCGGAAATGTTGAAGCCGGGAATGTCGCCCTTGCCCGGCAGGCGCCGCACATAGGCGCCCGAACCCACGCGCACCTCGACCAGCCCCTGCACCTCCAGCGCGATCACCGCCTCGCGCACGGTGGGGCGCGAGACGTTGAATTGCGCGGACAATTCGCGCTCGGCGGGCAGACGATCGCCCACTTCATAACGGCCGCTGATCAGTTCATCCATCAACCGCCGGGCAAGGTCCTGATAGAGGCGCTCCTGCGCGGGATTTGTATCACTCATCTGGCATCTCCGCGAAATGGCCTTACCGCTTAATTAGAAATTGACAGGCCAACTCAAATTGGTCAAGAGTCTTCTCTAGCACAAGCAGACCAATTCGGGAACAGATCCCCGTGAGGACCAACCCATGAAAATCACCTCCGCCCGCGTTATCGTCACCTGCCCGGGTCGCAACTTTGTCACGCTCAAGATCGAGACCGATCAGGGTGTGTACGGCATTGGCGATGCCACGCTCAACGGCCGCGAAAAGGCGGTTGTCAGCTATCTGGAAGACCATGTGATTCCGTGCCTTATCGGTATGGACCCGCGCAATTCGGAGGATATCTGGCAATATCTCTATCGCGGGGCGTATTGGCGCCGCGGGCCGGTCACGATGCGCGCGATTGCCGCCGTGGACGTCGCGCTGTGGGACATCAAGGCCAAGATGGCGGGCATGCCGCTCTACCAACTCCTCGGCGGGCGCAGCCGCGACGGCGTGATGGTCTATGGTCATGCCAATGGCTCCGACATTGCCGAGACCGTCGATGCGGTTGGTCAGTATATCGACATGGGCTATAAGGCGATCCGCGCCCAGACCGGCGTGCCGGGCATCAAGGACGCCTATGGCGTGGGCCGGGGCAAGCTGTTCTATGAACCGGCCGATGCGGCGCTGCCCTCTGTAACGGGTTGGGACACGCGCAAGGCGCTGAATTACGTGCCGAAACTGTTTGAAAAGCTGCGCGAGACCTATGGTTTCGACCACCACCTGCTCCACGACGGCCACCACCGCTACAGCCCGACCGAGGCCGCGCAACTGGGCAAGGCTTTGGAGCCTTACTCGCTGTTCTGGCTCGAAGACGTGACGCCTGCGGAAAATCAGGAAGCCTTCAAGCTGATCCGTCAGCACACCACGACGCCGCTGGCCGTGGGCGAGATTTTCAACACGATCTGGGACGCCAAGGACCTGATCCAGAACCAGCTCATCGACTATATCCGCGCGACCATCGTGGGCGCCGGCGGCATCACCCATCTGCGCCGCATCGCTGATCTGGCCAGCATGTATCAGGTCCGCACCGGTTGCCACGGCGCCACCGACCTTTCGCCCGTGACCATGGGCACCGCGCTGCATTTCGACACCTGGGTGCCCAATTTCGGCATTCAGGAATACATGCGCCACACGCCCGAAACCGACGAGGTTTTCCCCCACGATTACACCTTCGACAAGGGCATGCTCTATGTCGGCGACACGCCCGGCCACGGCGTCGATATCGACGAGGCCCTCGCCGCCAAGTATCCTTACAAGCCAGCCTACCTCCCCGTCGCAAGGCTCGAAGATGGCACCATGTGGAATTGGTAAGGCCGATAGACACATTGAAACATAAAGAAACGGGGGCCGCCAAGCCCCCGTTTTTCGTTCAGCCTTCCATCTGCTCCAGACTGACGCCCTTGGTTTCGCGCACCATGGCGCGGACAAAGAAGAAGGACACCGCCGCCGCCAGCGCATAGCCGGTATAGGCAATCGCCAGCCCCGGCGAAACGACCAGCGCAGGGAAGCTGACCGAGATGGCCGCATTGGCGATCCACTGCGCAAAGCCCGACACCGCCAGCCCCGAGCCCCGGATCTGGTTGGGGAACATTTCGCCCAGCATGACCCACATGATCGGGCCCCAGCTCATGTTGAAAAACACGACATAGGCATTGGCCGCCAGCAGCGCGATCACGCCATTATGCCCCGGCAGGCTGACCGAACCATCGGCGCCGTGAATGGCGGTGGAAAAGGCCCAGGCCACCACGCCCAGCGTCACCGCCATGCCCGCCGAGCCGACCAGCAGCAGCGGCTTGCGCCCCACCCGATCGACCAGCATCAGCGCGGCAAGGCAACCCGCAATCGAAACAACGCCCGACAGAATGTTGATCTGCAAGGAATAGCTTTCGGAAAAACCTACCGCCTGCCACAGGGTCGCGCCGTAATAGAACACAACGTTGATGCCCACGAGTTGCTGGAACACGGCCAGACCGATGCCCGTCCACACGATAGGACGGATGCGCCCGGTGGCCTTGTCGATCAGGTCGGACAGGCGCGGGCGATGATGGTCGGCGGCCAGGCTGGCGCGAATTTCGCCCACCATGCGGCGCGCCACATCGCCGTCGAACAGGCGGGTCAGCACGGCCTGCGCACCCGCTTCGTCACCGCGCGCGACAAGATAGCGCGGGCTTTCCGGGATAAACATCAGCGCGACGAAATAGATCGCCGCAGGCAGCGCCTGAAGCCAGAACATCCAGCGCCACGCGGGCTGATCCGCCCACAGGATCGCGGTGGAATCGCCCGCCACCTGTGCAAGGATATAGTTGACGACGAAGGCCCCGGTCAGGCCGGTGATGATCATCACCTGCTGCACGCTGGAAAGGCGGCCGCGCACATGGGCGGGCACGACCTCGGAAATGTAGACCGGCGAAATGACGCTGGCCGCGCCCACGCCAAGGCCGCCGATGATACGCGCCAGAATGAACACCAGCGACGAGCCCGCCGCCCCGGCAATCAGCGCGCTGATCAAAAACAGCACGGCGGCCAGTTTCATCACCCCGCGCCGCCCGATCCGGTCCGCCAGTCGCCCCGCGCCAAATGCGCCAACCGATGAGCCAACGAGGATCGCCCCGACATTGATGCCGATGCCGACCTTGCCGAGGTCAAAGGCGGCCTCCAGCCCTTTTTGCGTGCCGTTGATCACGCCTGAATCATAACCGAACATAAAGCCGCCGATCGTGGCCACGGCCACGATCATGGCGATCAACCCCGAATTGACGGGGCCTTCTGCTTGCTCCTGCATCCTCACTCTCCCGTAAATTCTTATACTTGGGCCAGAACGCCCGTTATGCCCGCCACGCCCGGATCAAAGGCGAACAGCGCGCCTGCCAAAGGCTGCTGCGCGCGTTCCTCGCTCGAAAGGCCCTTGGCGGCGGTCGTTGCATAAGCGGTGCGCAAATCCGGCCCGCCAAACGCGATCTTGGTGATATTGGCCACCGGAAAACGGATGGTCTGCATCAACGCCCCGCTGGGATCATAGCGCTGCACGCCCCAGCCCGCGAAAAGACTGACCCAGAGGCAACCCTCGGCATCGACGCAGGGGCCATCGGGATAGCCCTCGTCAATCTCCGCAAACAGGCGCGTGGCGACCACCCGCCCCTCCTCGACCGTGCTGGCCCAGACTTTGCGGCCCAGCGTGTCGTGGTGATAGAGCGTGGCCCCATCGGGCGAGAAGGCCGGGCCATTGGTGATCGACACTGGCGGCAGCCCGGTATCGACGCATCCCGCGCCGTCGAGGCGATAGAAGCGCCCCGTCTCGGCCGTCTCACCATCATCCATCGAGCCCAGCCAGATCGCGCCATCGGCGGCAACCGTGGCATCGTTCAGGCGGTTGCCCGGCAGATGCGCCTCGGGCGCAACCAGCAGCGAAAAGGCGCCCGTGGCCGGATCAAAGCGATGCACGCCGGTCTGCAATCCGGCGATCATGTCGCCGCGCGCGCTGGGAAGCACCCAGCCGACCTGCGCAGGCGCGGCCCATGCGCGCTGCTCGCCCGTGGCGGGGGTGAAGCGGTGAATGGCCGGTGCCTTGATGTCGACAAACCAGAGCGCACCGTCGCGCTCCACCCAGACCGGGCCTTCGCCCAGCGTGGCGCCCAGCGCCCAGACCGATTGCGGCGCCATTATCGCCACCCCGCATCGACCCAATATTCATGGCCCGTAATCAACCGCGCATCATCGGAGGCCAGAAACAGCGCCAGCGCCGCAACATCATGCGGCAAGAGGCGGCCATTCAGGCATTGCGCCGCGACGATCTCGGCCTCGCCTTCGGGCGTGTACCATTGCTCCTGACGCGGGGTTTTGACATTGCCGGGGATGATGCTGGTGACGCGGATATTGTCGCGGCCCAATTCGCGGGCCAAACCGCGCGTCATGCCCTCGATGGCGGCCTTGGCGGTCTGATAGACCACCAGATCGTTGAGGCCCAGATGCCAGCTGATCGACCCGAGATTGATGATCGCCCCGCCGCCCGAACGCTTCATCGAGGGCACGGCGGCCTGCGCCACAAAGAATTGATGGCGCAGATTGACCGCCATGCGCTCGTCCCAATAGGCCGGGGTCACGTCGGCGACGCCATGCCGGTCGTCATTGGCGGCATTGTTGAGCACCACGTCGATGCCGCCCAGAGTTTCCTCAACCCGCGCCATCATCGATTGAACAGCCTCGATATCGGTCAGATCGCAGGCGAAGAAGTCGGCCCCGACGCGCGCGGCAACCGCCTCGCCCGCCTCTTTGGCAATATCGCAAAAGGCCACTTTCGCGCCCTGCGCGGCAAAGGCTTCGACAAAGCCTTCACCGATGCCGCTGGCGCCACCGCTGATAAAAACGCGTTTTCCCGCAAGGCTGGGATAGATCGCCCGGCCCGTCTCAACACCGCTCATGCCTTGGCTCCCAACAGGCCGCGAGCGGCCAGATTGGCGTAAAATGCGGCAATGCCCTGCGTCCAGGGCTGGGCTTCCTTGCTGGTGGCCACGGTGTTGACCAGCTTGCCCAGCTTGGGGGTAGAGATCGTCACCACATCGCCCACCTTGTGCGTAAAGCCCCGGCCCGGATCGTCGCGGTCCTGCGTGGGTGCAAACAGAGTGCCGAGGAACAGCGTGAAACCATCGGGATACTGATGCTCGCTCAAGGTCTGGCGCACCAGATCGAGCGGATCGCGGCTGATTTCGCGCATGCTGGAATGGCCCTCAAGGCGATAGCCCTCCGACCCCTCGATCAGCAGATCGACCTCGGCATTACGTACATCGTCGATCGAAAAACTGTCGTCAAACAGGCGCACCAGCGGGCCGAGCGAGCAGGAGGCGTTATTGTCCTTGGCCTTGCCCAGCAAGAGCGCGCTGCGCCCTTCAATATCGCGCAGGTTGACGTCATTGCCAAGGCAAGCGCCCACGGCCTTGCCGCCCGCATCGACCAGCAGCACGACTTCGGGCTCGGGGTTGTTCCATGTGCTGTCGCTGCGCACGCCCACCTCGGCCAGCGCGCCGACCGTGGCCAGCACCGGCGCCTTGGTGAAAACTTCGGCGTAAGGCCCGATGGCAACTTCGAGATATTGCGACCACAGGCCATCGGCGATCAGCAATTCCTTGAGCGCCTCGGCCTCGGCCGAACCGGGCACGACCGAGCGGATCGAGCCGCCCACGCGCTCCTCAATGCGGGCGCGGATGTCCAGCGCCTTGCCCGCATCGCCGCGCGCGCGCTCCTCGATCACACGCTCCAGCGTGCTGGTGGCAAAGGTGACGCCGCAGGCCTTGATGACCTGAAGGTCGACCGGGCTGAGCCAGGGCGCATCGAGTTCATCCAGCGGCCCGAGCGCGCGCCCCGCCCCGGAATGAAGCGGCAGCGCCTCGACCAGTTGCGAAACCGTGGGCGCCACGCCCGACATATCATAGGCAATCCCGCCCTCGACCAGAATTGGCGTGGGCCCTTCGGGCAACTGCACCCGGCCAAGGAAACGGCCGCCACGCCAATCGGCGGGCAGCAGAGCCGCGAAGGAAGACTTCCCAGACATTTTCTCTCCATACGGATTTATGACGCCGAACGCGGAGGCGCAGCGTTGACAAAATTTGATAGCGCTACCATCATGCAAACCGCCTCTCTGTCAAGTGGTTTTGACAGCGAGGCGGGATTTCACTGGCATCGCGGGTATGAGACGCTAGGGAAGACCCGAGGGAGACAGATTGATGACCGAAAATACCTCGCGCCGTTTCCGTTCGCAGGACTGGTTTGCCGATCCGGCGCGCTCGGATATGGTAGCGCTCTATCTGGAACGCTTCATGAATTACGGGATCACGCCCGATGAATTGCGTTCGGGCCGCCCGATCATCGGCATCGCGCAGAGCGGCAGCGATCTCTCGCCCTGCAACCGCATCCACCTCGATCTGGCCAAGCGCGTGCGCGACGGCATCCGCGATGCGGGCGGGATCTGTATGGAGTTTCCGGTCCACCCGATTTTTGAAAACTGTCGCCGCCCCACCGCCGCGCTGGATCGCAATCTGGCCTATCTGGGGCTGGTCGAAATCCTCTACGGCTATCCGATCGACGCGGTGGTGCTGACCACCGGCTGCGACAAGACCACGCCAAGCCAGGTGATGGCGGCCAGCACGGTGGATATTCCCGCCATCGTCCTGTCGGGCGGGCCGATGCTCGACGGGTGGCATGAAGGCGATCTGGTCGGCTCGGGCACGGTCATCTGGCGCAGCCGCCGCAAGCTGGCGGCGGGCGAGATCGACGAGGAGGAGTTCCTTCAGCGCGCCTGCGATTCCGCCCCTTCGGCGGGCCATTGCAACACGATGGGCACGGCCTCGACCATGAATGCCGTGGCCGAGGCGCTTGGCCTGTCGCTGCCGGGATGCGCGGCGATCCCTGCGCCCTATCGCGAGCGCGGCCAGATTGCCTATGAAACCGGCCGCCGCATTGTCGAAATGGCCCATGAGGACCTGCGTCCATCGAAAATCCTGACGCGCGAGAGTTTCCTCAACGCCATCCGCGTCGTCACGGCCATCGGCGGGTCGAGCAATGCCCAGCCCCATATCGTCGCCATGGCGCGCCATGCGGGCGTGGAGATCACCGCCGCCGACTGGATGGAGCATGGCTATGATCTGCCGCTGATCGTCGATATGCAGCCGGCGGGCCGCTTCCTTGGCGAGCGGTTCCATCGCGCGGGCGGCGTGCCCTCGGTGATGTGGGAATTGCTGCAACAGGGCGTGCTGGACGGCGATTGCCTGAGCGTGACGGGCGAGACGGTAGCAGCCAACGTGGGCGCACGCCCCGCCCGCGACCGCGAGGTCATCCGCCCCTTTGCCGAGCCTTTGAAGGAAAAGGCGGGCTTCCTCGTATTGTCGGGCAACCTGTTCGATTTCGGCATCATGAAGACCAGCGTGATTTCCGAGGAATTCCGCGCCCGCTATCTGTCCCACCCCGAAAACCCCGGCACGTTTGAAGCGCGCGCGGTGGTGTTTGAAGGGGGCGATGATTATCACCACCGGATCGATGATCCTGCGCTCAACATCGACGAAAACTGCATCCTCGTGATGCGCGGCGCGGGGCCGCAAGGCTGGCCGGGCAGCGCCGAGGTGGTCAATATGCAGCCCCCCGCCGCGCTGATCCAGCGCGGGGTGCAATGGCTGCCGACGCTGGGCGACGGGCGCCAGTCGGGCACATCGGACAGTCCCTCGATCCTCAATTGCTCGCCCGAAAGCGCGGTGGGCGGCGGTCTGTCATGGCTGCGCACGGGCGACATCATCCGCATCGATGTGGTCAAGGGCGCCTGCAACGCGCTGGTGTCGGACGAGGAAATCGCCCGCCGCCGCGCCGAACCCCTGCCCCCGGTTCCGCCCAGCAACACGCCCTGGGAGGAGCTTTATCGCGAAAAGACCGGGCAGATGGGCGAAGGCGCCGTGCTGGAAATGGCGGTCAAATATCGGGGCCTTGCCGCGAAAACGCCTCGGCATAACCACTGACGAAAGGGCCGCCGGAGACAGCGGCCCTTTTCACATCAACGCTATGCTCGTCAAAATGCGTCGGGCTGGTTTTCCGGGCGGGCCGCGTCAAAGGCGGGCAGAGCCAGGCATTGCGCCTCAATCGCCAACAGGCGCTCCGGGATGGCATCAACGCCAAACCGCCGCGCGTTGACCAATTGCGGGACAAGGCAAATGTCGGCCAAAGTCACCGTATCGCCAAAGCAGAACCGGCCCGAATGGGGCGCGATCAGCGTGTCGAAGGCGGCAAAGCCTTCCTCGATCACGCGCGCGGCCCATGCGTTGGCATCCCCGCCCAGCGCCTGAACCCGACCCAATATTTTGAGATTCTGGACCGGGTGGATATCCACCGCAATCACCTGCGCCGCCGCACGCACATGGGCGCGCATCAACGGATCGGTGGGCAGCAGCGGCGGGCCGCCATGGGTCTCATCAAGATATTCGATAATCGCCAGGCTCTGCGTCAGCACCGCCCCGTCGATGTCCAGCGCGGGCACCAGCCCTTGCGGATTGATTGCCAGAAATTCGGGCGAGCGCTGCTCCCCTTCGCGCAGGCTGTAGGTCGCATTGTCATAGACGATGCCCTTGAGCGCCAGCGCAATGCGCACCCGATAGGATGCGCTGGAGCGGAAATAGCCGTGCAGCAGCGGCTCAGACATCGGCCTTTGGCCCGACCTTGACCGCGCAGGGGCTCAATCCCGCGATCGTCACCACGATCTCATCGCCGGGCACCACCGCGCCCACGCCCGCCGGCGTTCCGGTGTAGATCAGGTCGCCCGGCTCCAGCCGATAGAAGCGTGAGACATAGGCGATGACCTCATCCACGCTCCAGATCATGTCGGACAGATCGCCATCCTGCCTGATCTGGCCATTCAGCGTCAGGGTAATGCGACCGGACACCAAGGCGCCGGTTGCCGATGCCGGATGGATGATACCGAGCGGCGCGGATTGCTCGACATTCTTGCCGGTGTCCCACGGGCGGCCCTTGTCGCGCGCGGCAAATTGCAGATCGCGGCGGGTCATGTCGAGACCGGCGGCATAGCCATAGATGTGCGATGCGGCATCGGCCGGGGCAATATCGCGCCCACCCTTGCCGATCGCCACGACCAGTTCGGCCTCATAATGATAATTGGCAGTTTCGGGCGGATAGGCAATCGTGCCGCCGCCGGGCACCACCGCTTCGGCCCATTTGGTGAAAAAGAACGGCGGTTCGCGCGTCGGGTCAGAGCCCATTTCGCGGGCATGGGCGGCATAATTGCGCCCGATGCAAAACAGGCGGCGGACAGGAAAACCCATGCCTTCAGAAGTTTGCGCAACAATCGGGGCCGGAGGGGAAAACAGCATCATCAAACCAGTTCCATATTCGGTGGCGGCGTCTGCATGTCCTGCGACAGCTTGCCGCAATAGGCAAATATCATAAGCATCACGCCTGATAAGAAGCCATCGCCGGACCTTGGCTTTGCAATCGAGTGCAGGTATGAGTTGGCCTGCCAGCTCTGGAATGGACCGTTGCCGATCATGCCCAATCCCACGCCTGCCCGGTCCCGACGTTCCCGCCAGAGCATCACCATCCAGTCGGTGGCCGATGCCGCCGGGGTCAGCGCGATGACCGTGTCGCATGTGCTCAACGGCACCAAAAGCGTGCGCGCGGCAACGCGGGCGTCCGTTTTGCAGGCGGTCGAGCAATTGGGCTATATCCCCAATGCCGCCGCGCGCTCTTTGGCCAGCGCGCGCGCGCCCCGGATCGGCATCGTCTATCGCAATGCGCAAAATGCCTTTCTTTGCGCCATGCTGGTGGGCACGTTGAGCGCCGCCGCCCGCGCGGGCGCCCAGATCATCATCCGCAAATGCGATGATCTGAACGCCGAGGCGGCGATGGAGGCCGTGAAATCCCTGGTGCGCAGCGGGGCGAGCGCGATCCTGCTGGCCCCGCCCTATAATGAAATGCTCTCGGGCAACCCCGATATGGCCCGGCTGGGCGTGCCGGTGGCCACGATTGCCTGCGGGCGGGAATTGAATGACATGGATGTGGTGGGCATTGACGAGCATGGCGCGGCCATGGCGATGACCGACCACCTGCTGGAGCGGGGCTATCGGCGGATCGCCTTCGTGTTGGGCTCGGCGGCCCATGCCTCCAGCAAGGCGCGGTTCGAGGGCTATGGCGCGGCTTTGGCGGCGCGGGGGATGGCGGTGGATCAAACCCTGGTCGTGCAGGGAGATTTCACGTTTGAATCGGGCCTGGCGGCGGGCGCCGCCCTGCTGGACAAAGACCGCCGACCCGATGCGATCTTTGCCTGTAATGACGATATGGCCGCAGGCGTCATGCTTTCCGCCCATCGCCGGGGTTTGCGCATCCCGCTCGATATTGCCGTGGCCGGGTTTGACGATACGCCCATCGCGGTCAAGATCTGGCCCCCGTTGACCACCGTGCGTCAGGATATCGACCTGATGGCCGCGCAGGCCACCAACTGGCTCGTCGAACGCCATCGCGATGGTGAGGCCGAGCGCCCCTTTACCATCCAATGGCACCCCTATCAGATCGTCCAGCGCGAGAGCACCTGAGGCATCATGCGCCCGACAGGATGCGCCGGTAATCGCGCATCCCCATCCACAGCAGCGCCAACGCCAGCGGCGAGACCACCGCGCAAACCAGCGACATCGCAAGGTTGAGCGATCGGGCATCGCGCAACCCGTAATCGGTGACCAGCGCAATGAGCGTGGGGCCAAGCGCGCCGCCGATCAGATTGGCCATCAGCATATAGGCGCCCGACATCAGCGCGCGCATCCGGTTGGGCGTCAATTCCTGCAACGCGGCCAGGCCGCCGCCAAAAGTGAAGGCCGCAAAGAAGTTCATCGCCCCCACCAGCGCCAGCGCGCCATCGGGGTTGGGCATCAGGGGGAAGCCGATGCTGATCGGCACCAGCATGCAAAAGCCGAACAGGGCTGCGGCCAGATGGCCGTGCGCCACGCCCCTGCGCCGCAGCGCGGTGGCCACAAAGCCCCCCGTCAACGCGCCCGCCGCGCCGCAGACAAAGACAATCGGCCCAAGGATGCGCCCCACGCCCGCCGTGGTCCAGCCATGGGTGCGTTCGAAAAAGGCCGGAATCCAGACCGCCGTGCCATTGCCGACCAGGATCATCAGCGCAAAGCCCAGCATGATGCCGACATAGGCCCGGCGGCGCGCGCCGATATGGGCAAAGAATTGCGAAAGAGAGGCGCGCGGCACTCCGGCGCCCGGCCCCTGACGCACAGGTTCGGGGATCGACAGGGCCAATGCCGCCAACACCACGCCCGGCAAGCCCAGCAGCAGGAACACCAGTTGCCACCCCTTCATCGCGCCCGCCAGCGGCACGAGGATGACCGCGGATGGATGGATATGGGTAAACACCAAGCCCCCGATCACCAGCGCCAGCGCATTGCCCAGATAAATGCCCATCTGATACATCGATATGGCCAGCGGCAGCCGCTCCTTGGGGAAATAATCGGCCAGCAGCGAGAGTGCCGAAGGCGTGAGCCCGCCCTCTCCAGCGCCGACGCCCACCCGCGCGGCCAGCAGCACGGCAAAGCTGCGCGCCAAACCGCAAAGGCTGGTGGCGATGCTCCACACCAGAATCGCGCCCGCCACGATGTTGCGTCGATTGGTCCGGTCGGCCAGCCGGGCAACGGGCAGGCCCACCGCAACGTAAAACAGCGTGAAAGACAGGCCGTAGAGCAGGCTGATCGCGGTGTCGGACAGGCCCAGATCCTGCTTGATCGGCTGAACCAGCAACGCCAACGCCTGACGATCGACAAAGGCCAGCGTGTTGGCCAGCATCAGCACAACACCCCCCCACCATGCGCGGGGGGCCGAGGGCCATGGGCGGGCTGATTGCTCTTGGGTTTGCATCCTGGTCCGCTTTTATCAAAAAGTTGGGCCTTTGGCGCTGGCCTTGCCGCCACTATGCGTAGAGCGGAGAACGCGATACGTCGATAGCCCAAGGGCGCAGTGGATGGGCCCAAGTTTTTCTTAGCCTGCGCGAAACAAGCGTTGCTGGATAAATCTCAACTCATTCAGTAGAGCTTTGAGCGTCCGGCGGGGTTCTTCCCTCCCTCCCCCGCCGGGCCGCGGCTTTTGATCCTTCGTGTCAGCTTGCTCCGCGTCACCAAAGGCTAAAGCGGCACGAGGCTGACGGCGCGTTTTTCCGCTCCCTGTCTCGTGCTTTGTTGCACAGACAGGATGATGTGAAATGTCGATTGCCGTATCCCGCCCCCGCCCAGCCCCTCTCCGCCATTCGGCAGGTACGCCCTTGCCGCATCCCTCGTGGCGGCCTACCGGATCATCGCATGACCCACTTTCCCTCGCCGCAGGCCGACGCATCAGTGCTTCAGAATTCTGGCAACGCCTTGGGCTCTGAGCCGCCTTTGGTGGATCTGGCCGTACTGGCCGATGCGCTGCGCGGGCGGCGGCATCAGTGGCGATTGTCGCAGGATCACGATTCGGCCTATGGCGCACACGGGTTTCCCTCGCGTCTGGCGCTGGGGCAGATTCTGGACAATCTGGCCTCGGCGCTGTTTCCGATGCGCCTTGGCCCGCGCGGTCTGACGCTGGACACCGAGGATGCATTTGTCATCGCCTCGCTGCGCCGCGCCCTGCCCGATCTGGCGGCGCAGATCCGCATGGAGCTGCACGCGGGCCGCGCGCAAAACGAGGCCGAGATCCATGAGCGGGCCAATGCCATCGTGGCGACGCTGGCCCACGGCCTGCCCGAAGTGCGCCGCCTGCTCGACACCGATCTGGAGGCCGCCTTTGCCGGCGATCCGGCCGCGCGCACAGTGGACGAGGTCCTGCTCTGCTACCCATCGCTGACCGCGATGCTGCATTACCGCATCGCCCATGTACTTTATCGGCAGGGCGCGCCGCTGGTGGCGCGGATCATCACCGAAATCGCCCATTCGCGCACCGGCATCGACATCCACCCCGGCGCCACCATCGACGAGAGCTTTTTCATCGACCACGGCACAGGCGTCGTCATCGGCCAGACCGCGATCATCGGCAAACGCGTCCGCCTGTATCAGGCCGTGACGCTGGGTGCGCGCAGCTTTGCCTCGGATGACAATGGCCATCTGATCAACACGCCGCGCCATCCGGTGATCGAGGATGATGTAGTGATCTATGCGGGCGCGACGATCCTTGGCCGTATCACCATCGGCGCGGGCAGCGCGATCGGCGGCAATGTCTGGCTGACCAAATCGGTCGCCCCGCGCAGCGTGGTGCGCCAAGGCACGCCCAGCATTTCGATTGAAACCGACCCTTTGGCCAACTGGCCCTAGGCAGCACAGGGAGCCCTGCGGGTCCGCCACGCATGATGGTTCGCTGAGCTTTCCCGCCATAGTCGCGCGCCTGATCGAGGTCGGTTTTGAAGCCTATGCCGTTGATTATCGGCGCGGCGCGCAGACCTTCTATATGCAGGACGGCGCCTGTCTCGACCTGCCGCTGCCCGCAACAGGAGGCGCGGTGGCGGCGAACTTTGACGCGGCGGGGATCAAAAGTCAGATCCGCTGGGCGCAATCGGGCGATCCGGCCTATACCTATGCCCAATTCAGCCGCCATGTGGCGCAGGCGGGCTGTGCAGGCTATCTTGTCTCCTTTCCGGGGCGGCGTGTGGTCTATTACGGCCGCACCGGCGAAACTCTGATCGAGGAATTTCCGCAATGATCAACCGTTGCCGCTGGGCCGAGGGCGACCCGTTGATGGAAGCCTACCACGACATCGAATGGGGCGTTCCGATCCGCGACGGCCGCGCCCTATGGGAAATGCTGATGCTGGAAGGGTTTCAGGCCGGGCTGTCATGGCGGACCATTCTGCATCGACGCGAAGGGTTCCGACGCGCCTTTGACGGGTTCGACCCAAAGGTGATCGCCGCCTATGACCAGGCCAAAGTCGATGCGCTGATGCAGGACGCCGGCATCATCCGTGCCCGCGCGAAAATCGAGGCCACCATCGGCAATGCCCGCGCCTATCTGCGCATGATCGAGCAAGGCGAGGATTTCGCCGCCTTTGTCTGGGAACATGTGGGGGGCATGCCGCGCATGGGCGATGGCGAGACCATACCCGCCAGCGATGCGGCATCCCTCACCCTGTCGAAGGCGCTGAAAAAGCGTGGCTTCAAATTTGTCGGGGCGGTCACGGTCTATGCTTTCATGCAGGCGGTCGGCATGGTGAACGACCATGCCCGGGACTGTCCGCGCAGATCTGTTTGCGCCGCGGCTCACCCTTAACGGGGTACGCGCCGCGTCCTCTTTGCAGCGGTTAAACCGACATCATCGCCCGCAACAAGCGGGGGTCACGGCCGTGGGCTGCGCGCCCTTTATGCGTTGGATCGTTGCGACGGCGGAATAACGCCGTTTACGATTCGGGGCGCATACCGATTGTTTCAACCCCGTGACGGCTAAGCCGTATCGCAACAACAGTCAGAAATATAATGTATATTCCAACGCCGTTAAAATTTTAACGTTAACCTTTTAGCCTAAAGCTTAGAAATCTCCCCCCGGTGTATAAGGGTTTAAACATAGGGGGTAATGGATGATGTCGACCGATCTGGCTCGGAGTGCGTGGTGATGCCCGCATCTCTCATGAAAACAGTGAGTGCGTTAGCGGGCGCAGAAAGCCATTTGGCCAATGGGGCAAGCACGGTCATCGGCGCCAACCAGATGAGCATCCGCTATCTGTCCTTCAGCGATCCCGCGCGCGCCAAACGCCATGAATGGCTGGCGCAGGTGTTCGAAGGTTTCGAGACCTTCGACTATGCGGAAAACGCAACGCGCTTTCTCTCGATAGCGCAGGACGATTTTGACGGCTTGATCGTGGGGTGCAACGATATCCGGCGGGCAACGCGGCTGCTCAAATTGAACATGGCGCTGCTGCGCGGCCGGATGAAGATTGTGCTGCTGACCGACAGCACGCCGTCGCGGCGCGCACAGATCGTCTCCGGCGGGTTTGACGATGCAATCGATATCGAACGGATTTCACCGCATGAGGGGATCGCCCGCATCCGCGCCATATGGGCCCGATATCAGGCCAGCATGCTGCGCGAGAGGAAGAAAGCCGATCTCGTCGCGCAAATCGACAGCCTTTGCGATGACCGTGTGTTGACCTTGCGTGAGGAGGCCGTCTTGACGACGCTGCTGGAAGGCATGGGCAGGCCGGTATCCTTGCGCACTCTGGCCAACAGCATCAGCGCGACGCACGAACCTGCAAGTGTGAACAGCCTGCGCGTGCTGATCAGCGGTTTGCGCCGCAAGCTGAGGCAAAACGTCAGCATCGTTTCCAACTCCGGCCAAGGCTACCTCCTTGCCATGGCCGACGCGGAGGGATGACACCGATCCAGTCGCATGCCTGAAATACGTGCCGGCCATGTCGAAACCACGCTTCTATTTATGTTCCGTGTTTAAATATACATAAAACAAAAAAATGGAGCATTTATGCCAGGGAGAAGAAAACTCGTCGATTTGGAAAAACTTGTTGATATTCTCTTTCAAGTTGTCAGCGAAGCAAAGGATTTTTCTGAGGCACCCAACGCCGAAGATGATCCCGATGATGACGGAAAGATAAATGAGCGATCGGATTGCGATGACGCTCGTGTGCTTAACTTCATAAAATACCAATATAAAATTCGCAGATTTCGTGAAAAGATATTTGATCAGGCAATTTTTTCCGAACCATCATGGGACATATTGCTGGAATTGTTCCGCGCCCATCTTGAAGGTGAGAATTTGAGCACCAAGAGCGTTTGCTTCGCCGCCTGCGTGCCGCCAACAACCGCTCTACGATACATCGATTTGCTTGAAATTCATGATCTTATTAAGCGGATACGCGGAAAATCAGATCATCGCATCACCTACATCATACTCTCCGACAAAGGGAAAAGTCTGATGAAAAGATACTATGAACTGGTCAACTGCAACTTGAAACCATTCTTCAATACGCAACCGAATATTCAATAGGTTGAATGCTGTCACAGCGGCTCTGGCGCCCCTTGGATCACAAGGAGCCCCTGCCCCGCCAACACCGCAGCAACCCGCCGGGAGTTTCCCCCGATCCCGCGCGGATCGCATCAGCGATGCAACTGCGCCCTCCCCCCAAAAGAACATGACGCTGCTGACCTGCCCGGACAGGCGGGACCACCTCGGCATTTTGCCTGAAGGAAAGCACGGCCCCCCGGCTTCCCTCGCTTTCAATTTGCCCCGAGCCGCCTGCCCAATGCCTTGCGGTAACGTTCCGTGAAGCCATATTTGGGCTGCTGGACGAACCAGGTAAGCCGGATATCCCAGTATTTCACCCAGTTCTTGTACAAGGCCGTGGTATCATAGTAGCCATAGCCGGGGAACGGCGACATTTCGCAGGCATAGGGCCTGTTATTGGCAATCATGAGGTCAACGCGAATGAAATCAATCCCGACAGACAGGTCCGCTGCTGCTTTGACCGCCTCGGCGTAGCCAACCGGAACCACGAAATCGAGAGGGAGCCAGTCGCGCTGGTAACCTGGTTCATGCATGATCGAGATGATGCGCTGGCCGTCTGCGGTGAAGTAGGCGATCCTCTCATCATCGGTCTTTTCCCCGATTGTAATGATCGCAAAATGGACCTGACCGTCGCAGCAAAAGAAATTAACATCGATCAGCGGGCCGTTTTCGTTGATAATGACTTCTTCACCGAAAACTTTTTGCGTGGGATTGGGCCAATACCGCCCGCCGTGCTTTTCGGTGTAGGGCGCAAGCAGCCATTCGCTCATTGTATCCTTGATGGAATCAGGGTCTTCAGGGTCAGCAGCGAGGAAAATGTTTTGATCGCATCCACTGTTTGCCTTGACGACAACCCCTGCGCGCAGGGCGTCGTGCGGCAGTTCGGAGACCGACGTCACCGACCACAGAGTGCGAGCAGCATCAAGGCCGGGCGCGCGCTCCTTCATCCATTCCTTGGCGGCCATTTTATCGCCAAAGAGATGAAACAACGGGTTTTGATCGAAGATCAGACGCCAAATGCGCTTTTCACGAAACCGGGTCGGAACGGCTATGTTGGGAATGGTTCGCTGCCGATAGGCCGTTCGTGCCATCCACATGGGGTGTCGAAGATAGACGCGTATGTTTATCATCAGGAGAACGAGAAAATCGCCACAAGATTCCCATAGTTTTTTCACAGCACCCATCCCCCCCGAAATTTCCAAGAGCGGGTTTACGTAAATGCCCGCATGGGCGCCCGCATCGCAGAAATTTCGTGGCAAGCAACCCCCATCCGAGGATCATTCAGGGCATTATGTCGACCTTGCCATGGCTCTTGGGGAAAAACGGCGGCAAACGTGCCATCTGCCCGTTGGTCAGCCGATACAGACGCGCATTCTCGACCTCCTTGCCGAGCATGAAGCGCGCATTGCCCGTAAAACTGTCGTCGGCCGCTCCGGCCCAGCCTCGCTCAGCCTTTGACGACCTGCACGGCCCACTGGTTCGTATGCTTGTCCCAGTCGAGGTCCGTGATCGGCTCATCGTTGATGATCTGAAGCATGACATCGGTAAAGCGCACGGCCTCGGAAAAACCAATCGCCAGCAGGGCGAATGTGCGCTTATGCTCATGGTCAGGCCCGGTCGAAACGCGGCCATGCCAGGCATTGCCCAACGCGCCATGCAGGGCGCCCAGATTGATCCGCCCCGGCACGCTCCGGTCGAACTCCAGTTCGCCATACTCATTTCCGAACTTGAATTTCTGGTGGGCGCGGATGTCATAGCCGCTGTTTTTGTGAATAAAGACCTGCTGGTCCCGGTTGCGCCAGCCTTCCAGATAGAGATCGTGGTTCTGATAAATGAGTTCAACCGGATATTGATCGTCCATAATCTTGAACGTGCTGTACCCGGTCTTCTTCGTCTTGGTCGGCTCGCGTTTGCCGATAACGCCATATTGATAATCGCACACCGTTGTCATGATGCCGATGATGTTCTTCTGGAAGCTGATCGAATCGAGCATCGCCACGCTCTCCCTGAAATGTTGAACCGACATTTCCAAGACAGACCGGTGATCCGGCCCTATTCAGGCGCAGGATGCGGGTCTGCGTGGTATTTTGCAAGCCATTCCCCCCTTGATGAACCGCCGGAGCGACGATTGGCCGTCGCGAATTCCCGATGATCGTGAGTGACCGCCTGATTTGGCCGATCGGGTGTATTTTCATGGATTGCCGAGGCACCAATAGCGCTTTGGCGGAAATCTCATTTCGCCAAGCTCAGATATCAAAATGCAGAAATGCCAATTTTGATAAAAAAATGGTGCACCCGACGGGATTCGAACCCACGCTCCTCAGATTAGGAATTAGAGGTTTAAAAGCGGGCAGCGCAAAGCCGTGCTACAATAACCCTATTATTTAAGCTACTTCTATAATCACTGACCATCACAAATCATCCTTGATATGATTCAATCTGATGCCTATCTGATGCCTATAGATAGCGTGGGTATCAGAGATGGCAAAGGCACCAATCACAAAGCGCACCGTTGACGCAGCAAAGCCAGCCGAAGCTGAGTATGTGGTGTGGGACGACGGCGGGAAGGAAACCATCAAAGGCTTCGGCCTCAAGGTGACACCGGCTGGCGGCAAAATTTACATCTTCCAGTATCGCCTGGCCCGCGTCGGGCAGGCAGACAAAACCGCGCCACGCAAATACACCATCGGCAAACACGGTGAACTGACGCCCGATCAGGCCCGCAGCCGTGCAAAAGAACTGGCCATGATGGTGGCCCAGGGAATCGACCCCCGGCAGAGGGAGTTGGATCTTGTGGCTGCGCAGGATGAGGCAAAACATGCCGCAGAACAGAAGGCGAGGCTTGAGGGCGAACTGGCCTTCGAGAAAGTGGCCGAGCGCTGGCTTGAACATTACGAGGATGAGAAAGGGCGCCGCCCCCGTACTGTCGATCAGGCCAAGCATGTCGTGAACGCCCATCTGTTACCGGCATTGAAGGGCAAGCCCCTGCCCCACATCACCCGCACCGATCTGCAACTCATCATCGACGGCATTCCCGTTAAGCACCGTGCCAGCCGCTTGGCGGTCTATGCTTACGCTTCTGTTCTCTTCCGCTGGGCAATGGAGCGCGGCGAGATCATCGATAACCCTGTGCGCCTGATGGCCAAGCCCTCAGCGCCAGAGGCGCGCGACCGCGTTCTGACCGATGATGAGCTGGTAGCTATCTGGAAGGCCGCCAGTTCGTTGCGCGACCCGTTTGGTCCCTACTTCCAGTTGCTGATGTTGACCGGTCAGCGCCGCGAGGAAGTTGCCTCCATGAACTGGGCGGAACTTGATCGCTCTTCCTCTATGTGGGTCATCCCTGCAAACAAGGCCAAGAATGGCGTTGCCCATATGGTTCCCCTAGCCCCCCGCATAATCGTGGAACTGGATCGGCTGGCACTGATCGAACAGAACAAGGCCAAGGCTGATGAGCCCGCCGCCGAACGATGGCCGAAAGCTGGGTCAGTTATCTCACTCAGGGGCAAACAGCCCCTCACCTGCTATTCACGCGCCAAGCGACAGCTTGATGAGGCGACGGAGGCGGGAACAGTTAGTCCTTGGCGCGTGCATGATCTGCGCCGCACCCTAGCCACCGGCCTGCAACGGCTGGGCGTGCGGTTTGAGGTGACCGAAGCGGTGCTAAACCATGTGTCCGGGGCCCGCTCAGGAGTCGCAGGTATTTACCAACGGCACGACTGGAAGGACGAAAAGCGATCAGCGATGGAAGCATGGGGACGCCACCTAACTGCCATCCTGAACCCAATTCACGAGACCAACGTGGTATCGATCAGCGAGGCCAAGCAGAGCGCTTAACGATACTGAATTGGACCTCTAAGTCAGCATCTTGTCACATCACTAAATCGCCCCGTTAGATTTGATCTTGAGGGAACACAAAACGCAGCACCTTGGGATGACATTGCCATGCCATCCATCGCCCGATATCATCTAACATTTCCTAATGACTTTTGATGTTCAGGGCGGCTTATGACCAAGAAGGATGTAGTAGATTGGCAAAGGCTCGAGCCTTACATCAGGCGTCGCCCCGCCACGACGGACTGCAAGCTTGCGCTAGACGAGCTTCATGCAAATTTGACAGCGACGTCTATTTTTTATCAAAGAAGTGATCTCGAGGGTCAACGGCATGCTGTTGCCAGATCCATAGAATTGACAATAGATTTTCTGAACAGCCAGGGCTTTCCCCCGCTAATCCTCGACACTCTAAAGCGTGTCGAAAGGTGTCTCTTCGAGATCGATGACAATCGAAGAGATCCCCTGTTTTCTGCAAAGCAAAAGGCTGGAAGGCCAAACCGGACATTTGCAGATGACGCCAGAGCCTCAGTGTTGGTGGTTCTTGCAAATCTTTGGCTCATGGCAACCGAGGAGGAGGAAGGAACGCAGGAATCGAAGTTGAAGCGGGCCGCCCGAGCCATGACCGGAACCTGGTTTGGATCAGTGAGCTATAACGAATTGAAGTCGGCACGCGAGCGCTTCTCAAGTTGTGCGAAGGACGACCGGCTACGAGGGCTCGTTAGGGTCAACTATGATGTGCTGGGAGTGAGATTTGAAAACCTTTCTCCGACTGAAGCCTTTCACGCGAGTGTTAAATATTTCAATGACTTACCAAGATACGGCCATATGCACGGCACAAACTTGAAAACCCCACCTTTTTCTCCGGCGGAGGAAACCTGAGCAAACACCCTCCAACATAGTGAGGTGTTTAACAATGCTCGAAAATGTTCTGAAAACCACGCAGGCTGCACGGTATGTCGGCCTGAGCAAGCCGACGTTGGAACGATACCGTACGATGGGTGGCGGCCCACGGTATCTCAAGCTTGGCAAGGCAGTGCGCTACCGGACAGAAGATCTTGATATATGGATGGCCATCCGTCTTGTGAACTCCACCAGTGAAACGGTGAAGCCGCGCTAATGGCTGAACTTAAAACCCCCACCGCTAAGGGCGGCAGGGGCGTGGAATGTTTTACAGACGCTTCCAAGGCCCCAATTAGCACCATCGCCATGCAGGCGCAATTTCTTGCAGCCCGCTTTGCACTTCCCCTTGAAACCGCAACAACCGTTGCGACTCTAGCCTTCGGGGGTGCGCATCGTGGCTAACCCCTTCCTCGACCACCGCGCCGCCGCCTGCTATTTTCTGACCGTGCCGCCCTTTGAGGTAGGGGAAGGCCCGTTGTACGGTGGCCTCGCATTGCGGCGGGCTCCAGTCGCCGACAAGCAAGAAAACTGGCCAAGCACCCTGTTGCAGCGCTATGGCCTGCCCCAATATGGCCTCAAGGCCATAGAGGTTGCGCTATGACCGCACCCGATCTGCTGGCCGCTGCGCTCGACTATGCCGACAAGGGCTTGCCAGTGTTTCCCTGCCACAGCGAGAACAAGCGCCCTTTGACGCCAAACAGCTTCTATGATGCCAGCACCGACCGTGCAACCGTAGCGGATTGGTGGAAGCGCTGGCCCACGGCCATGATTGGTTTGCCGACCGGCACGGTCTCCGGCGTTTGGGTTCTCGACATCGACGACCCCGACGCCTTCGCGGCCAAAGCGCCTCCGCTCCCGATCACCCGCAAGGCGATCACCGGCAAGGGCTTTCATCTCTACTGGCGGCATGAAGGCGGCGAGGTGCGCAATGCACAGCGTCACCCGAAACGCGGCTGGCCCTTTCCTGATCTGCCAGGGGCCGAGGTGCGCGGCGATGGGGGTTATGTGATTTTGCCGCCATCGCGCCACCCGTCCGGGCGCTTGTATGAATGGGCAGATGATGGCGACCCTATCCCCGCGCCTGCCGATCTGCTGCGCCTGATGCACCGGCAGAGCGACAATTGCCATGAAATCCCCACGCAAGACCGCCCGGCGCATTTACCGCGCCTTGGGGGTGCTGATTCACCTTATGGCCTCGCCGCGCTTCAGCGGGAATCTGAAGCGATTTTGCGGGCAGGCAATGGGGAGCAGGAAAGCGCCTTGAATGAAGCCGCGTTGAAAATCGGCGCGCTGGCGGCGGGGGGTGAGTTGTCTATTTCCACCGCCAAGGCGCGCTTGATAGGCGCGGGCCTAGCCATGCGAAGCTATGACACCCGTAACGCTTGGACGGCAGCGGCGATTGCCGACAAGGTGGAGCGCGGACTTTCCGATGGTGCCACTTCCCCGAGATCTGCGCCGCCGCGCGAATATCGGGATGCCGCATTCGCCGATGGCAGGGATGCAGCCAGCTATGATCCAGCAACAGACGATCTGCACCCGCTGCCGACGCGCGAACCGGCAGAGGAAAGTGGCGATATTGAACCACTAGACCTTGCCTCCCTCGCAACTATCGAACCGCGCCCTAAAAGCTTTGTCATTCCCGCCCTTGCGCCAGCCGGTGAAGTTACCCTGTTCACAGGCCCCGGCAGCGCGGGCAAAAGCCTGTGGGCGCAGCAGGTCGCGACCGCTCTGGCTGCCGGCGTGCCAACGCTTGGCCTCGATATGGGGCAGGCCTCGGCAATCTATCTGACATGCGAGGATGATCCAGAGCAGTTGCATTGGCGGCAAGCCCATATCTGCAAAGCCCTCGGCCTATCTATGGCCAGCCTTGCAGGCCGCCTCTACCTGGCCAGCTTGCGCGGGCATCTCGACAATGCTTTGGGCGTGATGGATATTAAGGGTGGCTTTACCCTCTCCAAATCCTATTACCGCCTAGCCGCGTTTATCAAGCGCACGGGGGCCAAGCTGGTGGCGCTCGACAATCTCGCCCACCTCTACACCGGAAACGAAAACGATCGTGGCGAGGTGACGCAGTTTAATAACGCCCTCAATCGGCTGGCCGGTGAAAGCGGCGCGGCCATCATCCTGCTTGGCCACACTAACAAGGCGTTCAACCGTGGCGACACTCAAGGGAACGGACATTCCGGCAGCACAGCATGGGTGAATGCGGTACGCTCTCAATTTGTGCTGGAGCATGACACCAAAACCGATCTGCGCACAGTGACAGTCGGCAAGGCGAATTACGCCCGCAAGGGTAAAGCAATGCGTTTTGCGTGGCAGGATTGGGCCTTTGTGCTGGAGCGCGACTTATCACCCGACCGCGCCGCCGCCTTGGACGATGTTGCAAAAGTCAATGGCGAGAATGCTGCTTTCCTGCGCTGCCTAGAGGTTTGCACCAAGCAGCGCCGCAACGCCTCCCACCAACCCGGAAGCAACTATGCGCCCAAGATGTTTGCAGGGATGCCAGAGGCAGAAGGGATAAAGTCCGCGGGCTTTGCCGCTGCGCTCGAACGCCTGCTGCATATCGGGCAAATTGAGCTGGATGTGGAACTATGGCGCAGCAGCAACCGCAAGTGGAGGCGAGGCATTCGTGCCACTGATGCTGCTCAATGATGCCTGCGCGCGCCTGCGCCAAAGGTCAAACTCTGCGCCTCCCCCCTTGCGCCGCCCCCCTGCGCCATACGCGCGCACCTAATGAGCAAACCCGCAGAAAACCTTGCCTCCAGCTGCGCCATAGGTGCGTCCTCCCCCCCTTTATATAAATATAAGGGCGCGGGGCTTTCAGACCCGCCACCCGCGCCTATTTCGAAAACGATGAACTTTCTCATCACAATCTTGAATTTGATCACCAACAAAGTTTGAGCAAGTTGACGCAACTTGACATTGCGGCCTTCATACCGACCAATATCACCGCCGAAAATAAGTTCATCACACCATTATCAGATGTCCGCAAAGAACTCCGGCAGGACGGTGACCTCCTCGGTTCGCACCTCACGGACCGCGACGCCCAACTGACGTTCCTTGAGTAACTGACACAGCGCCTCACCGTCAATAAGGTCGATAGCCGGTGCGCCATCGCGGGTTGCCTCGCGGCGGGCATCTGCTGTGAAAGTCCCGGTAGTGATAATGAGGCCTTTGTCCGCCCTGCCTTGCATCGCGCCACGAAAATCACGGACGGTGCCAGCCGAAACTGAGCCCGCATAGCGCTTGCACTGGAACAGCACCTGGAACGAAATCAGGTTCATGCGGAGCACGCCAGAACCGTCGATCCCGCCATCGCCTGACTTGCCGGTGACCTCAACGCGGACAAAGCCGCTTTCGCGCAGAAGCCGTTGGGCCAGCCGCTCGAAGGCGTCAGGCTGCATGGTCTTCAACTGCGACAGCAACAGGTCGGCCCAGTCCTTTTGCTCGTCAGCAGTTTCTTCCTCTCCTAGCTCGGCAACCGCCTGCTCAGCCTTCTTCAAGGCGTTATGCGCGGCAACAGCTATACGAACCTGCGCCTTCAACTGCGCCTCGGTGTCGTCCGCTGCATGACGCCCCGCATCCGTCAGCACCCAGAGCCCAACACCGCCGCTCTCCAACAGGCCTGCCAGCTTCAGGTAGCTACGTGCCCAAGACATACGAGGATCGACGATCAATGCGCCGCTCGCATAGGTCGCGTCTAATTGATCCTGCGTAAGCCCCATCACCTCGATAAGCTTTTCGCGGATTTCGCCATTCGTCCCAGACCCGCCCAGATCACGGATGACCTTAAGTGTCGGCAGCATGAAATCGGTGTATTTGGGAAGCTCGGCCATAACCATCCTCTCAGGAATACCGCTGCGTCACGAACTCCCACACCCGGTCAACCTTGGCGTTCCATAGGTCGTCCGGGTAGGGCTCCTGTGGCAAATCATTCAGCGCCAGCTTGATCTCGCGCTTCACTTGCCCCCGCGTTTCCTGACTGCGCAGCCAATCGACAGACGCCACAGCCTCGGTCAGCTTGGCCAGCAACTGCTTGGCGATCTTCTTGACCTCGACCTCCTGCGCATCGGTGAGCTTCGGCTCAGGCGTCGTCAGAAGGTCATAAAGCGCCAGTTCCGCCCCCGTCAGCCCCAGTCGGGCGGCACGGTGCTCTTCCTCCGTCATCTCGCCGATGAAGGCCTTGAGCTGGTCGAACAGACGCTCAACGTCGATGGCCCCGGTGTTATAGAGTTCGATCAGCTTTTCCAACCGCTCCACAAGATGCACGCGGGTCGGGTTTTCTTCCGCCAGTTGGCGCGCCTGCTCCTCGGCCTCCTCGCGCAACTTCTCAGTCGCCACCTTAGGACTGACCTCGAACAGCTTGGCGAGCTTGTCAAAGTCGATCCCCGACAGGTCCACTCTACCCTCTGCCGTATCGCCCGTGACGATGGGGGCCAGGATGGCAACGCCTTCGATCTTCTCGTCCAACAGTTCGGCAATGCGCGCCTGAATGGCGGAGATGTCCACCGGCCCCAGCTTGGCCCGCACCGCCTCGGCAAGCGTGTGCATAATGGCAACCGGCTTCAGGAAGGGCGCGGCGCGCTCGTCGGGCAGCAGCGCCTTGTAGGCCTTGGTCACCTCAGCGGTTCGCCGGAAGAACTCGCCTCGTACCTCATCGGGGCTGACAAGCGCCTCGACGCCCGCGCCAATCAGCTTGAGCCGCGCCAATGGCTCCGCCGCCAGCATCGCCAGCGTGTCCACCTTATTGGCCAGGGCGAAATCATGCGCAGACTTCAGAGCGACGTTCAACGCTTCAACCAGAGCCGCCTTGTCCTCAATGGGCTTCTTGCCCTCTTCTCCGGCTGCGCCCTTGCCACCACCAGCGTAAACCGCCAGTGCCTTCTGCAGGTTGTTGAAGACCCCCACGTAATCCACGATCACGCCCGAGGTCTTCCCCGCTGCCTTGCGGTTGGCGCGGGCGATGGTCTGCATCAGCGTGTGGTTCTTCATCGGCTTGTCGAGATAGACCGTGCCGATGGAGGGAACGTCAAAGCCGGTGATCCACATGGCGCAGACGAACACCAACCGCAGCGGATCCTTGGCATCCTTGAACTTGGCCTCGATGTCCTCCGTCTGCATCCGCTTGCGGTGGGGCAAAATATCCAGCCCCTTCTTCGCCAAGTCGTCGATCTCATTCTGGCTCTGGCTGACCACCACCGCCATGTCGAGTTCACGCAGCCATGCCAGCCGCTCGGCAATCGCCGCGCCCTCGGCCTCGTGGGCGGTTTTCAGCTTGACCTCATCCTCAGCAATCAGCCGCGCCACCGATGCTTTCACGCGGTCATACATGGCCACAGCGGTCGCCTTGTCGATGGCCACGAACATGGCCTTGCCGCGATAGCCCCGCTGGGAGAAATGCAGCGCCACGTCATCCGCCACCTTGTCCAGTCGGTCCGGGTTAGTGATCAGCGTATATTGTCGGGCAAACTCACGATCAAGCCGTGCCGCCTGCGCATCGTCTAGATCGGCATCCTCCAGCAAGGCGTCCAGCTCATCCTGCAGGGCCTCCTTGTCGAGCTGCAACTCCGGCTTACGCGCCTCGTAATAGAGCGGCACCGTGGCCCCGTCCTTCACCGACTGGGCAAAGTCATAGATCGACACGTAATCGCCAAACACCTCACGGGTGCGGCTGTCCGCCCCCTTGATCAACGGCGTGCCGGTAAACCCGATGAAGGCCGCATTGGGCAGCGCCGACCGCATATTCAGCGCCAGCGTGTCATACTGGCTACGGTGGGCCTCATCCGTGATGACAATGATGTCCGACCTTTCCGACAGCACCGGCATCGGCTCACGGTCGGCGGTCGAGAACTTCTGGATCAGCGTGAAGACATAGCGTTCATTGCCCGCCAGCAGCTCCCGCAGATGATCCCGGCTTCCCGCCTGCGCATTCTGGATGTCCTTGGTCAACGCGCCAGCCGACTTGAACTGCGCCGCGATCTGGTCGTCCAGTTCCGTCCGGTCGGTCACCACCACAAAAGTGTAGTTGCCCCCCAGCCGCCGCAGCACCTTCTCGGCAAACATCACCATCGACAGGCTCTTGCCCGACCCCTGCGTGTGCCAGAACACGCCCAGCTTGCCCTTGTTGGCCTCGATATGGCGTACCGCCTCGATGGCGCGATTCACGCCCAAAACCTGATGGTATTTGCCCACCACCTTGCGCAGCCCATCGCGGGCCTCGTCAAACAGCACGAAGTTCTCGATCAGGTCGAGGAAGCGTTCCGGCTGGCATGTGGCGCGCAGCAGTGTTTCGAGGCTGGGGTCATCCGGCCCGTCCTCGTCCAGCTTCTTCCAGGGCGCGTAGATCTCGAAGGGGGCATGCGCCGCCCCCATCACCGTCTCCAGCCCATTCGACAGGATTACAAAGCCGTTGCCGTGGAAGATCTGGGGGATGGTATCGCGGTAATCGCGGATGTTGTCGTGATAGGCGCTGGCCAGTGATTTGGTCGGGGCCTTCCATTCGGCCAGCAGCAGCGGCAGACCATTGACGAAGCCGATGGTGTCGGGGCGGCGCTTGTGCAGCAGGCCGTGCACCCACACCTGATTGGCGATCACGAAGTCATTGTTGCGCGCATCCTTCCAGTCGATCACGCGCACGCGGTGGTCGTCATAGCCGCCCTTATCGTTCTTCACCTGCACCTGCACGCCATCGACCACCAGCGCGATCACTTCACGGTTGGCGGCAACGGGGGACAGGGCGGAGCGGTCTTGCGTCAGGCGCGCTTCTGCCGCCTCGATGGCGGACAACGGCAGGTCGGGGTTGAGCTTGAGCAGAGCGGCACGCAGGCGGGCGGGCAGGTGCGGCTGGGCAAAGCTGGTGCGGCCTGTGGGGCTCGCTGGCCCCGGCTGTTCGGCCATCAGGTTGATCGGCGTCCAGCCCAGTTCTGCCAGCAGGGCCAGCGCAGGCTTTTCCACCGCGCCCTCTTCGGACGCCATAACACCGCTCAACGAAGGGGCCATCTCAGGCGATCTCCAGTTCCTTTTGGGCCTCAGCCACGGATAGTTGGCCCGACATCAGGCGCGGCAACAGCAAGTCGCGGGAGGCGGCGAGGCGTTGGTTGGCCGCCCCGAGATGCCCCACCATTTCCAGCATCGGCCATGCCACCTTCTCAAAGGCGGCAAACAGGGCGTCATTGGCAGGCAATGCCAGTTGGAACGATGCCACGCTGTCAGTTTTGGCCCGCTGCCGACCGCTTGCCCCCGACATGGATTGCTGCGCGGCCAATCGAAAATCGGGTTGGCGCGACAGGCAGTAGGTAAATGCAGGTCCGACCCGATCACCGCGCATCACGATGAACTCCGTCGATCCGAAGCCAACACCGCCCTGTTCGGCAAGCCCGCGCACCAAGCCGGTCTTCCCATTCTCAAGGCAAGGCGTGATACGGGCAAAGAGCGTGTCGCCATCACGGAACTTTGCGCCAGAGTTACCCTCGCGCATCTCATGCTCACCAATAAGCGATGTGGCTGTGTCCAACTGCCCCATGGAAATGAACGGCTTGGCTCCGTCCTTTGGAACCTTGGTTCGCGGGTCGAACGCGATCACATCGGCAGCAGTGCCCCAGCGCCACCCCTCAGGCAGGGGGCCATCTGGGGTGTTGTGGAGGGGGACGGATTCGTGGCCGGGGAAGCCGAAGCGGACGAACCACTCCTCGAACAGGCCCCGCGCCATATCCTCCAACACCGCCACCCGCCGCCGGTTCACCTCGATCAGATCATCATACGCCCCAAGAATCCCCGCAATCCGCCGCTGTGTCTCGATGGACGGAAGAGGAACAGGCAGCCTTGATAGGATACCCTGATTCAGATTGTTGATATTGGTGCCACCGCCCTGCGACGCCAACACACGGCGCACCACGCCTGATCGCAAGAAATACGCGAAGAACCTTGGGTCGGCACGATCATCTTCAAACCGAAGCCGAATGGTAAAGCCCGAATGGCTCGTCGGGATGGCAGGCTCCGACAAAACCAGCAAAGACCTTCCAATTAATTCGCGGTTCCCATTGGATCGAACGAAGAGGATGTCGTTCCTACGGATCAGAGCTTCCGGTGTCCCCAAGGCCGATGGTGCAAGTTGCTCCAACGATGCAAAATCGACGAATGAACGATCCTGAAAATCCGAGACGCCAACCACAGCAAGGCCGCAACCGCGATCAGCAGCCGAATAGTTCAACCCGTTGCGAAACGAAGCCAGTTCCCCAAGTTCAACTTCTGGCCACTCGCTCACGCCAGCACCTCAGCGACATTCTGCGCGATCACCGCCTGCAAACGCGCCGCCTCGGCGTTCAGCCCTTCCAACTCCTCCTGCAACGCCTCCAGCTTCAGGCGGAAGTCTTCATCATCGGGCTGTTCCCCCGCCGCCACGCCAACATAGCGGCCCGGATTGAGGCTCCAGTCCTGCGCGGCAATCTCGGCGCGGCTGGCCACGCGGCACAGGCCGGGGATGTCTTTATAACCATCATCACCGAAATGCGGCGTCATCAAGGGCGCGCTGCCCTGATCGACCTCTTCCTCCTGCCCCCGCCACAGGCGGACGATATTGGCTAGAAACTCCACCTGATCCGGCGTGAAGTCACGATGCGCCCGCGTCACCTGCCGGTAGATATGGCGCGCATCAATGAACAACACCTCGTCTGCGCGGGGCGTGCTGCCCTTGCCCTTATCAAGGAACCACAGCGTGACCGGCAGCGTAACCGTCAGGAACATATTGGGCGAGGTGGCCACGATGCAATCGACCACGCCGCTCTCCACCAGCTTGCGGCGCATCTCCCGCTCACTGCCGCCCGCGTCCGAGGCGGAGTTGGCCATGACAAAGCCCGCCCGCCCCCGTTCGTTCAGCGCGGCGGTGAACAGGCCAATCCACAGATAGTTGGCATTGTTGGTGGTGGGGATGCCCAGCGGGAAGCGCGCATCGACCACGCCCGCCTCGTTGGTCAGCCGCGAACGGTCCACCTCGGACTGGTTGAAGGGCGGATTGGCCATCACATAGTCGAACTTGTCAACCAGACCATGCGGGTCTTCGTAATAGGAGTTGGCCTCGCGGATGTCGCCCGACAGGCCATGCACCGCCAGATTAAGCCGCGCCAGCATGCGTGTGTCGGCCATCTTCTCGGTGCCGTAAACGCTGATCTCGCGGCTGGGCGTCTTGTGGTGGCGGCGCACGAACTCCGCCGAATGGACGAACATGCCGCCAGAGCCGCAGGCGGGGTCAAAGATCTTGCCGTGGTAGGGCTCGATGATTTCCACGATCAGCTTGACGATGGAGCTGGGGGTGAAATACTCGCCGCCCTTCTCCATGAAGGAGGAGGCGAAGGCATCCATGAAATACTCGAAGATCAGCCCATAGGCATCGCCGGACAGCTTGATCGGCTCCAGCAGGCGCAGCAGTTCGCGCAGCACGCTGTCAGGCAGCGCGCCATAGGCGTTGGGCAGGATGCCTGCGAGATCGGGGTTGACCTCGGCAATCACCTCCATGGCGGTGTTGAGCGCCTTGCCCATGTCCTCCGCCTCGGGCAGCGACAGGAGGTAGGAGAAGCGGGCGTTATCGGGCAGGAAGACAGCGCCATGGGCGTGATAGTCGCTGGGTTCGGGCTTCATGCGGCCCGTGGCATTGGCGAAGTGCTCACCATGCACCGCGTCAAACTTGGCCTCCATCTGGCGCAGGGCGATCAGGGCTAGCACCGGCTGGGCATATTGGCTGGGGCGCAGGGTGCTGTTGGTCCACAACTGGTTGGCTGCCTTGAGCAGGCGCGCGGATAGGTCTTTCAGATCAATGGACAAGGTTTGGCCCCGATTGGAAAAGAGATGCGGACGAAGACTGTAAACAGTTTGCCAATGATGAGAAGCCCTGAGCGTTTCATGATCGGCCGGGGGTGTTCGCTGGCGATCAGCGGATACGCTGGAATGTCAGGCCCTGGGTCGCGTAGGCAGAGTTAAAGGTCCCGTATCGACCAGAGCCGGTCATTTAGATCAACGACTGCGAACGTCTGCTCCTGACAGAAGCTGCTGATGAAACGCGCCGCAGCGGATCGTAAGGAAGGCGCCTTAATCGCGGCTGTTCACCGAGCCAGCCGCAAGTCCTGAAAGCAGACGTTCGTCGAGGTCATACGACGAGCTACATCGACTTCTCGATGAGCCAGTCGAACAGGCCGTTCCTGACGGCGACGTCCGCCAGGCGCTGTCCCGCAAACAGATGCAGGCCTCGCTTTTCCGGCATCTTGAGGGTGCCGCTCACCGTATGGCATACGAAGAAGAAGTGGTCGTGACCGGTCACTTCGTACCGATCGAGGTAGTCGTCGAGGATTGCCTGGTTGGCCTTCGACTTGATCTGGACGAAGGCGCTCTCGTCGGTAGTCGGCTGCTCCATCACGATGTCGACGTCGGTCAGCTTGGCGCCCACGCGCGTGGACCGCTGCCACCCCGACCGGGCGAAAATCAGGTCCACGAGGGTCTCGAAGTCCGCCCAGTGCAACGATCGGATCATGTCACGCGCGACACTCACCACGCGCTCGCGGGCCTCGCCGGCCAGCACGACGATGGGTTCGACGATACCGTTGATACGCCGGACCAGATACTCCTTCTCGGCGACCTTGCAGATCGTACCCCGGTAGCCCGCGACCTGCGTCAGCTTCGAGCTGAGCTGCTCGGTCCGCAAGGGGCGACCGTGGATGTCTGTGTTGCGCCATCCGCCGATGACGCGGCGGTAGCGCGACGGCTCGTCGGTGTCCGTGCCGAGCCAGACGATCTCTGGGTCGGCGAAGGTCCACCACAGATGCCCGTCCGCCAGCGTGATCCAGAGGCAGTCGGCGCCCATGCCGTAGAACGCCTCGACCTCACCTACGCCCGTGCTGATCGCGCTGGCGGTTGGACGATGGCGCAATAGGTGCGCGACGATGTTCCAGTCGCCCTCCGCCGCGACCGCGTCGGGGATCGAGTGGTAGCCGAACGCGAGCCAGCCGTTTTCGAAGGCCTGGCGCGCCCAGCCTCCGCCGACACCGAGCTTGATGTAGCGGACGTCGCCGGGGGCGATGGGCGTTGCACCGCCGTCCGCGGTCACGCGAGCGCCTCGACGTTGGGGAAACCGATGTCGTCCACGGCGGTACGGAACGTCACGCCGTCCACAGTCAGCTCGGCTTCGGGCAGCTTGGGCATGTCCATGTGCGGCCTCTTGCGCCACGGCTGCCCGGACTCGTCCTCCATCACGTCGTTCGCCCCCCCACGCATCAACGCGCTCTCCGCCATGGACCGGTCGAGCAGTACGAGGGCGGTGGCGCGCTTCAGTTGGGCCGCCGTATCGATGATCGACGCGCCCCGTGCGGCCCGGCCCGAACCCGTCAACGGGATGATGCCCCACATCTCGATGGCGAGTGCCGCGTAGCCGCTCCGGCCGGAAATGAGCGCGAGGTCGTCCTCCATCGAGAGAGCCATGCCGACGTCACTGCCTCTGACCGCAGCGGCCACCTCGGGGCGGCCGAGGCCCTCGAGGAGGTCCGCCACCCAGCGTGCCCGCGCTTCTTCCCGGTGCTTCGCCACTTCCCACTCCTCCAGCCGGCGTCCGTCCCCGTCCGGATCGCAGGTAACGATTACCGGTGCGAGACCATTCGCTTCGGTTCCCCACCGGCACGCCACCGCCCATGTCTTGAAGGTGATCGGGCCTGCGGCGTCGACGATCTCCACCCGGTCCAGCTGCGCCAACGCCCTCTGCAGCGGCGGCGGGTCGCCGTCGACCCAGTCGCCCCGGTCGTGGCTTCCCTTGGCCTCGGCGACGACCCAGCAGCCATGGAAGTCGTCCCAGCCGACCCAGTCCGGCAGGTGGCCGGTGCGTCGGCGGAGGTGGACGCCAGTGCACAGTTCGAGTCCATCGCTGACTTGCCGAAGCCAGCGGCATCCGTGGTCGCGCCGCAGCGTCGCGCGGCCGAAGAATCGGCCCATCAGCGCCGAGTAGGCACGCTTGATCTCGACGTTGGTGCCGGGCCCGGTCGCCGCCCAGCGCAGGGCCGTGGTCGGTGGCGGCATCAGCAGCGCCGTGAACAGGTTCATCCAGCCAGATGCGACAAGGTCGATCTGCAGCGTCTCCACCGCCGCCGCCCAGGCGGCCCACCGGAGGTCGAATGGTTCCGGATCGACGTTCCAGGAGAAGGTGCCGGACCTGCTAACCTCCCGTCGGTGGACGTAACGGATCAAAGTCGTCGCTCCAAGTGCGCCCGGCGCCTTGCCCGCGATCCGGTTGGCATGAGATTAGGAAAATGTCTCGCAGCGAATTTCATGAGACCTGTATCGCAGGCTGGCGCACTGCTCGCAACGACGGACTCCTGGACGCGGCTGTCGTTCGTTCCGGCTGACCATCGACGCGTAGCGGGTCGCTAAGTTGACCTTGGTCAGGATATTCCGGTATCCCCCATATGCCTTCGCCGCGTTGTGCCTCGTTCGTTCGCCGTTGGTCGCCCGCTCAACTGCATCAGTGCGACAAACGTCGCTTACCCGTTTCACAATCCTTTCTCGCCCCAATCAGCCGTTCATTGGCAAGTCGTCGCCTCCTATGTGCGGACATTCATTCAAGCCCAGGAAAGCCTATATCTCCGCGCATCTCGGCCGAAGCACGGTCGGATTTCGGTGGTAATGCTTACGTGAATAATGGCTCGGGAGCAGCATTTTTATTCAGCCATACCGCGCTTGGAGCAAGACGATCCCAAGTTACGATGGCTTCACGAGGAATCCACTCAGGCCGGAACTCATCACGAATCTTTGAGGGGCCAGGTTCAACGATGACCGAGTATGGCTGCCCCACAGTGGACGGTGCAATGAGTTTGTCCAGCTCCAAAAAGAACAGATATCGGCCTTCCATAACGAAAGCCAACAACGGTTCCATGCCGAGTGCCTGAGCATGATGTTTGAGGCTGCGAACATCTGTATGATCGACGCGAATCGAAGTGCTCGACGCGTGTACCGTGTAGTTCTTCACATCGACAATTCGAGGTTTTATTTGCCGGTCCCAGATGATGAAGTCCGGGCGCTTGAAATTATTCGATGCCAGTGATTGGCTCCACGTGTGAGTGTTTTGTTCAATGGCGAAGTAGGAAATTTGGTAGGCGTCGAAGTAATCCATTGCCAGGAGTTCGCCCTCCAAGCCTTTACGCAGTCTTTCACGCTGGTCCTTCGCGCTTTCTCCCATACTACTACTCCAAGAAATCACGAGCGCGAGATTGCCTCGGCGTGCGCCTTAATCGACCACCCAAAGTGAAGCAAGATTAGGAAAATTGCATCAGTAGCGCGCAAGCTGGGTTTTTGGCATACAGCGGAGAGAATCCCCACTGAGGGAGCGTCGCAGCAATCGGATGCAGAGATTGAACAAACTCTACGAGGAATTCACCAAGGTCGACGACATCGCGATCAAGGCTGTCGAGCTGTCATTGCCGAAGCACGCCATGGAAGTAATCGAACGGATCCGTCTCGATTATGCGCAGGACATCGGCATAATAGGGCTACTCCGCCGGACCCATATTGAGGCGGGCTTCGAGGAAGCGGCGCGGCTGTTCTGGCGGAGCCGCCGCGAACCGGCCAGTCCCCGGCTCGAATCGGTGCTTAGTCAGCTACTTCTCAATATCGCCGCTAGCGCTATCTTCGAGGTTCTGAAGGAACTTGGCCGCGATCCGGACCAGATCGAAGGCTTCATCGGCGCTCGAGCAATCGCTGCTAATGCCTGGCAGGCGGGCGGCCTCGACATGGTTGTGGCTTGGGATCACCTTTGCCGGATCTGGCAGCTTTATCGCTTGAAAAAGGCGGGCAGCGTTGAACCCGTCCAAGCGACTATCAATGAAACCCTGAATGGCGCCGCTATCCGTATCGAAATCGAGGGTGCGACTATCAGTGAGGTCGAGACGATTCGTCAGAATCTGCTCTATGTCGTGCGTGGCCTCGTCATCCAGGAGATTGAGCGCAGCGGTGAGGTGGTGCTGCCCGCCAATGGCCGTTCAATCGTTGGCCTGCCTGCCTCGCCCGGGCTCGGCTTCGGAGCACCAGTTGTTTGGCCCGCTGCCGCACGCCTCAAGCCCAAGGGCGAGTTTATCCTCGCTGTCCCGTCAATCGTCGGTCAACTTCCTGACGCTCTCACTGAACTACTCAGTGCATGCCACGCAGCGGTGTCCATCGGCACCGGTCTAACCGGCCATGTCCCGGTCTATTGCCGAAGCATTAGGAAACCGCTGGTGTTGGTTAGTGACCCGCAGATGAGCAGAATACTCAAACATGGCTTCGTCGTTGTCGATGGCACGGCTGGCAGGGTCAAGCTATTCCTCGACCGGGCATCATCTGGCTTATGAACTTGGTCCTGCAAACCTAGCATTTCGCGATCACGGGAATGGTGTATGGCCAGCTCGGACCCGGTTTCGCATGCAGGTAGGCGACCGGCAGATCGGGAGCCAAAGTCCGGTTTCTTACGCTAACGCCGCAAAACCCGTTAGTCAGCAATCGGCCAGTCCCACCATTCTGGAAAACGATCATCAGTGGTTCAGGAATGGCAGGTGCTGGATGGGGACTTACCATTCCCGGCGCGGCTCGCGAACGTCGGTTTTGTCCCACGACGCGGCGGTCCGCTGCCGACCAACCTACGTCGTTCCGGTGCCGTGCTGGGGATGGCGGCTCACGCCGACACCTGCCGCTCTCCACCATTCGCACGATCGTTAAGGGCTCGCCCCAATTGCTGCCATTGACAGTCCGATTGATGCTCGTCGAAAGCGGCCTTTCGTTCATTGCCATTCGAGGCGCGGATCGAAAGGAGGCGTCTGTTCCGCCCGCCCATGCAGCCTACTCCTACCTGTGCAAATTTCGTATCGGTTCCCGGCTTTCTCAAGGCAAGCGCCCTCATCAGGCGGCTGCCCGCTTCGCTTCGGTCGGCAGGCGCGGGCGTAAATCCAAGATGTGAATGTGCAACCGGAGCGATCCTCCAAGGCTTGCTTCAATCTTCTGCGCCTGATCTCGGAGCAGGCTTACCAATTCATCCAGACCGATGCGCGTTCCGCTATCCGGGTGTTCCCACTTCCGATCTTTTGAAATTGAGAACATCAGACAGCCGGACCGACTTGTTTCCGCCGCCATGTATTTTGTGACGAGTTGATCGCCTATCGTGTCGCGAAGGTCGCTCGCCGACCGTTTGTCGCCGAGTTTAAGTTCAACAACTGCCTCGTGGTCTGTTGCGGTGGAACGCAGCCGTATGTCCGTCTCTTTCTCGTCCGCCGTCACAGCTTCCTGGTCGATCTTATAAAGCCCGTTGGCGTTGCGGCTAAGTTCACGAGTAATCTCGCGGCGCAAGACCTTTTCATCGGTAATGCCTGCCCAGGCTTCGCGCGGAGACACATCGCGCAAGAGCAGGTCATCAATATCTTCCAATCGATCGACCAAGACAGCGAACATAGCTTCGTTGGTGGCGGGCGCAGCCTCACCGACTTTGTCGAGCGCAGCGGCTTGTGCATCGTCGAATGCGACTGAATCGACCTCGCTGGCCCAATTCTCCTCAGCCACCGCAAGGATACGATACCTGAAATGCTCGAAGAGAGGATCAGCCGCCATTTCCAGCTTGGCTGCCCATCCCTCCTCGCCCTTTGCTTCGAAAATGGCCCCAACTAAGGCATTTCGGCCCCGTTCCGCGTGATCACGGTCATCCGGCGAATAAGATCCCTCATGCACCGCGTCATCGGATGGGCGGACATGGGAGTATGAAGCGCGAAGCAACCGCAAGAGTAGTGACGGCGCAAACTGCGGGTTCGCCAGATCGATGCCATCGTGCCGATCCCCGAACAGGGTGCCGAACCACGCCACCGCTTCACTTCGTGCTGCCGGTGCAATGCCAGCGATGCGCCTTTCCAACGCATCCACCCCCGCCTCTGCATCGAGGCGCAGAAGCAAGGGCAACCAAACATGGGCAAATGATGCGGGAATGTCCTCGCGCAGCCGTTGTTCGGCAAGATCGCGCAAATGAGAGCGAGTTTCTTTATCGCCATGCTTCATCAAGATATTGATGACCCGACCAAGGCGATTGGCCGCCCCATCTTTGTCTTCATTGTGCCCGACAAGATCGCCACGCTCGTCGAGCCACGCGCGAAGGCGGGGCACAAAGGCAGCGACAACCGCTTCGGGCGCATAGCCAATGCTTTGGAGCAACATTGAGTGCCACTGCGCACCCGCTGGGCCGCTCAATTCGAGGCTGAGCTCTTCGCCGAGCGTGGCGTCGATTGCCGACGGATGGGCCACTGCAAGTGTTTCCATCCATAGCGGCAGACCGTTGAGTTGAATTGGCGCGTAGCGGGCCGCGAGCTTCGCCTCCTCGTCAGAGAGCTTCGCAGCCCAAAGTGGGTCCTCTGCTTCGGCGTAAATGGCGGCGAGACCCAACTGCCATCGGACAAGATAAGTGTTCTTCTCGTTGTCTGGACGTTCACTGGAAAGTGTTGGCCGATCGTTTCGCCACTGCTCCATGAGGGTCAGGCGCAACCGATCCGCTGTTTCTTTCCCAAAATTGGCTTCAATGAAACGCCGGTTCCAGCCAGATTCCCGACTGTCGTCTCCGGCCTGACTCATGGCACGCCACAGATTCCAGGCGGTGTTCCCGCCGCGTTCGGCGGAGAATGCCTTGTCGGGTTGTTCCGCAACTTCGCGCCAGAATATCACCCAGCTTGCATGGTTCTTGGCCTCCCGCCGCTCATGCTGCTGCTTGCGTTTCGCATTCCCGATTTCCCAGCGTTTCTGCTCCTTGTCTTGTTTGGACGGTTTCAATCGGTCATCGATTGTCGCGAGCAAGGCCGGCTGGTCGGCAACAAGGGCTTTCAAGCCTGATAGGTGATCACGCCATGCCTCTGGGCTTGGAGCAAGGCGCATTGCACCTTCCAGCAGCATGGCGCGCTCCTCCAGCGGTCGTGTCTGGTCGGCAAGTGCTGCCTTGATCCATGCTTCATCACGGGCGGCTTCGATCCACACTGGGCCGTCTTGAAAAACTATTCTGACGTAGCGCTTCCAAGGATCAGGCGTAGGGTGCAGCGACTGCTGCAATGTATCGTCTGCCCAGAACAGTTCCGCGTTCTTGTCGGCAGGCAAGGCGGCGAGCACCTTCTTGAGCTGAGCGAACGGTTCGTCGCTCCCATTTTCACGATGCGGCACGTGCATGGCGAGGACGCTGGCTCGCAGCCAGTCTTCCGTTACCTCACCGCCTAACCCGCGAACACACGTTGCGGCAAGTGCACTGGCCAGATGTGGTCGATCTGTGGTGATGTGCGGCCAATTGGTCTGCCAGCGAAGACCGGCAGACAGCAATGCAGACAATCCATCGCGCAGTGCTTCCAAGGTTGGTTGATCCAGCTCTTCGCTTGCGATCAATCTGGGCAATTGTCGGCTCAGATCGCCAACGCTGCGGTTGTCCTCCTCTAGCCTTGCAAGAGCTTGGCAGAGGCGCTCGATACTAAGATGCTTGGGGAACAGGCGGAGCACTGCAATGCGCGACAGTTCATCTGGCCATTTGACCGGGTCTTGGACGAGGCTCTTTATCACCTCTTCCAGACGCGGATCGTCGATGGCGATCAATGCATCGAGAGCAAAAACGCGTTCAATCCGTGTTGCGGTGGCATCACACGCTGTTGCGTAGGCGATGTCTGCACATCCCGTGATCCGCCCGGCTTCGATGAGTTTCAGCATGAGCTCACGAATTTCGGAGTTCTCGATGCCGTTGGCCCAGAGGCGATTTATCTCATCGGACAGTTCGGCGGATGACAAGCGATGAACCTGAATGTTAGGAACGCTGAGGCCGCGCCATCCGCCCTGACCATAGCGTTCGACATAGGCGCGCAACGCCTGGGTGCGCTGAGGCAGGGTTAGGGATTCCGGATCGCCATCGTTAAGCAGAACTGCGGGTTCATGGTCACGCAGCATCTCGAAAATCATGTCGTCTGAAAGGGCCAACCATCCCGCCATCGGGCGCATAGACGGGCGCACGATGATTTTGCCTTTTGTTTCCGCGAAAATCAGGCGCTTGAGAGCCCGCGCCGTCATGCCCCTTGTCCGAAGCGCCTGAATGCGCTCGGCGGCGAGATATTCAGCAACCGAACGATGGTGGAAACGCACACGTCCGTAGGATGCGAAACCGAACAGCGAGCGCTCCAACAGTGCCTTACGCTCCTCGACGCTCCAGTCCGAAAGGACGATTGACGGGTCAAAGGCGGCTTGCTCCCCACCGGCGTCGGCTTCCGCGCTATGCCGAATGGTAAGCCGACGCGTGGTCATCATCGCCAAGGCGAGACGACTCGCGCCGTCGATTGCCTTGTCGACCGAGAGTTCTGCGGGTTCTCGCCGATCTTCGCGCGGCTTCAACTTGATGCGGATATTGGAAGCTACCTGTTCGCGATGGGTGCGAATACGTTTGAAGTCTCGCCAGTCGGCACAGAGTTCGAGCAAGTCCTGCGGACGTCTGGCGAATTCTTGCGCATTGCGTCGCCGCAAATCTTCAAGCAGCGCCTGCGGATCATCGACGCCTTGATCTCTTGCAAATTCCGCGATCTGCTCGTCGGACAGCGGCATGAGGGCGACCGTTCGCCAATCGGCAGCGCCCGCGCCCCCGCTGGCTTGCTGCAGGTTTGCGCGTCCATGCAGCGCAATTTGCGCGAAGGTGTCGCCTGTGGCCTCGGTCTCGGGCTGCAAGGGAACAGGCAGAAGGCGGCGAACAAGCTGCTCATCAAATGGAACGGGCCGGGTCGTGATCACGATGCGTGTGCGGGCGAGTTGCCCGGCGATGGCCTTGTTTAGTCGCTTCAAGGCTTGCTCAAAGGAGCCAAGGCTGAGTTTTAGCTCGTCAATCGAATCCAGAAAAAAGGTCGCCACATCGGATTGCGATGCAAGCCACGCATCAAGGCGCACCTCTTCGTCGTGATCGAGCATGGCGCGGACATCGCTGTTGGCCAATGTCGCGAGTTCCAGAACAAACGCCGGTTCGCCGGCTTCCCAGAGGCATTGCCGCTGGGCGCGGCATTCGTATGTCTTTCCGGCGCCTGCTTCCGATATGATCAGCACGCGCTTGGATTCCAGCAATTGACCCCATTCGGGCGCTTTCGACCATCCAAGACTGACGAGGAACGACTGCTGGTCCGCTTCGCCGACATTATCCTTGGAGATTTCGCGGAAAGAACGCTGCACTGCAATCCAAACCTTATTCGCGTTTTGATCTTCTCATACATCTTATGATGCGCCGAAAGCAATGCAAGCAGAACGAGGGCGTGGCGCAAATTTGGCGAGATTGTGTTGTGTCTTCGATGCAAGCCACTCGACCATCACTGCGCCATAAGTTCAGAAATACCGACATCGACTACAAGGTCGGAATGCCAATTTCGGCGATCCTGATCTCTGGCTCTTCTATCGCAGTCCAACGACAGGTTTCGGCATGAGCCGGTGTTCATGCTGTCTGCTGGGAACGACCGGGGCTGGTCGCGAGTTGCCCATGACATCGAACTGAGGAGCGGCAGCTTGTGGCATTTGTGGTTTCGGAACCTGCCGTTCCGGTTCGTCGAAGGGTTTCGGGCGCCGTCAGGCGTACTAAACCCGGACAGGTACGACCCGCGGTGGGGCTCGCCCATCTCTATGGGTAAAAGGGCTTTGTTGTGGATTGGGATGGTTGAAGCAAGCCCGTCGGACAGCCTGTGATGGGCGGAATAGCAAAGAATTCAGGCGGCCATATCGCCGGGAGTATCGCCGATCCCGCCAGTAATGAGCCCAATTTTGACTGTGCTCGCGGCGTCGGCACGCGTATTCCCTCGGGCCGGGACGCAGCGATCGCGACCATCATGCAACGTGGGCCATGCCGGATCATGGCGCCTGTCTCCGGTTCGGGGATACTGGCGCTGGTGGTGCACGCGGTTGACACCAACGGGCGAAGGTCTCGATAATGGTCATGTGTCCGCCGCAACACGGGCATGGCGGGCGATGGTCGGGAGGTTCTTCGGGTTCGCACTCGTCGATTGGCGCGGCGACGCCCAGCAGCCTGCGGGCCAGCGCCATGGCATCCTTGTGGGTTGAGCTGGATAGCAGCCCATAATGCCGGATGCGGTGGAAGCCGCGCGGCAGGACGTGGATCAGGAAGCGGCGGATGAACTCGCCGGTCGCCAGCGTCATGACCTGCTGGCGCTCGGCACCATCGCGACGGTAGTCCTTATAGCGGAACGTCACGCCATCCTCGTCGAAGGCAATCAGCCGCCGGTTGGAGATGGCAACGCGGTGCGTGTAACGCGAGAGATAGGCCAGCACCGCCTGCGGCCCGGCGAAGGGCGGCTTGGCGTAAACCACCCAGCGCTTCTTCCGGATCGACGAGAGATGCCGCAGGAACACCTTGCGCGAGGCCAGGCCCGCCAAGGCGCCGAAGAAGCCCAGCCTGCCAGCGTTGTACAGTGCCAGCAGACGCGTGAGGAACAGTCGGCGGAACAATGCGCCCAGCACGCGCACCGGCAGCAGGAAGGCGGGGCGCGACGAGATCCACCGCGTGCCGTCCAGCGCGATGCCACCGCCGGGCACGATCATGTGCACATGCGGGTGGTGTGTGAGCGCCGATCCCCAGGTGTGCAGTACGGCAGTGATGCCGACCCGCGCGCCTAGGTGCTTGGGATCGGCAGCAATGGTCAGCACCGTGTCCGCAGCCGCGCGGAAGAGGACATCATAGACCACCGCCTTATTCTGCCACGCGATGTCCGCGATCTCGGCGGGCAGCGTGAACACGACGTGGAAGTAGCCCACAGGCAACAGATCTGCCTCACGCGCCTCCAGCCAGGTGCGCGCTGCGGCGCCCTGGCATTTGGGGCAATGCCGGTTGCGGCAGGAGTTGTAAGCGATCCGCCAATGCCCGCAGTCGTCGCAAGCCTCGACGTGACCGCCCAGCGCGGCGGTGCGGCAGTTCTCGATGGCCGTCATGACCTTGAGCTGGCCGAGGCTGAGATGCCCGGCATGGGCTGCGCGATAGGCGGGCCCCGCACTAAGGAAGATGTCGGCGACCTCGAGCGAGGCGCGCACCGGCTCAGCCGGGAGGGGCCGCCTGTGCGGTCGGGAACATGGCCAGCCTGTCGAGCGGGCTGACCACCGCCTTCACGGTGCGAATGGCAACCCGGGTGTAGAGCGTTGTGGTCTGTAACTGGGTATGCCCCAACAGTACCTGGATCACGCGGATATCAACACCATCTTCCAGCAGGTGGGTAGCAAAGCTGTGACGCAATGTATGAGGGCCGACCCGCTTGGATATCCCCGCCGCATGGGCCGCTTCGGCGGCTATGCGGTGAACCTGCCGGGTGCTGATAGGTTTGAGGTAGTGCTGGCCGGGAAAGAGCCAGCCATCAGGATGCATCACACCTTCTTTGCGCCCGATCTTCCACCATTCCCGCAGGAGAAGCAGCAGGTCCTGGGCCAGCATGGCGTTGCGATGGCGACCACCTTTGCCGCATTCGACCCGCAGCAGCATCCGCTCGCTGTCAATGTCGCGGACCCTCAGGTGGGTCACTTCGGCGGCGCGGAGGCCAGCGCCATAAGCGACCGAAAGGATCGCCTGATGTTTGATGCTGGTGGTTGCATCGAGCATCCTGCTCACTTCATCGCGGCTGAGCACGGTCGGCAAACCACGGGGATGCTTTACACGGTGAAGTCTGCGGATCACATCCGGCCGGTCAAGCGTGCGGATGAAGAAGAACCGCAGCGCCGAAACCGCCATGTTCATCGCCGGTGCGCCAAACCCCGTCTCGGTCTGCTCGATCTGGTAGCGGCGAAGGTCCTCCTCGGTGGCGGTGTCGGGTGGGCGTCCCAGCCAGATCGCAAACCGCGTGATATCCCGCAAATAACCGTGCTGCGTGGTGCGGCACAGCCGATGCAGATTCATGTCTTCGATCATACGCTCCCGCAGCGTCGTGGCAGGGGCTGGCCTTGTGGTATTGGTCATGGATCGACTCCTTGGTTGAAGGAGCCGCAAAATCTGCCTCTCGTCAGCAGGTCTCAACCACAGACATCGGCCCGCGAGTGGCAGCGAAACCTCTCAACCAGCGCCATTCCCACGCCAGTGGGTTCGTACATGTCCACCACCTTGGACATAGTAGAGATGGCCGTCACGGCCTGATGAATGGCCGGTTCCGGCCTAGTTGGACGTTCTCGGGCGTGGCGGCGAATGGCAGCTCTGTCCCATGATGCGGCGTTCTACTTCCGGCAGCACGCGACCAGCGCAACTGCTGTTACCAGCCCACATTGCCCCACGGCATGAGTTCGCCAATGCGGTTCGCGTGATGGCCGTTGGCCAGCTTAGTGAGGGTTTCGGTCACCCAGGTGCGCGGGTTGGCGTCGCAAAGTTTGCCACTTTCGATAAGGGTGGCGATCACCGCGCAGTTGTCACCACCTTGGTCCGAACCCGCGAAGAAGGCATTCTTCCGGTTCAACACCAAAGGCCAAATGCTGCGTTCAACCGTGCTGCTGTCGAGGGCAGGGCCGAATCAAGCGAAAAGCACGCTCCTGATGCCTATCTGATGCCTAGACACCCAATGACCGGCTTTTAGGTCGAGAGAAATGGCGGAATTATGGTGCACCCGACGGGATTCGAACCCATGGCCCTCAGATTAGGAATCTGATGCTCTATCCTGCTGAGCTACGGATGCACGCGGGGAAGGCCATAATGGGGCCGGCGCGCTCTGGCAACCACCGGCGCGCACAAAAGCCTCAGTTAATCTCGTCTGGCGGGGCAACAGGGATCAGCAAGGGCATGATATCAACCCCTTCCTCAACCAAAGCCTTGGCCTCCTGCGGGCTGGCCTGACCGTGGATCGGGGCCGGCGCCTTGTCGCCGTAATGCATGGCGCGGGCGTCCTCGACGAAATTCCTGCCGACCCAGCGCGAGGATTTGATCGCCTCGGCCTGCGCCTGGGCGATGGCGACAAAGGCGGCCTGCAGCTTTTCGCGCGCCTCTGGCGGCAGAGCAGGCGGCGCAGGAGCCGCAGGGGTCGGCGCGGGAACGGCAACGGCCTGCTGGTTGCCCTTGCGGTTCAGGCGCGGGGCCATCGGAGCCTTGATGACATCATGGCTGTCGCATTGCGGACAAGACACCAGACCACGCTGCTGCTGGGCGGAAAAATCCTCCGACGAGGCGAACCAGCCCTCAAAGCGATGTCCATGGTCGCGGCAAACAAGATCAAACACAATCATCGAATATCACGTCGTGGGAATGGGCCGCCGGTTGGCGAGGCTGGGCAATTGGGCGCGGATTTCGGCAAGGCGCTGGGGCTCGATCTCGGCAAAGCCAAGTCCGACCGCATCGCCGCCAAGATCAAGCAGAACATCGCCCCACGGATCGACCACCAGCGAGTGGCCATAGGTGGCGCGGCCATCCTGATGCTGGCCGACCTGCGCGGCGGAGACGACATAGGCGCTTGCCTCGATGGCGCGGGCGCGTTGCATGATGTGCCAGTGGGCCGCCCCGGTGGGCACGGTAAAGGCGGCCGGAATTGCGATCAGATCGCAGCGCGCGCGCCCCAAAGCCTCAAACAAGGCCGGAAAACGCAGGTCATAGCAGATTGCCAGCCCCAGCCGCCCGGCAGGCGTGTCCACCGTCACCACGCGGTCACCCGGACGATAGGCCCGGCTCTCGCGCCAGCTTTCGCCGGTTGCAAGGTCCACATCAAACATGTGGATCTTGTCGTAATGCGCGGCGATCTGACCCTTGGCGTCGATCACAAAGGTGCGGTTGGCGGCGCGTTCCTCGCCCTCCACGCGCACGGCCAGCGAGCCGAGCACGATCCAGATGCCCTCCTGCGCCGCCACATCGCGCGCGGCGGCCAGCACGGGATTGTCCTCGGACGCCACGATATGGGGCGCGGCGCGCGCACGGTCGCGGTCAATCAATCCGCACATTTCCGGCGTGAACAGCATGGTCGCCCCGCCCGCCTTCGCCTCACGTGCGGCCTGCACGATGGTGGCGGCATTGGCGGCGGGATCGATCCCGCTCGTCATCTGAAGCAGGGCGACACGGGCCATATTACAGCCCCAGCAGCGGGTCGAGCTTGCCCGCCGCGTCCAGCGCGTGGATATCGTCGCTGCCGCCCAGAGCCTGCCCGTTGACGAACACCTGCGGAACGGTGCGCGCGCCCGGATTGCGCTCGGCCATCTCGCGGCGCTTAGCCGTGTCCATGGTCACGTCGATTTCGGTATAGGCCACCTTCTTGCTGTCCAGCAGCGCCTTGGCGCGAACGCAATAGGGGCAGCCCCATTGGGTGTAAATCTCGACCTGGGGGGTGGTCATCGGGCAAGTCCTTCTTTGTCGTGTGTGGGGTCTTGAAATAGGTGGCGGCTATCATATCTCAAGATGCGTGTCATGCGCCGCACCGGGCATGACCACAAATGGAAAGCGCCGACAAGGGCTTTCACGAAACCGAAAATTGCTCAATTTGCACGAGGATTTTTGCTATGACCCGTTTTGATTTCACCCCCTATCGCCGCAACACCGTTGGCTTTGACCGCTTGTTCGACCTGCTGGAAAACGTCAACCGCGCAGGCGGCGGCGACAATTATCCCCCCTTCAACATCGAGCGCAAGGGCGAGGATTCCTATCGCATCACGCTGGCCGTCGCCGGGTTCAAGCCCGCCGACATCGACATCGTCGCGCAGCAGAACCTTCTGGTCATCCAGGGCCGCAAGCATGACGAACAGAACGCCGCGCAGAGCGAATTCCTCCACCTTGGCATTGCCCAGCGCGGGTTTGAGCGCCGCTTTGAACTGGCCGATTTCGTCCGGGTCGAAGCCGCCAATCTCGAAGACGGGCTGCTCGTCATTGATCTTGTCCGCGAAGTGCCCGAAGCGATGAAGCCCAAGAAGATCGCCATCGGCACCGCAGGCCCGGCCTCGCTGACCGTGGTGGAAGGCAAGAACGCGGCCTGATTGCCCTGACCTTCCCAAGAAGCCTTCCGCGTGCCCCCCTGCGCGGAAGGTTTTTTGCGGGAGGCTTTTTTGCGGCCTGCGTTCAGGTTTCGCGCGCGTTGCGGCTCAATTGGCCGATCTGCAGCGCGATGGCCACCAGTTCGGCCTCACGCCGCACGCCGCATTTCTGGAAAATCGAACGCATCTGCGCGGTGACGGTCTGGACGCTGGTGCAGCGCGCCGCGGCGATGGCCTGTCTGCTTTGCCCCATCGCGACCATCGCGGCGACATCGCCCTCGGCCCGCGTGAGGCCCAGCGCCTGCGCCAGAACCGCGCCATCCAGCCGATCCCCGCGCAAAGGCGAGCGAAAGGTGATGATCGCGGCCGGAGCAAAGCCGAAGCTCCACGGACGCAAGGGCAATGGGTTGACCTCCACCAACAGCGGCGGCGAGGCAGCGGGCACCCACAGATCCTGCAAAGGCGCCGCCTGCGAGGCAATCGCGGCGCCCACAGCCCTTTGCAGCATCGCATCGAAACCGCTGTGGGCCGCCTGCAACTGACCATCCGCGATAAAGAGCAGACCGCCGCGCAACACCTCCTCGGCCGGTTGCGTCCATGCACAGACCCGCCCCGCCCCATCCACCAGCATCGCGGCGGTGCGCATCATGTCGAGCGAGCCGCGCAGCAATTCGGTGCCCTGATGGTCGATGGCGTTCTGCAACCGCACGCCCGCCAGGGCATGGGGGAGGCATTGCGCAAAAATCTCGCGCTGTTCGATTGTCGAAAGACCATCGGCCTTGCCATGCAGCATGGCGATCCCGATCATCGACCCCTCGCCCTGCATCAGCACTGCCTGACAGCCGAATTCGCCGTCGAGATCGCGCGCGTGGCTCAAATAGACTTCATTCGTGCCTGCCTGCTGACGAAAGGCGTCATAATCGGCCTCATGCGTGACCTTCATGGGCGGAGCCATGGCGCCGATACGGTAATTCACTTCGGGCCTGTAGGCCTCGATATCGACGAACACCTGGCCATAATCGAGCGGGGCGTCGGTCATCCAGTTAAAGCGCGCATGCCGGTCATTGATCGCAATCAGATGGCCGCGCGAAGACCCCGTGGCCCCGGCAAGAGCGCGCAGCGCACGATCCCAACCATCATCGGAAAAAGGCGCGGCAAGAAACGCTTCGGCCAGAGTTTGCCCCAGAATCTCTGTTTCCCCTTCAGCAAGGTCGTTGAACCTAATCACCCCGCCATCGCCATGCAATAGGTTACATTGGCGGAAAACCCTCGTTTTATCGTCGCAGTTGACGCGCCGCCGCGCCGCGCGCATGGGCCACAGCATGACCCTGCCGCCAACCCCCACCTCGCATTATTTCACCAGCCAGAACCTGCGCCTGCATTATCTGGATTGGGGCAATCGGGATGCGCCGGTGCTGATCCTTCAGCATGGCGGGTTCGATCATGCCCGCTCGATGGACTGGATCGCGCGTGAACTGGCGGCGGACTGGCATGTCATCGCGCCCGACCTGCGCGGCCATGGCGACAGCGACTGGTCGGTGGATGCAGCCTATAACATGGCGGCCTACATTCTGGATTTCGTCAATCTGATTGAGGACATCGGGGCCGAGCAGGTGACAATCTGCGCTCATTCGCTGGGCGCGATGATCACGACACGTTATGCCGGGCTTTACCCCGAACGCGTGGCCAAATTCATCAATATCGAGGGGCTGAGCGTCCCCGCCAGCGCCAATTCGCTGCTGAGCATCACACCTTTTGCCGCGCGTTTGCGCACATGGGTGGCCCAGCATCGCGCCGCCCCCGGCCGCCGCCCCCGTTCATACGGCAGCGAGGAGCAGGCCCGCGTGCGGATGCGCGAAAAGAACGGTCACCTGAACGAGGAGCAGGTTCGTCATCTGACCCATCACGCCCTGCGTGTTCAGGAGGACGGCACCTATCGCTGGAAATTCGACCCCCGGCTTCACATCTTCCCGCTGGTCGATTTTCGGCAGGAGGAGATCGAGAGCCTGTGGCAGGCGGTCGCATGCCCGATCCTGTTCATCCAGGGCAGCGAGAGCTTTATGCCCAACCCGGCGCAGGATGGCCGGATCGGGCATTTCCGCGATGCGCGGCTGATCGAATATGACCGCGCCAGCCATTGGCCGCATCACGACCGCTTTGACGCCTTCATGCCCGACCTGCGGGCCTTTCTGGCGCGGGATTGAGGATCAGCGGCGCAATTGGGCGATTTCGGCGCGCAATTCGGCAATGGTCACCAAAGGCCCGCGAACATATTGATCCAGCGTGGGCAGGCTGGCCAGATCCACGCCATAAACGGCGGCATAATGGGCGATCAGATCGTCGGATTCGCGCATATAGACATCGGGCGCGATCTGGACCGTGGGGAAAGTGGGCTGGGTGAAATGCGGGGCCAGTTCGGCGCGAATGGCGGCCTCGCGGTCATCGCCGGGGGCGAATTCGCGGAAATCGAAACGGTCCTGCAGCCCGGCTTCCAACAGGAACAGGCGGAATTTCAGAGACCACGGGCAACGATCCTTCACATAGGCGATCGGGCGGAAATCGGCTTGGCTCATGCTGCTTGTCCTGTCTGGATGGTCGGCGGTGGTTTGACGGTCATGGCCCCATGATTGTCAAGCCCTATGGATGCAATCAACAACCCCTCGGCCAGTTCCATCCGGCGCCCGGCCCAGACCGCCAAAAGCCGTGGCCCCTGCCCCTTCAGCATGGGACAGCCCTCACCTGATCGGTTCAAATCAGCGCAAAGAACCTGTCATCGCGTTCATAAAAGCCCTGCTTCTATCCATATTGAAAATTCCAATCTGTGCAGAAAGACGACAGAAGTTGCGCTAATCTGCCCAAAAATGCGGCAAAAATGTCACCTCTTGCGCCTTTTTCCATTGGGCGACCATTCCTTGCCGCCTTGGCACTTTTTGTTGGTTGTCCTGCGGGACAAACGGGGTCTAGGGATGTCGCCGGTTGCCTGCCGCCCCCGGCAGATGGCCGATAAACATAAATTTCTTCGCCAAGTGAATGAGGACATTCCTATGACCCACTTCCGCCAAGCCCTTCTGGCTGGCGTCGGCTCCGCATTGGCGGTGGCCGTCAGCACCCCCGCATGGGCCGCAGATCAGGATACCGCCGACGCCATCGTCGTGACCGGCACCCGCGCCCAGAACCGCACCAAGCTGGACACCGTCGCCCCCGTCGATGTCCTCTCGCTTGATACGCTTACGCGTCAGGGCTCGACCGAACTGGGTGCCTCGCTGGCCGCTGTTGCGCCCTCGATCGACTTCCCGCGCCCGGCGGGCACCGACGGCACGGACTCGATCCGCCCCGCCACGCTGCGCGGCCTCTCGCCCGACCAGACGCTGGTGCTGATCAACGGCGTGCGCGGCCACACTTCGGCGCTGCTCAACGTCAACGGCTCGGTGGGCCGCGGTTCGGCCGCGGTTGACCTCAACACCATCCCCACCCTCGCCCTGTCGCAGGTCGAAGTGCTGCGCGATGGCGCTTCGGCGCAATATGGCTCGGACGCCATAGCGGGCGTGATGAACCTGCGCCTGCGCGAGGCCAGCCATGGCGGCGGCGCAACCGTTTCCTATGGCCAGTATGACACGCAGTTCAACGGCGCGCGTTCGTCGCGTCACATCTCGGACGGCGGCACGCTGACGCTGGGCGCATGGCAGGGCTTCAAGCTGGGCAACAACGGCGGTTTCCTGACCGTTACCGGCGAATATCTGGACCGCGGCCTGACGGGCCGTTCGGACCTCGACATCCGCACGACCACCGCCAACCCGGCATCGCCTGCCGTGGTGCGTTCGCGTATCGGCGATCCCAAGGTTCTGCAAGGCACCGGCTATGTCAACGCGGCGCTGCCGATCGGCGACACCAACTGGACCGCATTTGCCTTTGGCGGCTATCAGTTCCGCGACAGCACCAGCTCGGCCTTTGCGCGCGAGCCGGGCAACGCCAACAATGTGCTCGCGATCTATCCCAACGGCTTCCTGCCCCAGATCAAGGTACTGTCCAAGGACCTGACCGTGACGGCGGGCGTGCGCGGCCAGATGGGCGACTGGAACGCGACGATCAAGGCTTCCTATGGCCGCAACCGTATCGACTATCGCACGCAGGGTTCGCTCAACTCGACCTATGGCGCGGCCTCGCAAACCAGCTTCTTTGACGGCGCGATGATCTATGATCAGGCGCTGGGCGGCATGGATCTGGCCAAGCTCTACAAGCTGGGCGGCACGGACCTGAACGTGGCATGGGGCGTGGAAGTGCGCCGCGAAGGCTATCGCATCATCGCGGGCGAACCGGCGTCGTACAACCGCGCGGCTGGCGCTCCGAGCACCCTGACCAGCGGCGCGCAGGGCTTCATCGGCTTCCAGGCGGGCAATGCGCTGAAGACCAGCCGCATCAGCAACGCGGTCTATCTGGACCTCGAAGCCAAGCTGCCGAGCATCTTCACGCTGGGCGCGGCGGTGCGCGGCGAGCATTATTCGGACTTTGGCGACATCGCCACAGGCAAGCTCTCGGCCCGCGCCGATCTGGCACCCTGGTTCGCGCTGCGCGGCACGGTTTCGACCGGCTTCCGCGCCCCCTCACTGCAACAGCAGTATTTCACCTCGACCGCCTCGGTTCTGGTGACGCAGGGCACGCCGCCTACCTCGAACATCGTGGAAACCGGCACCTTCCCTTCGACCAACCCGATTGCCGTCTCACTGGGCGGTCAGCCGCTGCGTCCGGAAAAGTCGACCAACTTCTCGGCGGGCGCTGTGTTCCGCACCGGCGGGTTTGATCTGACCATCGATGGCTATGTCATCAAGATCCGCGACCAGCTTGGCCTGTCGGAAAACATCAACCTGTCGGCTGCCGCCCAATTGGCCACCGGCGTTCAGGCCGCGCGCTTCTTCATCAATGGTCTGCACACCACGACCAAGGGTGTCGACATCGTGGGCCATTACAAGCTGCGCACCGCCTCGGTGGGCACGTTTGACCTGACCGCGGCGGCCAACATCAACAAGATCACCGTGGACAGCTATCCCACCTCTTCCACGGCCACGCTGTTTGCGCGTCAGCGCATCCTGACCATCACCGAAGGCACGCCGGGCGAAAAGCTGGTCGGCACCGTGGACTGGTCGCTGGGCAAGGTGGGCGCGACGGCCCGCGCGTCCTATTACGGCAACGTGATCCAGCCCGCCTCGACGGCGGCCGGTGACCTGAGCACCGGGCGCAAGACGATCGTCGATCTGGAAGCGCGCTACAAGGTGCTGCCGATGGCGAGCCTGTCGGTGGGTGCGAACAATGTGTTCGACATCTATCCGACGCAAACGCCCAACAGCCTGCTGGCCACCAATGGCGGCGTGGCGTTCCCCTACTATGCGCCGTGGGGCTTCAACGGCCGCTATCTCTATGCCAAGCTGAGCCTGAACTGGTAATCAGCCAAAAAGAAAGCGCCCCGTCCATGCGGCGGGGCGCTTTTTTGTGTCTGGGCGAAACGGCGTTCAGCCCTGATAGGACCTTTCGCGCAGCGGCCTCTCGCTCGGCTCCACCTCGAGCACCACCTCGCGATAGCCGCGATCCCCCATTTCGACCGCCAGCACCCAGGCCGAAAAGCCCGAGCCGCCCCCATAGACCGCCTCGCGCAGCCAGCAGTCATGGCCGATATAGCCGATGACGCGGCCATAGCGATCCACCGCCGCAATCGCCGAAGGATCATGCGGATTGTCCGGCTCCAACTGCAACGTGATGGGCATGCCCTCGGTCAGGCTGTTGACCGCCTCGCGGTGCTGATCCTCGCCCACCAGCCCGATCATATAGGCATTGGGATTGCCGATGCTGGGCACCATGCCCAGATTGGGCTTGTCGCCGGGCAGGATTTCTTCTTCCTCGTCATCGTCAAAGACCGAACCGCGCAGAAATTCATCCGTAATCGTCGCGGGCGCAAAGGCGGCGGCAGGCTCCGGCGTGAAAGCGGGGGCCGGAACGAACACCGCCGCCGGAGGCGTTTCGACATCAATGACCGGCGCGCGCGCGGGTTCAGCGGGATGGGCAGCCACCGGCACAGCGGCGGGGGGCGTTTCCTGCAAGGCCGCCTGATCCGGCTCCACGGGCAGGTTTTGCACCTTGCGAACCATGTTGCCGAAAAAACGCTTCAAGAAACTGAACATGCTGATCCCTTTGCCTTCTTACGATAGGGGCGCGGCGATCATGCGCCGCCGCAGCCCCATCGCCGCAATCCCATTCAGACGCGCGACTAGGACCATAAGGCCCATCAAGGCAAGGCAAACTATAGGTTACGCCCCATTCCGGCGCGCGGGCCCAAGGCGGGTGCCTCAGGCCCGGTCCGGGGTTGCGCTGACCACGGACACCTCGCCCGCGCCGATGGGATCATCATCGCCGGGCGCGCGCGGCGTGATCAAACGGGCCAGACGCGGGCGCAGCCGCATTTCCAGATTGTCGATCAATTCATAGACCACCGGCACCATCACCAGCGAGAGCATGGTCGAACTGATCAACCCGCCGATAACGGCAATCGCCATGGGCTGGCGAAAAGTCGAACCCTCGCCGATGCCCAATGCCGTGGGCAGCATGCCCGCCGCCATGGCCACCGTGGTCATCACAATGGGACGCGCACGTTCGCGGCAGGCATTCATGATCGCCTCGCGCTGGGGTTGCCCTGCGCGCTCGTCCTCGATGGCGAATTCGACCAGCAGGATCGAATTCTTGGCCGCCAGACCCAGCAGCATCAGCATCCCGATCAGCACCGGCAGCGTGATGGCGATGCCTGTGACCTTGAGCGCGACAAACGCTCCCAGCATGGTCAGCGGCAGGGCAGAGAGGATCGTCACGGGCTTGAAGAAGCTGTGGAACAGCATCACCAGCACGAAATAGATCATCAGAATGCCCGAGGCCATCGCGCCCACGATGCCGCCGAACAGATCGGCCATCGCCTCGCTGTCGCCGGTCTTGGCCTCATGCACGCCCGCGGGCAGATGCTTCATCGCGTCCAGCTTGGACACTTCATTGAGCGCCTGACCGATCGTGGTGCCGTTCAGGTCCGCCTGAACCGAGACGCGACGCTCGCGGTCATAGCGCTGGATCTGACCCGGGCCGGAGGCGATCGACAGGTCCGCCACGGTGCGCAAAGGCGTCATCTTGCCATTGAGCGTGGGCACCTGAAGATTGCCGATCTGGTCCAGATCCACCCGCGCATCATGGGGCAGACGCACCCGGATCGACAGGCGTTGCTGAAGCGTGGAAAATTTGGCGACATTGGCGTCAATATCGCCGATCGTCGCGATCCGGGCCACCTGCGCAATGGCTTGCGAGGACACATTCAACCGCGCCGCCGCGTCAGGCAACGGGCGAATGATCAGCTCTGGCGCCGATGGTGGCGGCGCAGGGCGCGGGTCGAGCGTGGTCTTCATCCCCCGCATCTCGCGCAGCAGCGCAGCCTGCGCGCGGGCCAGCGCATCGCCGTCCCGCCCGGCCAGAACCACCTCGACGCCCGCCGAACCAAAGCCGCCCTGATTGTTCAGGCGCACTTCGGGAATCTGGCGCAACAGGCCGGTGATCGAGCGCTGGAACTGGTCCGTCGTCTTCGAGCGGTCGCGCTTGAGCACCACGGTCAGTGTGCCGGTCTGAAGATCCGATCCGCTGCCGCCGCCGCCCGGTCCGCTGGTGGTGGTCGAACCGACCTGGGCAAAGACGCGCTCGACATCGGGCATCCTGCGCAGCCGCGCGGTCACATCGCGCACGGCATTGTCCATCGTGTCATGGGTGGCGCCCGCCGTGCCCTGCATCGAGAGATAGAAATAGCCCGGATCGCCGGTCGGCTGAAAACCGATGGGGATCGTGGCCGCAATCGCCAGCGCGCCGACGAACACGCCGATGCCGATGCCCACGGTCGATTTGGGATTGGCCAGCGCCCAGTCCAAAACCTTGGGATAGGCCCCGCGCAGTTGATGTGGCGGCTCGCTGTGGACGGCGGGTTTGAGGAAATAGGCGGCCATCAGGGGCGTGACAAAACGCGCCACCAGCAGCGAGAAGAACACCGCCACCGCCACGGTCAGCCCGAATTCGCGGAAGAACTGGCCCGATTGGCCGCCCATGAAGGACACCGGCGCAAAGACGACGATGATCGTCGCCGTGGTCGCCACCACCGCAAGCCCGATGGCATCGGCCCCGATCAGCGAGGCGCGATAGGGGCTGGCCCCGCCTTCGATGCGTTTCTGGATATTTTCGATTTCCACGATGGCATCGTCGACCAGAATGCCGATCACCAGCGTCAGGCCAAGCAGCGTGATGATATTGAGGCTGAAGCCGAACAGGATCATCGCGCCGAATGTGGGCACCAGCGAAAGCGGCATGGCCAGCGCGGCAATCACCGTCGCGCGCCAATCGCGCAGGAACAGGAACACCACCAGCGCGGCCAGCACCATCCCCTCGATCAGCACATGGACCGTCGCCTGATAGGAATTGCGCGTGTCTTCCACGGTCGAAACGACCTTGGTGATGGCGATGTCCTTGTTCTCGGCGTTCAGTTTGGCAATCGCGCGGTCCACGCCGTTCTCGACCGAAACGTCGCTCGCCGCCGTCGTCTTGCTCACCTGAAAGGCGATGGCGGGGTGTCCGTCGAGGCGGGCAAAGCCGCGCTCCTCGGCATGGCTGTCGGTGATCGTGGCCAGATCGCCAAGGCGGACATATTGCGTCGCGCTGATCGGGATGTTGAGTTCGCGCAGTTGATCAACCGTTGTCGAGGAGCCCAGTACGCGGATCGTCTGTTCGCGCCCGCCCGCCTCGGCGCGACCGCCGCTGTCGTCGCGGTGAAACTGGGCCAGAGCGGTGTTGATCGAGGAGGCCGTTACGCCATGCGCCGTCATCCGGTCGGGGTCGAGATTGACGTTGATTTCGCGCGCCACGCCGCCGATGCGCTTAACCTGCGCCACGCCCCGCTGGGCCTGCAAAGCGCGGGCCACGGTGTCATCGACAAACCATGACAGATCGACCGCGCTCATCCCCGGCGCGCTGACGGCATAGGTCAGGATCGGGGCAGAGGACATATCGACGCGCTGCACGCTGGGCGCGTCAATGCCCTGCGGCAAAACGGGGCGCGTGCGTTCAACGGCAGTGCGCACATCCTCGACCGCCTTTTGCATGTCAGTGCCGATTTCAAACTCGGCGCTGGTGGAGGATGAACCCAGCCGGACATTCGAGGTCGTATGGCGCAGGCCAGCAATGCCGGTCAGCGCGTCCTCGATGGGGCGCGTGATCTGCTGCTCCATCTCGCTGGGCGCGGCGCCCTGCTGGGTAACCGTCACCGAAACGACCGGAAATTCGACGTTGGGAAAGCGCTTGACCGGCAGCATCATATAAGACGCAATACCCGCCAGCGTCAGCGCGATCATGATCACGGCCACAGGAATGGGGTGGCGGATGGCCCATGCGGAAATCTTCATGGGATCAACGCCCCTTCCGGATCGGCTGGACCTTTTCGCCGTCCAGCACAAAGTCCTGCGATCCGGTCAGCACGCGGGTGCCAGCGGGCGGGCCTTGCGTCAGTTCGATCATGCCGCCGCCACGCGCGCCGGTTTTCACGGCCACGCGGCGCACCTTTTCGCCCGCCTCGATCACCGTGACCGAGGCGCCGTTGCCATCATAGGACACCGCCGCCTCCGGCACGGCCAGCACCGGCACAGGCTTTCCGGCGAGTTCGGCACGGGCATAGCCGCCGGGGCGGATCTCGCGGTCCACCGGCAGGAGGATGCGCGCGCGGCCAAGGCGCGTCTGGGCATCGACCTGCGCGGCCACAAGGCGCACCGTGCCATCGACCCAGCGGCCAGAGGCAAGGCGCACCCGCGCGTGATCGCCCGCATGGATGCCGCCCAGCAGTTCCTCGGGGATTTCCGCGTCCAGTTCGGCGCGGTCATCGCGCGCCATGGTAAACATCACGGTCGAAGGCGAGGCCACGTCGCCGGGGCGCACCGTGCGGGTCAGGATGCGGCCCGAAACCGGCGCGCGCACCACCATCAGGCCCTGCTTGACCAATTGGGCGGACAATTGCGCCTGCGATTGGTCGACCTGGGCATGGGCGGTGCGGGCGGCCAGACGGCGCTGGGCGATCGCTTCATCGGACAGCACGCCGGTATGGTCGAGCGAGGAAACGCGCGAGGCTTCCTGCTCCGCCTTGTCGGCGGCCACACGGGTCTGCGCCAGCGCGGCGCGGCTTTGCGCAATGTCGGCGCGCAGCAGCGTGGCGTCGAGTTCGGCCAAAGGCTGGCCCGCGCGGACAAAGGCGTCCTGATCGACCAGCACGCGCGCCACCAGATAGCCCGAAAGCTGGCTGGCCACGGCTGCCTCCTCGCGCGCGACAAGGCGGCCGTTGACGCTGATGCCTGCGCCCAGAGGCTGGCGCGCAACCACGGCAAAGGGCACCGCGCGGGGCGTATCGGCGCCGGGGGGCGGCGCTTCGCTCTTGCTGCATGCGGCCAGCGCCAGAAGCGCAGCGGGGGCGATGAGGGCGAAGGAACGGGCGTTCATGGCTTTTGATCCGGGAAAGAAGTCACAGGATGGTTCGGGTCGAGCGGGGTCCAGCCTCCGCCCAGCGCTTTGAAAACATTGACGGCATCGCTCATTGTGGTGGCGCGCAGGGCCGAGAGCGAGGTGCGCGCATTGCGCCATGTCCGCTCGGCCGTCAGCAGCGCGGTCAGATCGACCACGCCGGCGCGATAGCCTGCGTTCTGGCCATCAAAGGCATGACGCGCGCGGGCCTCCGCCTCGATCAGCAGGCCAAGGCGCGCGCGGTCGGCGCCATAGGTGGCCAATTGATTCTGCGCCTCGCCAAAGCCGGATTGGACGGCCTTTTCATAAGCGATGGCGGCCTGCTCGGCCTTGGCCCGCTGCGCCCGCCGGTCGCCCAGCAGCCGCGCGCGGTCGAACACCGGCATGGTCAGGCCCGAGGCAATCGACCACAGCGAGGTGGTGTAGCCCGCAGGACCGGCAATCGCGCTGATGCTGGTGGTGCCCTGCAGGTTGATTTTGGGCAGCAGCGCCAGCGAATTGAGCCGCAGCGTGCCCATGGCCGAACGCAGCCGCGCCTCGGCCTGCATCACATCGGGGCGGCGCACCAGCAGCGTGGCGGGCGTGGCGTCGGGCACTTCCGGCGGAGCGCCCAGTGCGCCATCGACGGCCAGTGTTTCGGGCGCGGCCCCTGCCCGCCCGATCAGCACCAGCAAGGTTTGGCGGGAAACGGCAAGCTGCGCCTCAAGCGAGAGCACATTGGCCTGGGCGGTGGCCCGGTCGGCCAGCAGACTGTCGGCATCCACCTGCGATCCGATGCCCGCCTTGGCCTTGCGCTGGCCGATGTCGGCCAGTTCACGCGCCACGCGCAAAGTGTCCCGCGCCTCGGCCAGTTGCAGCGAGAGGCCGCGCGCCTGAAACAGGTTGGTCGCCACCTGCGCGGTCAGGCTTTGCAGCGCGGCGTGATAGGTAAAGGTGGCGGCGGTGAGATCGGCGTCCGCAGCCTGACGCGCGGCATTTCGGCGGCCAAACAGGTCCAGTTCCCATGAGGGCGAAAAGCTGCCCGCGCTGGTGGTGGTGGCGCCCGCAGGGGTCATCAGGAAAGCCCCTGCCCCGCTCATCCCGCTGATCGTGGTCTGGCCCCGCGTGATTGAGCCGGAGGCATTGCCCTGCACGTCATAGGTCAGCAGCGCCTTGGAGCGGGTCGCCCGCGCCTCGTCCAGCACCGCCAGCGCCGAACGCGCATCAGGCGCATGGGCCAGAGCCTCATCCTCCAGCGCGGCCAGTTGAGCATCGGAAAACAGCAGCCACCAGCGGTCGAGCGCATCGGCGCCCGGAGCATTGGCCGCTGGCGCGCTCGCAAATCGCTGGGGCAGCGTCAGGTTGGGACGGGACACCGAAGGCACGCCGCAACCGGCCAGCAAGACCGGCAGTGCGAGAGTCAAAAGGGATGGAATACGTCGCATCATGGCGCTGCTTATGCCAGCCCAACGCGACTTTGCGGGTCAGGACTTCGCAAGTGAAGTGTAAGGTTTGTGTAAATCGGGCGGGACAAGCGCGCCGCAAGGCGGCACAAGCAAGGCCGCATGGAAACACCCGCCTTCAACATTTTGCTGGTCGATGATGACGCGGCCCTGACCCAGATGCTGGCCGAGTATCTGGAGGGCGAAGGTTTTGCCTGCCGCGCGGTGCATAATGCGGCCGCAGGGCGCGAGGCGGCGCTTTCGGGCCTTTATGATGCGGTTATCCTCGACGTCATGCTGCCCGGCGGCAACGGGATCGACCTTCTGCGCCATATTCGCGGCACCAGCGATGTGCCCATCATCATGCTGACCGCCAAGAGCAACGATACCGAGCGGGTGATCGGGCTGGAGCTGGGCGCGGATGATTATGTGGCCAAGCCCTATTTCCCGCCGGAGTTGGTGGCGCGGCTGCGCGCGGTGCTGCGCCGCCCCGCCCGGCGCGCGGTCCATGGCGACCATCTGCGGCTGGGCGCGCTCTCGCTGGATGCGGCGCGACGATGGGCGGGGTGGAACGGCATGGCGCTGGAGCTGACCGCGACCGAGTTCAACCTGCTCGAAATCCTGATCCGCGCGGGCGATCGGGTTTCAACCAAGGATGAGCTCTCGCTGCGCCTGCTGGGGCGGCGGCGGGAAAGCTATGACCGCTCGATCGACGTCCACATCTCGAATCTGCGGCAAAAGCTGGAGCGGGCGAGCGGGGATGCCTTGCGCATCGCCACCCTGCGCGGCATCGGCTGGCGGCTGGAGCAGGCGGCGTGAAGGGGCGGCTGTTCTGGAAGATCTTCACCGCCTTTTGCTGTGTGTTCTTTGCCCAGTTGGCGGGCCTTTGGACCTTGTTCCTCGTTCTGGAACGGGACCATCCCTATTGGGCGGATAATCTGGAACGCTATGCCGCGCCCCGGCTGGAACAGATGGCCGCCGCGATCATCACGCATGAGGGGCCGCAGGCGATCCCGGCAGGTCTGCTGGGCGGACCATTGCCCACGCTGGTCATTGCGCCCGATGGCGCCGCGCCCCCGCCGGGCGTGCGCGCCACCACGATGCAGGCAACCGCGCCCGATGGCCGCCGCTGGCGCATTTTCTACCGCCTGCCGCAGCGGTTCGACAAAGTTCACCTTGCCCCGCCCCTGATCTTTTATGTCAGCGGGGTCATCTCCGGTCTGATCTTTGCGGCCATTCTGGGGCTCTATCTCTCGCTGCCGATCCGGGCGCTGCGTGAAGGGCTGGACCGGTTTGCGCGGGGCGATCTGGGGGTGCGTCTGGCCGCGCGCATGGGGCGGCGGCGCGACGAGATCGCCGATCTGGCCCGCGATTTTGACGGCATGGCCGAAAAGGTCGAGCAACTGGTCCTTTCACGCAGCCAGTTGATTGACGATATGTCGCATGAATTGCGCTCGCCGCTGGCGCGGCTGCAACTGGCCATCGCGCTGGCCCGGCAAAAGCCCGAAGGGGCGGTTGTGGCGCTGGACCGGATCGAGCAGGAGGCGCGCCGCCTTGATGCCATGGCGGGCAGCCTGCTCACCCTCTCGCGGCTGGAAAGCGCGAGCGCCAGCCCGGAGCATTTCGTCCATCTGCGTGCGCTGATCGAGGATATTCTGGCCGATGTCCGCTTTGAAAGCGAAGCAAAGAATGTCCGCATCGACCTGTCGCGCCATGCCAGCATGCCCGAAGGATTCCATGCCGATGTGACGGGCGATGCCGAATTGCTGCGCCGGGCGTTTGAAAATGTCCTGCGCAACGCGCTGCGCTTTTCGCCCGAGGGCAGCATGATCAGCGTCACCCTTTCCGAGGAACCGGAGCGGATTGTCGTCATCATCGAGGACCAAGGCCCCGGCGTTGCCCCCGACCAGATCGACCGCCTGTTCGAACCCTTTCACCGCGGCGAGGGCGAGACGGGCGGCTTTGGCCTTGGCCTGGCCATCGCACAGCGGGCGGTGATCGTACATGACGGCACCATTGCGGCCGAAAACCGCATTCAGGGCGGGCTGCGGGTGCGCATCACCCTGCCCGCACGATGGGAGGAAGCCACGGCGCTGGGTTAACACAGGCGCGGCGCATTCCCTTATTTGTGGCGTCATGGGCCAGTGTTACTCTGGCGCCATAAGAGGATGGATGAAACGGCGAATCGAATTACCTGCAACCTTGATCCTTTACTTCAGGAGATCATCATGCGCATGGGTCGAACAGCCTTTTTCATCATGCTTCCCTTTGCCTCCATGGCGGCGGCGGCCGATAAATTGCCCGCATACCATGCTGATGCGGCGCGGGTTTCGGTATCGGGCCTGTCCTCGGGCGCGTTTATGGCGGTCCAGTATGATGTCGCCTTTTCGGGCAGCGTGATCGGCGTGGGCGTGGTGGCCGGGGGGCCCTACAATTGCGCATGGGTCAATTTCGGCGGCATCGCCACCTGTATGCAGGGCGCTCCGATTGGCGCTGCCTCCTATGGCGCGGCCAGCAGTTTTGCCGCCCTTGGCAGCATTGATCCGGTGACCAATCTGGCCAAGCACAAGGTCTATCTGTTCAGCGGCACCAAGGATATCGTGGTCAAACAAAGCGCGATGAACGCCACGCGTGATTTCTATGTCGCCGCGCGCGTGCCTGCGGCCAATCTGCGCTATGTCTCGAAAACGCCTGCGGGCCATGCTTTCCTGTCGGGCAATTTCGGCAGCATCTGCGGGGCCAATGCCGCGCCCTATGTCAATGAATGCAAGGTGGGCGCGCAATTCTATGACCAGCCCGGCGCGATCCTCTCGCATATCTACGGCCCCTTGCGCCCAAAACCCGCTACGCTGTCGGCCCAGCCCATCGCGTTTGACCAGAGCGAATTTGCCGGCGCCATCGGCAGCGGCATGGCCTCCACCGGCTATGTCTATGTGCCCGCCGCCTGCCGCGACGGCGGGGCGCCTTGCGCGGTGCATGTCGTGTTTCACGGATGTTTGCAGAGCGCGGATCTGGTGGGCGATGCGGTTTATGGGCGCTTGGGCTATAACGCATGGGCCGATGCCAACCGCATCATCGCGCTCTATCCCCAGGTCAACAAAAGCACCATTCCCGCCAATCCGCAGGGCTGCTGGGACTGGTGGGGCTATAGCGGGCTGAATTTCCAGACGCAGAGCGGGGCGCAATTGTCGGCCATCCGCGCCATGGTGCGCCGCCTGACCAGCTAGATTTTCCGCCAAACCATTGAAAAATTGGCGCGCCCGACAGGGTTCGAACCTGTGACCCCAAGCTTAGAAGGCTCGTGCTCTATCCAGCTGAGCTACGGGCGCGCGTGTCGTGAACGGGCGATTTGCCCGCCGACGCCCTCCCCATAGCGGCAAAGGCGGCGATGCGCAAAGGTGGATCGCAGGGTGATGGCGACACGGATGCCTTTGTCATAAAAAACATATAAAATCAGCGGCATATAAAGATCATAAAATCGCTGTTTATGACAAGGACCGTCACACAACCGGAACAGAATTGTCAAAATCCGTCCCTAGCCCCCCGGCTCAAGTTTTGACCAAATAACGGGGCACATCCATGACGTCTGTTTTTACCGCGCGCCGCGCCATGCGCAGGGCGCGCCTTGCCTTGCTCGGCTCGGCCATGTTCCTGCCTTTGGCGGCCCACGCCGCCGAGGCCAATCCTGCCGCCGCCGCCGATGCCGCCGATGCCGCGGCCGATGATGGCCAGTCCATCGTGGTGCAGGGCGCGCGCCCGATCGCCGAATCCGAGGCCGCCGCGCTCAAGGTTCAGCAATTGTCGGATTCGCTGGTGACGGTGGCCGCATCGGATGCGGTGGGCCGTCTGCCCGACCAGAACATTGCGCAGGCCGCAGGCCGACTGCCCGGTGTGGCGGTGGAGCGCGACCAGGGGCAGGCGCGCTACATTTCGCTGCGCGGCGGCCCTAAGAACTGGACCACGCTCTCGTTCGACGGCCTCAATGTGGTCAGCCCCGAGGGGCGCGAAAGCCGCTTTGACTCCGTGCCCTCGGCCATTGCGGGCAAGATCATCATCAACAAGGCCGTGACCCCCGAAATGCCGGGCGAAACCGTGTCGGGCAATGTCAATGTCGTCACGCGCTCGGCCTTTGATTTCAACGGGCTGCACATCAACGGCAAGGCCGGTTATGGCCAGCAGGAATATGGCGGGCGCGCGGAATATGAAGGCTCGCTGGTGCTCTCCGACCGCTTCAAGGTGGGTGAAGGCGAATTGGGCGTGTTGCTGTCGGGCAGCTATTACCAGCGCGATATGGTCACCGACAATTTCGAGAATGACTGGGAAAATGTCACGCAGGACGCCCGCCCCGGCAATGCCAACCGCATCTGGGTGGCCGAAAGCGAGAACAAGCTCTATCGCCTGACGCGCAAGAACTGGTCGGTGTCGGGGCGGCTGGATTACAAGCCCGATGACCGCAACACGATCTCGCTGCGTTCGATCTACACGATCTTTTCCGATGACGAGGCGCGCGACAATTACCGCTTCGACATGGATGACAAGCAATCCTCGCTGAGCAATGCCAGCGCGGCCTGCGATACTTCGGTCAAGACCGCCTATGCCACCTCGGCCTATGCCGACGTCTGCTCGGGCAACACGCCGACCAAGGGCACGATCTATGGCATCGACATCCGTCAACGCTCGACCCTGCGCGCCTTTCGCCAGTCGATCTTTACCAACACGCTGGAAGGCAGCCACGAATTCGACGGCGGCTGGAAGCTGAACTGGGTCGGCAATTACACCGAGAGCAAGGACGACCGCTCGGTGGTCGGCGAAGTGGGCTGGGACAGCCCCGGCACGCTGACCGCGCGCCCAACGGTATCCTATGACTTCACCAATCCGAACCTTTCGACGCTGGGGCTTTACACCACCCACAGCGCGGGCGGCCTGCTCTCGGCCGGAACGCGCGTGACCGATATCGACACGTTCACCAAACCGGCTTCCTCCTTCACCCTGCTGGACGCCATCGACATGACGCGCGCCTATACGGGCCGTCTGGTGCTGTCGAAGCAGACTCAGTTCCTCGGCGGCAATCTGACGCTGAAGGCCGGTTTCCAGTATGACCAGCGCACCAAGACTGCCAATGAAATGCAGATCTCGGTTTCGGGCGCCTCGAACCTGGCCGCGCTGGGCCTGAGCGATTACAGCACCTTCCTGTCTAATCAGCCCTTTATGGGCAAGATCGCGATGGGCTACACGTTCCACTATTTCGACACGGCCAAGATGCGCGAAGCCTCGAACAAGGCGCGCCAGCTTTACGCCCGCACGCCTGTGAGCGACAACAATTACCGCGTGCGCGAACAGGTCTATGCCGGGTTCCTGATGGGCACGCTGCGCTATGACTGGGGCAGCATCCTTGCCGGTGTGCGCCTTGAAAACATCACCAACACCGGCAACGCCACCGGCACCATCACCAGCGCCACCGGCGTGACCACCACGCGCGACCTGAGCGCCAAATCGAGCCAGTTGCTGGCCTTCCCCAGCCTGCATCTCAACTATAATGTCGATCAGACCAAGAAGCTGCGCCTGTCCTTTACCACCGGGGCCGCGCGCGCCGATTATGACCAGATGCGCCCCAACGTGGTCATCAATGACTCCAACCAGGCGATTTCGGGCGGCAATCCCGCCATCAAGCCCGAGCGCGCCTATGGCGTGGACGCCTATTTCGAATGGTACATGCGCCCCAGCGGCTTCCTGATGGCGGGCCTTTACTACAAAAAGGTCGAAAACGTCCTCTACACCTCGGTGCGCACCTATGGTTCGGATTCGCTCAACAGCGGCGGCATCGACCGGTCGAACTACACGTTCCGCGGCATCAACAACGCGGGCAGCGGCCATCTGATGGGTCTGGAAGTCGCGTTTCAGCAGAGCCTTGAACCCTGGACGCAAAAGGCGGGTCTGCCCGACTGGATGGGCGGTTTCGGCATCAACGCCAACATGATGCTGAACGACAGCTCGGTGACCAAAGCGGCCTATGGCGGCTATGCCGCGCGCAAGGTTCGCCTGCCCAACACATCGGATCTGGTCTATAACCTTGGCGGCTATTACGAAAAGTATGGCCTGACGCTGCGCCTGCAATATCAGTATCGTTCCAAGTGGCTCGACGCCATCGGTGACGACCTCTCGGCGGGCGGCGACAGCTATTGGGCGGCGGACGATGAGATGGACTTTTCGGCGCGCTATCAGATCAACAAGCGCCTCTCGATCTATTTCGACGCCTCCAACCTGCTCAACCAGCCCGGCCGCCGCTTTGTCGATCCCAGCGGGTTGATCAACGCCAGCGGTGGTTCGGCCGGTTTCAGCCAGAACTACACCACCGAATGGGAACGTTTCGGCCGCCGGTTCACCGGGGGCGTGCGCTTCAACTTCTGAGGTCTGCCCTTGCGCGGATGAACCAAAGGGCGCTCCATCCGGGGCGCCCTTTTTCTTGCGCAAACGCAGCATTGCAGGTTAGCGTGGCGTTATGAGCCAGTCCCCCCTCTTCCGCCTCGAAGGCAGCGCAGGCGCGCGCCGCCATTTCCGCTATTTCGACTATGTGATGGCGGCCTTCGTCACCATCCTGCTGCTCTCGAACCTGATCGGGGCGGGCAAGCGCGCGGTGGTCGACCTGCCCTTTATCGGCCCATGGCCGTTTGGCGCGGGGGTCATGTTCTTCCCCATTTCCTATATCATCGGCGATGTGCTGACCGAGGTCTATGGCTATGCCCATGCGCGGCGCTGCATCTGGGTGGGCTTTTGGGCGCTGATCTTCATGGTGTTCATGAGCGTGGTCGTCGTGGCCCTGCCGCCGGACGCCGGATGGACGGGGCAGGCCGCCTATGAAAGCGTGTTCGGCCAAACCCCGCGCATCGTCTTTGCCTCGGTCGCGGCCTTCTGGGCGGGCGAGTTCGTGAACAGCTTTGTGCTGGCTAAGATGAAGATCATGACCAACGGGTCAAAGCTGTGGACCCGGACCATCGGCTCGACCGTCTTTGGCCAGGCGGTGGACAGCGCCCTGTTCTACCCCCTCGCCTTCTACGCCGCCGATGGCTGGACCGGCGCGCAAGTGATGCAGGTGGCTTGGACCCAATGGGCGATCAAGGTCAGCTGGGAAGTGATCCTGACGCCGGCAACCTACTGGGTGGTGGGCTTCCTGAAAAAGCGCGAAGGGGTGGATGTGTTTGATACCGACACCGCGTTCTCGCCCTTTGCCAAGGCGGCGGAGGTTTAAGGGGAGTTTGCCTCCGGCGGGCAAAGGGACTTGTCCCTTTGCAATCCCGTTAATGGGGCGGTGTTTCATGCGCTGCGCGGTGTTTTGGATGGGGGTTTGAAAGCCTGCGGCGCGGCGAAGTTGCGCCAAAAGCGCCGCAGGCTTTATAATTCAAACGTGGCAGGCGCCAGCTTCGGTCACCCCCAAACACGACATGGACAGTAATGGGATTGCAAAGGGACCAGTCCCTTTGCCCGCCGGAGGCATATTCCACCCGCCCCCCATCAATCCGCAATCAACGCAATCGCCAGATAGACCAGAAGCAACGACCCAAACCCCAGCAAAGCCCCCAGCGCGAAGGCAACGCGCACCAGCGTAACGTCGAGGTCGAAATAGGCCGAGATCCCCGAACAGACGCCAAAGATCTTCTTGTTGCGGCGGTCGAGCATGAAGCCATTGGCGGGGCGGATCGGGTCGTAATTGTTCATGGTTTTTCTCCTTGGCGCGGGGCCGGTCGGTGGCCGCCGCTTGTGGCGAGGTATCTGCATGGCCCGTGCCAATTGGCGAAACGCCCGAAATCCGGCCCTACCCAGGCGCGCCGCATGGTGCAAAATCCCAAGCCTTCGCATTTTTCACCAAGGCTGGCATGGCTCGCGCAATCCGGCTACAGCGCGGCCCATGGCGCTTGATCGCATCCGTCTGGGCTGGTTCCGCAACCACCGCGCCACCGCGCTGGAGGGGACGGGCAAGTTCAACCTGCTGGTGGGCGAGAACGGCGCGGGCAAGACCAATATCCTTGAGGCGATCTCGCTGTTTGCGCCGGGGCGCGGACTGCGCCGGGCCGCCCTGCCCGATATGGCGGGTCAGGCGGGCGATGGGGCCTTTGCAGTCTCGGCCGATCTGCTGCGCGATGGCGCGGGGGTGCGTTTGGGGACAGGCACCGCGCCGGACAAGCCGGGCCGCCGCATCGTGCGCGTCAATGGCGCGGATGCCAGCGCGCTGTCGCTGTCGGAATGGCTGGGCCTGTTCTGGCTGACCCCTGCGATGGACCGGTTGTTCATGGATTCGCCAGGCGGGCGGCGGCGCTTTGTGGATCGCTTGGCGCTGGCGCTGGACCCGGCCCATGCCGCCCATGCCGCCCGCACCGAGGCCGCGATCCGCGAGCGCAACCGCCTGCTCTCCGCCCCACAGGAGCCTGATGCGCGCTGGCTGGACGCCATAGAGGCGCAGATTGCCGAGGCGGGCGGCGCGCTGGCAGGCGGGCGGGCGCGGTTGATCGAGGCGCTGAACGCCAAGCTCGAAACCCTGCCCCCCTCGCCCTTTGCGCGGCCTGCGTTGACCTATCAGGCGGGCGGGCGGATTGCGGCGGCGGATCTGGCGCAGGCGCTGCGCGACCAACGCCGCCGGGACCGCGCGGCCCAGCGCACATTGACCGGGCCGCATCGCGATGACCTTGGCGTGACCATGGCGGCGAAAAATCAGGCGGCGGCCGAATGCTCAACCGGCGAGCAAAAGGCGATGCTGATTGCCATCACGCTGGCCCATGCGGAATTGTCGGGCGATGCGGAGCGCCCGCGCCTGCTGTTGCTGGATGAGGTGGCGGCCCATCTCGACCCGATCCGGCGCGGCGCCTTGTTTGAAAGGCTGGAGGGCGGCGCGGCGCAGGTGTGGATGACCGGCACGGAAACCGCGCCCTTTGATGCGCTGGCCGGCAAGGCGGCGCAATGGCACGTGGCCGAGGGCAGCGTGACAAAAGGATAGGGCGGAGCGCCTGAAACACCCCGCCCTTTTGACATCAGGCGAACATTGCCATCCCGCCGTTCACATGCAGCGTCTGGCCCGTGACATAACCGGCTTCCTTGCTGGCAAGGAAAGCGACCGCCGCGCCAATATCCTGCCCCTCGCCCATGCGGCCCATCGGGATGCGACCGTTCAGCGCTTCCTTCTGGGCATCGGGCAGGACGTCGGTCATCGCCGTGCGGATAAAGCCGGGGGCCACGCAATTGACCGTCACATTGCGGCTCGCCAGTTCCTGCGCGAGGCTCTTGGACGCGCCGACAAGGCCCGCCTTGGCGGCGGCATAGTTGATCTGCCCCGGATTACCCGTCGCGCCCACGACCGAGGTGATGTTGATGATGCGGCCAAAGCGGGCCTTCATCATCGGCTTGGTCGCGGCGCGCATCAGGCGAAACGCGCCTTCAAGATTGATGCGGATGACGGCATCCCACTCATCATCCTTCATGCGCATGGCGAGGTTATCGCGCGTAATCCCGGCATTGTTGACCAGAATGTCCAGCTTGCCCAGACCGGCCACAGCGGCGGGGATCAGCCCTTCCACGCTGTCCTTGTCCGACAGATCGGCCACCAGACACACATGATCGCCGCCAAGTTCGGCCGCAAAGGCCTCCAGCTTGGCCTGGTTGCTGCCCGAGAGCGCCAGACGCGCGCCCTGCCCGGCCAAAGCCTTGGCCACCGAAGAACCGATGCCGCCCGATGCGCCCGTCACCAGCGCGGTCATACCCGTCAGATCAAACATCGCTCAAATCTCCTTCAGCAGCGCTTCGATGTCGGCCATCGTCACCACGCTGGTAATCTTTACGTCCTTGATGGTGCGACCGATCATCGGGCCAAGCACCTTACCGCCCAGTTCGACGAATTCGGTAACGCCCGCCGCCTGCATGGCGATCACGCTTTCGCGCCAACGCACCCGGCCGCAAACCTGTTCGACCAGCAGTTTTTGCACCAAGGCCGGATCGGTCACGACATCAGCGGTCACATTGGCGAACAGCGAGACCGACAGAGCGCCCGGCGCAGTCTTCGCCAAAGCCTCGGCCATCGCATCGGCGGCAGGCTGCATCAACGGGCAATGGAAAGGCGCCGACACCGGCAGCGCCACGCCGCGCTTGATGCCATGCTCCTTCACCAAGGCAATCGCCCGCTCAATCGCGCCCTTGTGGCCGGAAAGGACAACCTGACCCGGATCATTGTCATTGGCCACGGTGCAGACTTCGCCCTCAGCCGCCGCAGCGGCCAGTGCCGAAGCCTTCTCAATATCCGCGCCCAGCAAGGCCGCCATCGCGCCCACGCCCACCGGCACCGCCGCCTGCATGGATTGCCCGCGCAGTTTCAGCAAACGCGCCGTATCGGCAAGGCTGAAAGCCCCCGCCGCACACAGCGCCGTATATTCACCCAGCGAATGCCCCGCGACAAAATCGGCCTTGTCGGCCAGACGGATGCCGCCCTCGGCCTCCAGCACGCGCAACGTGGCGATGGCATTGGCCATGATCGCGGGCTGCGCATTCTCGGTCAGCGTCAGCGCGTCTTCCGGCCCTTCGGCCATGATCGCGGAGAGCTTCTGGCCCAGCGCGTCATCGACCTCTTCGAACACTTCGCGGGCCACGGCGCTGGCCGCTGCCAGCTCGACGCCCATACCAACCTTCTGGCTGCCCTGACCCGGAAAAACGAAAGCCCGCATTGCGCGATAATCCCTGAAAAATGCAAAGTGGGCGCGGGTTATTGCGGATGGACGCCAGTTGCAAGACCAAACGGAACGACGTGGTTATCCGCATCATGGCCGATATCCGCCCTGCCCAGATAGGGAATCGCATGGCGCGCGCACCAATCGGCCACGATTTCCTGCGCCTCGGCGCCAAAGGGCCGGTCGTTGTCGGGCACATCCGACACCCGCCCCAGCCGCACCCCCGCCACGCCGCCCAGATGCGCGGTCACATGAAACATCAGCCGGTCAATGGCATAGAGATGTTCACTGACCTCCTCGATCATCACCACATGGCCCGCCAGCCCCGGCATGATCGGCGTGCCCGCCAGCATGGCCAGCGTGGTCAGATTAAACGCCGCCACGGGATGCTTCTCGTCCGCCAAAGATGGCTCAAGCCCTTCGCGTTCGCCGGTAAAATAGCCCAGAGCGCGACGCAGGGCGGCCTCTCCCCCGTCGCGGCGGCCATCGGCCACCATCGGACCATGGCATACCCGCCCCACCCGCGCGCGATAAAGCGCGCCCAGCAAATAGCCCATGTCGGAATAGCCCATGTAGCACTTGTGCGCCGCCGCCGCGCCCAGTTGCGCCACCGCGTTTTGGGCAATTCGATTGCTGCCATAGCCGCCGCGCGCGAACCACACCGCGTCAAACGCCGGATCATTCGCGCATTCCAGAAAAGCGGCGAGCCGCAAGGCGTCATCCCCGGCAAAATGCCCTGCCGAGGCATAGCATTGGGGGTGAATATGGACGCTGGCCCCATAGTCGCCCGCGATCGCCTCCACGCGGGCGGCATCTTCGGGCGTGATCGGGCAAGCGGGGGCGCAAATGGCTATGCTGGTCATGAGTTGGGGGCATAAAGCATCGCGCAAAAAAGTGGGAAACGGTTTTTTGCCTTTAGCAATGCGACAGGCAAAGACGCCGGTTGCTTCTCTTCGCGCCACATCCTAACCCGCGCGGATGGACAAAGATGCGCTCATTTCGACCCAGTGGTTTTTTTGTGGCATTGGCGGATCGGGCATGTTGCCGCTGGCGCTGATTTTGCGGGGCATGGGCGCGCAGGTGGCCGGATCGGACCGCAGCCGGGATCAGGGCCGCACCCCGGAAAAATTCGCCTGGCTGGAAAGCCTTGGATTTGAACTGTTCGCTCAGGACGGCAGCGGGATGCGCGATGGGGCGCAGATCCTTGTCGCCAGCGCGGCGGTGGAGGACAGCGTGCCCGAGGTCGTGCGTGCGCGCGAATTGGGCTGTGTGCGGATGAGCCGGGCCGAACTGCTTTCAACCCTGTTCAACGCCGCGCCCATGCGGATCGCCATCGGCGGCACCAGCGGCAAATCGACCGTGACGGGCATGACGGGCTGGATCATGACGCAGGCGGAATGCGACCCCACGATCATGAACGGCGCGGTGATGAAAAATTTTGTCGCCCCCGACGCGCCCTTTGCATCGGCGCGGGTGGGCGCGGGCGGCGTGTTCGTGTCCGAGGTGGATGAGAGCGACGGTTCGATCGCGCTCTATAATCCCACTGTGGCGGTGCTCAACAATGTCAGCCTCGATCACAAGAGCTTGGAAGAGCTGCGCGATCTGTTCGGCGATTTTATTGCCCGCGCCGATGTGGCCGCCGTCAATATCGACGATGCGGAAAGTGCAGGTCTGCTGGGCCGGGCGCGGCGGGCGGTGACGTTTGGGTTGAACAGTGAGCAGGCCGATATTGGCGTTGTCGCGGGATCGATCGTGGAAACGCCCACGGCTATTGCCGCCACGCTGATCGACCGGCGTGATGGGGCGACCTATTCTATGGCGCTGGCTGTGCCGGGGCGGCACAATCTGGCCAATGCGCTGGCGGCGCTGGCGGCGACGGATGCGGCGGGCGTGCCGCTGGCAAAGGGCGTGGCGGCGCTGGCGGGTTTTACCGGCCTTGCGCGGCGGTTCGATATTGTCGGCACCAGCGCGAAGGGCGTCACCGTGATCGACGATTTCGGCCATAACCCGGACAAGGTGAGCGCGACGCTCAAAACGCTCAAAGCCCATCCGGGGCGCATTCTGGCGTTTTTCCAGCCGCACGGCTATGGCCCGCTGCGGCAGATGGGGCATGAATTGGCCCAAACCTTTGCGCAACTGCTTGCGGGCGAGGATCAGGTGATCCTGTGCGATCCGGTCTATTTCGGCGGCACGGTGGACCGCACGCAAGGGTCGCAGCGGATCGTCGATCTGATCGGAGGCCGGGCGCGCTATATTCCCGCACGCGATGAAGTGGCGGCCTATCTGGCGCAGGAGGCGCGCCCGGGCGACCGCATTGTGGTGATGGGCGCGCGCGATGACACGCTCACACTCTTTGCCCGGGACCTGTTGAAGCAGATCGGATAAGACGCAAAAAAGGGGCGCGGGGGGAGACGGTCCCGCGCCCCTTTTCGCATCAGACGGGAATTCAGATGACGCGCACCTGAACCAGCGTCTGGTTGACCAGTTGATAGGCGATTTCGCCAAAGGTGACGGGACCGGCCACACCGCCCACCGTCTTGCCCTCCAAATCGCCAAACAGATAGTTGAGGATGCAATTGCACGACCACATCGTGCCGTCATGCTCGTGCTGGGCAAATTGCGCCGCAAAAGCCGAGGGGTAATCGGCAACCGGGGCGGCAAAGGCATAATCGATGCCGGGAAACACCGGGGCGTAAAGCGCAACCGCCGTATCGCCCACCGCGCGCAGCGAGGCGTTGATGCGCGCACCCGAATAATCGCCCACCAGCGGCAATTGGCCGCCTTCCAGCCCGCGTTCGCGGATGTAATCGGCAAACAGGCGCTTTTGCCCGTTCACGATCACATCATGGGGCGAGAAACTGGCTTCTTCAAAGTGCAAGGTGTCGATGCCATCGGCCGAAAAGATGTTCACGATCTCGACGATGGGCATCATGCCTTCGGGCAGATGGATATGCAGCACCGCCGCGCCATCGCTCTGCGCGCCCTTGCCCGAACCATCATAGACATAGGCGCTTGCGCCTTCCTCGCCCAGATCAAAGCCCGCGATCCAGCCCACCGTGGGCTTGAGGAAAGCCAGCGGATATCCGCCCGCTTCCTTGGCAAAGCGTTGGTGGGCGGGCGATTGAAACGGCAGAATGGCAAGAGCAAAGCCGTGTTCGGGCGCTTCCTGGGTGATGTCCTGCAGGCTTTCGGCATCGTAAAGATGCGCCGTGACCGCGCCCAGTCCCGAAAAATCGGTTACGAAAACGCGCTGGACATCAATGACCTCGCCGCCCTGCGGCGTCAGGAAATAGGGCGTGGTGCCCCCGATCCAGTTGCCGGCGGGCAGTTGGTCCAGCGCCTCCTTGCGCCCGGCAATCGCCAGAGGCGCGCCCGCGCGGATCAGGGCAATGGCATCATCCAGCGCAACCAGCGCATTGATGCGCCCGGCCGTCGCGCCAGCGAAGTCAGATGGAGCTAAGCTGTGCGATTTCATTGGCCAGTCCTCTTTCCCATTTCACAAAGAAATCATAAACTTCATCCGCCTTTTGTGTGGGCGAAAGCTTGCTCATTTCAAGGCGCTGGCTGAGCATTTGTGCGCCAAGGTTGGTGGTTCGCAGCTTTTTCAATCCGCCATTGGCCAATTTTTGCCAGCATGGCGCCGATTTGGATGGCAGGGCCATTAGGTTCCCCTTCGCAAGTCTGTTTTTGAGTTGCCAGCCCCGATTAACGCCACGCTTTTTAGATTCGCCTGAAAACAGGATCGGTATTCCATCGTAATTGGCGCGCATGACCGAAAAGACAGGTTGATAAGTAGCAACGCCTAAAAGTGCCCCGACGGATGTTAAACCACATCTCTCTAAACAAATCGCACTCTCACACGAAGTATTCGTCGAGCCATTGACTACGAGGGATAGCGATGAAAAACTTGCAATCGAAAGATCAAACAAGCAGCACGAAGACTCTCGAATTGCGGGTGCAATTTTTCGAAGTCGGGCATGACGACTACAAAGCCTTCTCACGAATCGCCCGTTCTCTGCGCAAATTCGCACCGGCTGCGCTCGACCGGTTCTATGGCCGCGTGGCGCGCACGCCCGCGATCGCCAATTTTTTCCCCACCAGCACCGCCGCACGCGGCGCGCGGGACAAACAATTTGCCCATTGGGTCGATCTGTTCGAAACAAACGCCGATGGCCTGAACCAATCCTATTTCCAGCGCGCCAGCCATATCGGCGATGTCCACGCCCGCATCGGGCTGGAGCCGACATGGTATACCGGCGCCTATGCCACCATCCTACAGGATGTGATCAAAGGCATGGTCGGCCATTCACTGGCCGGCCGGTTGGGCGGGCGGGCGATGGCCCAGGATATCGCCACGCTGGTCAAACTGGCCATCATGGACATGGACATCGCGCTGGGCGCCTATTTCCGCGCCGAAGAGGCCAAGCGCCAGAGTGTGGTGGACAGCCTTTCCGACGCGCTTGAGGCCATGGCCAATGGCGATATGACCCATACGTTGACCGACCTGCCCGATGGATACGCCAAATTGCAGGCCGATTTCGAGGCCATGCGCCACGCGGTCAATTCGGCATTGAACGGTGTGACCTCGGCGGTGGAAACGATCAGCGCCGGTTCGGCCGAAATTCGCAGCGCCTCGGACAATCTTTCCACCCGCACCGAACATCAGGCCGCCACGCTGGAGGAAACCACCGCGGCGATGAACAGCCTGACCCATGGCATCAACGATGCCGCGCAAGGCGCGAGCCGCGTCGAAATCAGCGTCAACGAAGCCCAGGACGAGGCGCAAAAGGGCAGCCAGGTGGTGCGCGAGGCCGTGGGCGCCATGGCCAGCATCGAGAATTCCGCCCGCGAGATCACCCAGATCATCAACGTCATCGACGGCATCGCGTTTCAGACCAACCTGTTGGCCTTGAACGCAGGGGTCGAGGCGGCACGCGCCGGAGACGCGGGCAAAGGCTTTGCCGTGGTCGCCAATGAAGTGCGCGCGCTGGCCCAGCGCAGCGCCGAAGCGGCCAAGGACATCCGCAGCCTGATCGGCACCAGCGTCGATCAGGTGACGCGCGGCGTCTCGCTGGTCGATCAATCGGGTCAGGCGTTCACGCGCATCACCGGCAAGGTCGCCGACATCGCAAGCCTTGCCATCACCATCGCCAGCCTCAGCCGCGAACAGGCGGGCAATCTGGTGCAGATCAACGAATCGGTGGGCGACATCGACCGCAACACCCAGGCCAATGCCGCCATCGCCGAAGAGGCCACCGCCGCCGCGCGCAGCCTTGCCTCGCAGGCGCAGGAATTGTCGCAACTGGTCGGGCGGTTTCGCATCGAGCGCGCGGCGGGCCACAGCGCCGGATCGCTGGGCGGTCTGTCATCGTCCGCCCCGATCCCCCTGCCCCGCGCCAAATCGCCGCCCCGGCTGGTTCCCGTGCCGCGCAGCGATGGCGCCCTTGCCATTCAGCCGACCCCGGAGCCGACAGGCGAGGCGGATGACTGGGCCGAATTTTAAACCCGGCCCGGAGCTGAAAAAGCAGGGCGCGGATCTTAATTTCTCCGGTTTTCCCCCGTTCTAATGGATGCCGAGAGGAAATGCCGGAGCCAAGCCATGCTGCTGAATACGATCGAGGATACAGTAGTTTACGTCCCCCGCGCCGAACGCGTCAGCTTTGACCTGATGGTGCGCGCCCGCTTTGGCGAGTATCGCGGACCGGCCCTGATGAAAAACCTGACCTGCGGCGGGGCGCGGGTCGAGGGCATCGCGGGGCTGCGCTGCGGCGACAAGGTGACGCTGTGCCTGCCCTTGCTGGCGCCCAAGGAGGCGACCGTGATGTGGCTGCTTGGCGATGACGCCGGGCTGGAGTTCGACCGTCCGCTGCATCCCGACATTTTTGAGGATCTGGTGCTGCACCATGCCAGTCGGCGCGAAAGGACCGACACCGACCGCCTGACGCAAATCAACAATCGTTATGAACGCGAAGAGGCCGAAAACCTGCCGCATTGATCAAAGGGGCCGCAAGGCCCCTTTTTCACGACCGCCGCAAAAGAGCGGGCAATCCGTGCAGAACCCCCACAACGACCATCCCCACCGCCAATCCGGCCAGTCCGGCCATCGCCGCCCCCGCGATCCAGCCAAGCGCCGCACCCGCCGCCATCTCGACCGCATGCGCCGCGCCATGCTGCCAATGGGCGGGCGCGGCAAGACCCAGTTGTTCGCTGCCATGCAGCAGAATGCCGCCGCCCACCCACAGCATCGCCGCCGTGCCAACATTGGCCAGCAGCGTCAGCAAGGGCGGCGTGCCCTGCACCAGCGCTCGCCCGACGGCCCGGCGCAGCCCCACCGCGCCCCGCGCCAGATGCAGGCCGATATCATCCGCCTTAACGATCAGCGCGACCACGCCGTAAACCAGCACCGTGATGCCTACGCCCACAATGCCCAGAATGACCGCCCGCTCGACCAGCGGTTTATCCGTGACCTCGGCCAGAGCGATGGCCATGATTTCAGCCGACAGGATCAGATCGGTCCGCACAGCGCCCTTGACGCGCGCGGCCTCAAACGCCCTGCCGTCGCCCGCCGGCCTGTCCGGCGTTTCGCCATGCGCTTCGCCGCCCAGCTTCTCCAGCAGTTTTTCCGCGCCCTCATAGCACAGGAACAGCCCGCCCAGCATCAGCAGCGGCGTGATCGCCCAGGGCAGCAGCGCCGACAGCGCCAGCGCCAGCGGCAGCAGGATCACCAGCTTGTTGAACAGGCTGCCCCGCGCGATGCGGGCGATGACGGGCAACTCGCGGTCGGGGGTAAAGGAGGAGACATAGGCAGGCGTCACCGCCGCATCGTCGATCACCACCCCCGCCGCCTTGCTGCCCGCCTGCGCCACACCAGCCGCCATATCGTCCAGCGAAGCGGCGGCCGCCTTGGCAATCATCGCCACATCATCGAGCAGCGCGATCAAACCCACCGACATAATTCACAGCCCCCTGCGACAGGCGGCCGATCACGCCGCCAAATTCAGAAATAACCGATCAGATTGAACGACACATAGCGCGTATCGCCGCGCCGTCCATTGGGCGCGTTTTTCATAAACGCACCACGCGCCAAATAGACCCCATCAAATTCAAAACGAAGTCTTTTCGGCTTTACCCACCAGCGCAACCGCGTATCGAACTGATGGCCCGCGAAATCGCCGCTGCGCCCGGTGGCGTCGCGAACATTGGTGGTGGAAAAGCTGTCATGGCTGTCGGCCAGCCACAGCCCGCGCCAGCCGATAAAGGCATCCAGACGTGCACTCGGCGTGACCTCGACGCGCAGGCCCGGCGAGGCGATATTGGCGCGGCCCACGGCATTATACAGGCCGCTGGGCGCCAGATCGCCGCGACGAAAGCCGAAGAGCGAGTCAAAATGACCATAAGTGCCCGAGGTGCCGTCGCCGCTCGCCCGATCAAATTCGGCCAGCACATGCGGCTTCCACTTGCCCGCCCAGCTATAGCCCAGCGAGGCGCGCAGGAAGGTTGCGCTGGCCGTCAGCGTGGCGGCATTGGCGGCAGTGCTGGCACTGACATGGCCCCATTGGTAAATGCCCTCAAACCCCGCGTCCCAATGGCCCGGGCGCGGATCAAGCCCCGCGCGCAGGCCCAGATTGTTGAGCGAACGATCGCGGGTGGGATGGCCGGGCGCGTCGCGCTCGCCAAAATGGATAAAGCTGATTTCGGACAGCAGCGGACTGCCCTTGCGCTGATGCGCCAACACGCCGCCGGTCAGCGCAATATTCGCATTCTCCGAATCCAGGGCAAAGCGGTTGTCGCGCAGCGAAACTCCATCATCGGGCAGCCGCAGATGCGGCATCAGATAGATCAGCGTGGAAGTATAACCGCCCGGCATCGCGGTGGTCGCAATCGCGCCAGTATAGGAATTGGTGGAATTGCGATAATCGTCCGAGGCGATCAGACGCCCCGAGCCGATACGCGCCAGCATCCGCCCGGCCTGAAGCGTGGTCTTGGTTCCCTTGCCCAATGCCGCGCCCAGATCGGCCATGACATAGGCCTGTGCCGGCTCCATCACATTGACGTCATTGGTGGAAAGCGGGGTGCCGGGATTGGCGTTCCATTCCCGGCTGTCATAGATTTCGCCGACAAGCTCAATTGGCCCATGTTTCCAATCGGCGCGCAAAATCGTGCGCAGGCCCGGCAACTGATCGCTGGCATTGCCGCCCGCGCGCGGCTGGCCCTCAATGGCCTCGTAGCGCGCGCGAATGCTGCCTGAAATTTGCAAACCATCCTGCGCGCGCGCATCGGGCGCCCAGCCCAAAAGCCCCAGGACGGCCAGAACCCTGAATTTCATCACCCGATATTCCCCCCAATGGGCGCGCTCAATAAGGGGCGAATATTACAATCCAAAGCGCTAAAATGCTGGCCCGCGCCGTCTGCGTAATTCTATCGAGAGGCGCGTTTCAGAATTCGACATCCAGGTCTTCAAACTCCTCCGCCTCGGCCAGCGCGGCCTCGCGCCAAGCCACCATCGGCGCCCATGCGGCAATGGTCTGGCAATAGGCGGCGCTGGGCGCGCTGAGCCCCACGGCATAGGAGAGGAAGCGCGTGGTGACCGGCGCATACATGGCATCGGCAATCGTGGGCGCGGCGCCGAACAGGAACGGGCCGCCATATTTGCTCAAACATTCCTGCCAGATCACCTCGATCCGCTCGATATCGGGCCGCGCGCCGGAAAAGACCGGAAACTTTTCATGCCGCACTTTCAGGTTCATCGGCAGGGCCGAGCGCAGATTGGTAAATCCGGAATGGATCTCGCCGCTGATCGAGCGGCAATGCGCGCGCGCGATGCGGTCTGCGGGCAGCATCCGGGCATCGGGATAAAGCTCGTTCAAATATTCGGCAATCGCCAGCGTATCCCACACGCTGGCTCCCTCATGCGTCAGGCGCGGCACCAGCACCGAGGGGCTGAGCAGCAGCAGTTCGGCGCGGTCGGCCGCGTCATTTTCGACCCGCTGTTCATCGACCTCCAGCCCGGCCAGTTGCGTCAGCAGCCAGCCGCGCAGCGACCATGCCGAATAGGTTTTGCTGGAAATGGTGAGCGTTGCCTTGGCCATGACTCGCTTCCTCTCTGCGCTGTTCTCGCTTTTGCAGCATAAACTCTTGCCAAGCGCAATGACGCAGCGCAGCATCAGCCGATAATTCCCCATGGCGGCGATGCGAATCGCGGTCTGGGGCAAAAGAATGGGTGGAGCCAAGCCGATGCTTTATCAGGCCTATCAGACCTATTGCGACATGATGGAGCCATCACGGCGGATGGCGGCGCTGGCTCTGGAGGCGCGTGATCGGCTCTGGCCCTGGGCGGATGTGTGGGCTTGGCCGCGCCGGGCTCATGCGCTGTGTGCGACTCACAAGCTCTCGACCATCACCCACGCCCGCCCCGATTTCGGGATCAAAGAGGTGCGCGTGGGCAATGCGCGCGCGGCCGTGCGCGAGGAAGTGGCCCTTGAGCGGCCCTTTGGCAATCTGATCCATTTCGCCAAGGACGAGGTGATGACGCCCCAGCCCAAGATGCTGGTGGTGGCGCCGCTGTCGGGCCATTACGCCACGCTACTCTCCCATACGGTCGAGGTGCTGCTGCGCGATCACGATGTCTATCTGACTGACTGGAAAAACGCCCGCGATGTGCCACTGGCCGAGGGGCGGTTCGGGCTGGAGGATTACACCGATTACCTGATCCATTTCCTGCGCGAACTGGGCCCGCGCAGCCATATGCTCGCGGTGTGCCAGTCCTGCGTGTCGGCGCTGGCGGCCGTGGCCGTGATGAGCGCCGAACGCGATCCGGCCACCCCGCGCAGCCTGACGCTGATGAGCGGGCCGCTGGATGTGCGCGAGGCGCCCACGGTGGTCAATGAACTGGCCAATGCCAATACGCTGGGCTGGTTCGAGGCCAATCTGATTTCGCGCGTGCCTTCGCGCTACAAGGGCGCGGGGCGTCGGGTCTATCCCGGCTTCCTTCAGCTCACCGCCTTTATGTCGATGAACCTTGGCCGCCATTTCGGGCAATTCCGCAAGCTCTATCAGGCCCTTGTCGATGAACGCGAGGCCGAGGCGAAGAAGATCGCCGATTTCTATGATGAATATATGGCAGTGCTGGACCTGTCGGCGGAATTCTATCTCGAAACCATTGATCAGGTGTTTCAACAGGCCACATTGGCGCGGGGCGAGATGATGCACCGGGGCCGCCGCATTGATTGCGCCGCCATCCGCCAGACCGCCCTGCTGACCGTCGAGGGCGAGCGCGACGATATTTGCGGCGTGGGCCAGACGGCCGCCGCGCATCAGATGTGTTCCTCGCTGCGCCCCCATTTGCGGCGGCATCATTTGCAGCCGGGCGTGGGCCATTACGGTGTGTTTGCCGGTTCGAAATGGGAAAAGCAGGTCTATCCGCAGGTGCGCAACATGGTGCTGGCGATGAGTTAATCTATCCGCGCTGCGACTATAGGCGCGCTGTTGCCGGGGCGTATGATCAGGTAAGAGGCGCCCATGCTGAAACTGGACAAGGACGGCGCCATCGCGCGCCTGCTGATCGAGCGCCCCGAGCGTCATAATGCGATGAACCTTGCCATGTGGCAGGCCTTGCCGGACTTGCTGGGCCAAGCGGTGGATGATGCCGATGTGCGCGCGATTGTCCTGACCTCGGCCACGCCGGGCCTGTTTTGCGCAGGCGCGGATATTGGCGAAATGCTGGCCGCGCGTGAGGATCTGGTGCTGCGCGCCGCGACGCAGGGGGCGATCAATGCGGCGCAATCGGCGCTGGCGCAATGCCCCAAGCCCTTGGTGGCGATGGTGGATGGCGATGCGATCGGCGGGGGATGCGGGCTGATCCTTGCCTGCCATATGCGCGTGGCCACGGCGCGCGCGCGTTTCGGCATTACGCCCGCGCGGCTGGGGCTGGCCTATCCGCTGCATGACACCGCGCTGCTGGTCAATCTGGTCGGGCCGGGTCAGGCGCGGCGGCTGATGCTGACCGGCATGCTGATCGGGGCGGGGGAAGCGCTGCGCATCGGCTTGATCGAGGAAATCGCCGAAAGCGCGCATGAGCCCCTGCGCGCCATCACCGCCAATTCCGCCTTCACCCATGGCGCCACATTGCACACCATCGCCCGGGTGATCGCGGGGCAAGCCCAAGAGGACGAGGCATCCCTCGCCCTCTTCGCCTCGGCCTTCGACGGGGCGGATTTCGCCGCCCGCGCCCAAGGTTTCCTAAAACGAAAGACTTAGGGAACCGCCTTTTCATATTTCGGCCAATGCGTGGTGATTTCCCCCACCACCTTGGACCCGGCGGCATAGAGCGCCTCCAGCGCGGCGGTCATGCCCGAATAGCCCGCATTCTCGCGCGCCATGTTTTCCGCCGCGCCCATGCCCGGCGGCGGCATGGTGAAATTCGATCCCGCGCGCAGCACCATCACGCGGTTGCGATCCGCCCGGCCCACCTTGGTCAGATATTCAAGGCTCTGGATAATCCCCGTTTCCTCCATCGCCGAGGTGACGAAAGTGCCCTTGCCATTGGTCCAGTATTTGACCCAGTCGCGGCCCCATTGGGTCATCTTCTCGCCATGCCAATAGGTCATCGCGGCCAGTTGATCGCCCATCATCACATGCGGCGGCTTCTGGGCTTCGGGGAAATCCTTGTAGAGTTCGCGCTGCGCCGCAATCGAGGCATCGTCGGGCAGTTTCAGATCCTTGGTCAGCCCGTAAGCCCATTGGGCGAGGCCCGCATTCAAAGCAAACATCTCACCATTGGCCGCCACCGGCGCCGGACCGGCCAGCGGATCGCCCTCCACCCTGGTCGAGCCGTGGATCGGGAAATAGCCATATTTCCAGCCCTTGGGGATTTCGCGCGCGTCAATCTCATGCGCCATATCGCCATCGACCAGATAGCGCGCCCATGCCGCGCTGCCCGCCGATCCTGCCGCCGGATCAATCCCGGCAATACCCGCCACCAGCCAATAGGCGTGGGACAAATCGAGCCGCTGATCCAGCCCCAGCGCCAGCGCGGCGGTGGCCGACTTGATATTGCCCATGCCCGTCACAATGCCCAGAACCTGCGTTTCGGGATTGTAATAGAGGTCGTGATAGCCCTGCGGAAAAGGGATCCGTTCGGTCAGCTTCGCCCGCTCTTTCCAGAGCTGGAACTCGCCGGGGCGGTCGCCCTCATCCTTGCCGATTTCAAACAGCGTGACCACCACCACCCGCACCGGCAGATGCGCGGCGCAGGGCGCGGCCGGCGCGCATTTGGCGATTTGCGCCAAGGCCGCGCGCGGAGACACAGGAGCCGCCGCCGCCGGCCCGGCCACAGCCGCCGTCAACGCCAGAAACAAAGCCTTGTAACGGGCCATAACCATAGAAAATTTCCCTAAACAGGCGGGGCGCCCGGACAGTAGCCCAAGCGCCCCGCCCCATCATCAGAACTTGTAAACCACCGAACCCTGCACGCTGCGCGGCTTTTCCGGCAGGACGATGGTCGAGCCGAACAATTCGGTGAAATTGGCGCGGAAGTAAGTCGCATCGGTAGCGTTCTTTACCACCACGCGGAACAGCCAAGGCCCGGTCTTGTAGCTGGCCGAGAGGTCGACCAGCGTATAGGCGGGCAGGCGCACCGCCTGCGACTGGCCCGAGAACACCGAATCGAAGGCCGAGGCGCTGACGGCAAAGGCAAGGCCATTGTCGAAAGCATAAGTGGCCGTGGCCGAATAGGTGTTGGTCGGAATGCCCGCCCGGCGCGACTTGTCCATCGTATTGGTGGAAATCAGCCCGCCCGGCTGACCGCCAAGGATCAGCGAGGGATCAACGCCCTTCAGATCCTCGATGCCAAGGAAGCTGAACGTGCTGCCCGCATTGAGGAACGAGAGATTGTACACCTTGGTCTTGGTGTAATTGCCCGAAATCAGCAGGTGCCTGTCCACCGACCAGCGCACTTCGGCCTCGATGCCGCGCGTTTCGACCGACTGGTTGACGGTCGAGGACTGGATCGAGAAGTCGGTGCGCTTCTGGTTGTAGGTGTCGATCGCGGCATAGAGGCGCCCGCCCAGCCACGAACCCTTGATCCCGGCCTCCCACATGCGCGATGCGGTGGTCCATGCATTGCCCAGCACGTTGGAGGTGTAGATTTCCGCACCCTGTCCGGCGATCACCGTCGATTGGCGCGACACCGTGCCATAGGGCACCAAGCCGAAGGGCAGCTTGTAATTGGCGCTGGCGGTCCAGCTCCAGATGCCGTTATTCGCCGAGGCCGAAGGCGTGACGCCTGCCGGTACGCGCAGCTTGCTCAGGTCATTGCTGGTGCGCACGTCAATATTGTCAAAGCGCGCGCCCAGCGTGACATCGAGGCCGAATTTGAAATCGAGATCGGCCAGCGCGGCAAAGGCCGTGTCGGTGTAATAGCCGCGCACATAGTTTGAATATTCGCAATCGCACTGGGTCGAGAGGCGGCGGGCCGAGAGCGCGGTATAGCCCTGCGTCAGATCGACACGGTGGAAATATTCAAACGTGAAATCATCGCCATGCAGGAAGTCGGTATAACGCACCGAAGGGCTGAGCTGGAGCTGGAACTTGCCCGCGCTGTTCTCGACCGTCTTGGTGGCGACGATCTTGTCCTCGATCACATAGGAATTGTGGAATTGCGAGAAGCCATAGGCGTTCTCGTTCATATTGTCATAGCCGTCATAGAAAAGCTGGTTCTTGATCTCCAGCGTGTCGGACGGGTTCCAGATCAGATCCGCGTAAAGCGTGACCGCCTTGTTCCACAGCTTGTCATTGGGCCCGGTCAGCACATTCTTGCGGCTGAGCGTGGCGGTGCCGACATTGTTGAGCGCCAGCCAGGGATAGATCAGCGAACCATCCGGATTTTTGAAGCTATTGTTCGTAACGCTGGCCGGATTGGGGAAGAAGGGGTTGAAATTACCCACGCTGGTAAATTCGCTGGCCTGGATCAGGCCGTCGCCATTGGTGTCGAGCGGCTTGGCCGTGCCGGTGATATAGGTGCCATTGTTGACCAGCGCCTGCGTCAGACGGTTCCAGCCGCCGTTCTGCTGCCCCTTGTAATTGTGATACATGCCGCCAAATTCGAGGCGCAGCGTGGGCGTCAGGTCCATTTCAAAACTGGCCTGAAGGATGGTCTGCTTGGTCCCCATATTGCGGTAATAGGAGCCGCTGTCCTCGACCTCGCCATAGAGGCTGTAGCCGAACTCTTTCGACCCCACATGCCCCGGCCCGCGGATCGTGGCGGAGAGCACATTCTTACTCCAGCTGCCCCCGGTATAGTTCACCTCGCCCTCGGCATGGTCAAGGAACTTGCCCTTGCCCGCGCGCGCCGACTTGGGCACGAAATTCATATAGCCGCCGGTCTTGGACGGACCATAGATCGGCGAGGAAGGCCCGCGCACGATGTCGATCCGGTCCGATGCGCCCAGCGGAGTGGGATAATTGCCCGGATTGTCGAGACGGCGCATGCCCCGGAAATAGATTTCGCCCGGCGTGCCGCGAATATCGAGCGCCCCGCCCACGCCAAAGAACGAGTTGGTGAACACACCCGGCGATTGCGCCACAAGGTCATAGATTTCGGTCGCGCCGAAACGCTCCATCTGCTCCTTGGAAATGGTCGAGGCCGAGCGCGGCGTTTCCACCAGATTCTTGTTGAAGCCGAAAATCGTGCCGACATCCTTCAGCGGCAGCGCGCCCAGCGAGCCCTGCACGACGATTTCCTTCTTTTCCTCGGCCGGTTCGTCGGCCGCATAGGCGTTGGTCGACAGCACCGACCCGGCCAGCAGAACGGCCGCCAATGTCACGCGACGCAGCCGTAATTTTTCGTTGGATTCCATCATACTTGCCCCCATGTGTGATGGCCGGCCGCGCTCTTGCGCCGCCTGCCTTGTGTTTGTTCCCTGTCCTCTTCCCGATGCCTGTCCGGCTTATCTTGTGATGATCCGCATCATGGCGCCCCGGCCATCCGGTCCCGCTCAAAAGCGGCCCATTCCCGCTCCAGCGCGGCCAGCGCCTCGGCCTTTTCGCCCGGCGGCAGGAAGGAATAGGTCAGGCTGTTGCGCGAGGCCTGTTTGAGATCGCGATAGGTCAGCCCCTGTTCGCGCACGGCGCGGACATATTCGCCGGTCATGTCGCCGCGCAAAACCCCCGCATCATCGGTGCTGATGACGAATGGCACGCCATGGCGGCGATAAAGCCCCAGCGGATGCGCCTCGCCCTTCACGCCAAGGATCACGTCATTGCTGGTCAGGTTGATTTCGACCGCAATCCCCGCGCGGGCCATGCGCGCCATGGTGGCGGCGGCCTTTTCCTCTCCGGCAATATCGACGCCATGGCCGATGCGCTGGGCGCCCGCATCAATGGCCATGGCGATATGGTCGGTGCGCGCCAGAGGCGGCACTTGGGTCGCGCCCAATTCGCCCGCATGCAGCGTGCGATGAACGCCCGGATAGCGCGCCGCCAGAAAGCGGATCATCGCCATGTGCAGCGCATAATCGCGCAGCGCCAGCGGGTGGTCCTCGGGCATGACGATGTTGATGCCGACATAGCGCGGATCGCGGTCCGCCATCATGAAGGCCGCCACCAGCGAGCGAAACACCATGCGCGGCGGCAGCGCCCGCAAGGCCTGAAACAGATAATGCACCCGCACCTTGCATCCGGCCTCGGCCTGCGGCGTGGCGCATTGCAGGTCCCGGGCCGCCGCCGCCTCGTCGCGGGTCAATTCCGCACTCGCCTGCGCCAGCAAGGGTTCGATCAGCGCGCGGTCGGCCTCAAACGCGGTGGGAATATCACCCTGCCCCATCGGCGCATCGCCCGCCGCCATGATGGCATGGGAAAAGGCGTTGGTGTTGTGATCCAACTCCAGATAGCCGACCCGGTCCAGCGCGGCATGACGCCGCACCGAGGCCAGCATCGGCCCGGTCGAGATCGCGGCGATGGGGGCAAACCGCGCAAAGGTCTGAAAGAACTGGGCATGGCCCGAGCGTTCATTGCGCCCCACGCCCGCCTGCCAGCCGCGCGTCGAAAAACTGTCGACCAACCGGGCATAGGATGGCGATTCCTGCCCATCGCGCTGCTCGATGCGGCGGTCGGGCGCGCATCCGCCGGGCGGGGGCGGCTCCACGCTCAATCCATCAGCGGTGGCGCAAAAACCCGCCTGCGCCGCCCAGAGCAGATAATCCTCGGCCCAGATCGCCCCTGAGAGGTGGTTGTGCAGATCGCCGCCCTTGGGCATGGCGCGCAAAAACACGCGCAAATCGGTCGGGCTCTTTGCCGCGCGCGCCATCATCTGCGCCACCGCCGCCTCGCGCTGCGGAGAGGAATGGGCGCGGGCGGCGGTGGTTCCGGCCAGAACCGCGTGAGGGAGGAGCGCGGCCCCGGCCAGCATGTAAAGACCCAAAGACCGGCGCATACGCAAGGTCGAGGCGCCCAACCGCCGCCTGCCACCGGAAATGTTCAAGATTGGTCCCCGTCAAAGGGTCCCCTGACCCCTTCGCGGGCAAATTTAGGGCTTGACGTGCAACAATCAAACGCAATGATTTAGACGCAGCGTTGCAAAAATGAGCGCACCCCCAAACGGAGCCACCCCATGCCCGCCTTTTCCCGTTTCCTGCGCTACTTTATGGTGGTGGGCCGCACCGGATCGATCCGCAAGGCGGCCGATGAACTCCACGTCTCGGCATCGGCCATCGATCGACAGATCCTGAATGCCGAGGCCGAGATCGGGATGCCGCTGTTCGAGCGCCTGCCCTCCGGCCTGCGTTTGACGGCGGCGGGCGAGATCATGATGGCGGCGGGCGGCAATTGGCAGAAGTCGCTGGCCGATGCGCGGGCGCGGATCGAGGACCTGCGCGGGCTGAAACGCGGCCATGTCGAGATTGCCGTGATCCATGCGCTGACCAAAGGCTATATTCCCCAGGTCCTGTCCGCGCTCCATCGACGCTATCCGGGGATCACGGTGGCGCTGCGCATTCTGGACAGCGCGGCGATGCGCGACGCAGTGGCCGACGGCGATGTTGATTTCGGCATCGGTTTCGAACCGCAATCGATCCGCGATCTGACCGTGCGCGCCTTTGCCGATGTGCCGCTGGGCTTCATCACCCCTCCGGGCCATCCGATCGCGCAATTGCCCCGCGCGCGCTTTTCGATGGCGGCCGATATGCCGGTCATCCTGCCCGCGCGGCCTCTGGCGGTCCATGATCAGGTGGCCGTGCTGCAAGGCGCGGCGCAGGTCCCGCTCAACCGCATCTTCACCTCGGACAATATCCAGATGATCGCCAGTCTGGTGCAGGAAGGCGTTGGCGTTGGCGTCCTGTCTTGGGTCGATGTGGCCAGCGAGGTGCGCGCCGGAACGCTGTGCTTTACTCCGCTGGCCGATCCGATCCTCAAACCGCTGGTGCTGGCCATGACCACGGCCACCTCGCGCACGCTGTCCTATGCCGCCGATCTGGTGCTGGGCGAAATCCAGCAGGGATTTGCCGCGCTGGCCTATCAGGAGTAGCGCCTTTATCCCGCGCAGGCTGCGGCCAGCAGTTTCATCCGCATCTGCCCCGGATCGGGCAGATTGGCCTGCGCCAGCATCGCGCTGTCAGCCGGGCCAACGATGCGATCCTTGCCAAAGCAATGGTTGAGATCGAGGGTTTCCTGCGCCACCGCCCGGCCCAGTTTGAGCGAATGGAAACAGCGCACCGTGGGTCGGGCCGGATCATCCGGGCTTTGGTCCACCACCATGGCCAGCCGATGCGAGGCCAGCAGCACGAAAGAGCCTATCGGATAGACCCCCATCGCCGCGATGAATTCGCGCATGATATCGGGGTCATAGGCGCCCGCATCGGCCTGCATCCTCTCGATCACGCAGGCCGGGTTGGAGCGGCCATCGCCGTCAAACGGATTGGCCAGATCATCATAGGCATCGCAAATCGCGGCCATCCGGCCCAGCAGGCTGATCCCCTCGCCCGCCAGCTTTTCGGGATAGCCCGCGCCGTCCATGCGCTCATGATGCTCATAACAGGCCCGCACCACTGCCTCGTCAAAGCCGCCCATGGCCACGAAATCGCGCCCGAACAGCACATGCTCATGCGCCGCCCGTTTGGGCAGGGATTGCCAGTCACCCTGCCACCCGGGGGGCGGAGGGATCATTGCAATCCCGCTGTCCATCAACAGGCCGACCAGGCCGGCATCATGCATCTGGCCGGGCGACAGTTTCATTTGCCGCCCCAGCGAGATCATCAGCGCCGAGGTGGCCAGCGCATGGCGGAACAGATATTCCATATCGCGCTTGCACCGCATCAGGCCGTTGAAAGCATGGGGATTGCGCTGAACCGAGGCGAAGACCGCTTCGACCACCGGGGCCACCACTTCGGGCTGAACCGCCTTGCCCAGCCGCGCCTCGATAAAGGCGCGAGAGATGACCTTGACGCCCATGTCGGCGGCCTGTTCGGCGCGGCCGAATTCGCGGGCCATGCCGCGCAGGCCCGGCGGCAAGGCGGATGGGCGACGGGCCGCCTGCTGGTCCTCCACCAGCATCTGGCGTCGACGCCGGGGCGCGGCCGGGGGCATGGCCGCCAAGGCTGCGCCCTCGGCCACATCACATCCGCGCTCGGTATCGATGATCACCGCAGCCACATCGCTGGCGCGCAGCCGGTCAAGGCGGCCCGCGTCACTCAGCAAAAAACGTCCCCACCAGAAGGAATGGCTGAACCAGTTGCCCTCCAGCTTGTGGACGAACATGCCAAGTCGCGCCTGATGAGGATCAATCCGTTTAAGCATGGGGGATCTGGACTTTTCACTGGGTTGCACCGCGAAAGCCCGCCATGGCCGACAAATTTCTAAAATCCCTCGGATTGATATTTAGGCATATTTCCGTGGCGCCGTGACGCGAATGGCGGCGAGAATCGGCGCAGTTTGTTGCCCACGCCAAGCCTTGCGCGGGAGGCACTGGTTATCGGCGCGTTATGTTTTGCCAAGATCCGGGGCCAGAAGCGGGGTCATGGCATTTTATGCAATTTTTCCTATTGCAACGCATTCGCATTTGCTCAATAGGCTCTTGCAACTTAATCGCAATAAGGAAAGCCCATGAACCCCGGCAGCAAACCCCTCCTGCTCGGCGCCGCATCGTTGATTGCGCCCGCTATCGCCAACCCCGCGATGGCCGACGAAAAATCACCCCAACAGGCCGATCTGGGCAGTTTTGCCGTCACCGATACCGCCATCACCACCGGCTCTTACAAGGTCGAGCGCCAGTCCTCGCCCAAGGCAACCGCCGATCTGGTCGATACGCCGCGCGCGATCACGGTGGTTACGCGCCAGTTGCTGGAAGACACCTCCTCGACCACGCTGACCGAGGCGCTGCGCATGGTGCCGGGCATCACGCTGGGCTCAGGCGAAGGCGGCAATCCGCTGGGCGACCGGCCGTTCCTGCGCGGCTCGGATTCATCGAACTCGATCTATCTGGACGGCGTGCGCGATTTGGCCGCCACCAGCCGCGAAACCTTTGCCGTCGAATCGATCGAGATCACCAAGGGATCGGACGGCATCACCAATGGTTCGGGCAATGCGGGCGGTTCGATCAATATCGTGTCCAAGAGCCCTGAAAAGCGCCGCTTCGTCAATGCCGATGCCACCTATGGCACCAAGGATTACAAGCGCTTTACGGTGGACATCAACCAGCCGGTCAATGATTTCATCGGCCTGCGCGTGTCGGGCATGTATCACGATCAGGGCGTGGCGGGCCGCGATTATGTGTGGCAGCGCCGCTGGGGCATCGCGCCCTCGCTGAAAATCGGCATGACCGGCCCCACCAGCCTGACGCTGGACTGGTATCACATGCAGTCGAGCGAATTGCCCGATCAGGGCATCCCCTATACGCGCATCGCCACCAGCTTTGGCCCGGGCTATTACGAGGTCGCCCCGCTGGGCACCGATCCGTTTACCACCGCCAATGGCGGCACAGTTCAGCGTCAGCGCAGCACGTTCTATGGTCTGGTCAACCGCGATTTCCGCACCAGCAACAGCGACGCCTTCACCGCGCGCTTTGAACACAAGATCAGCCCGGACCTGAAAATCCGCAACACCTTCCGCTACAGCAACACCGAGCAGGATTACCTGTGGACCCTGCCCGATGATTCGCGCGGCAATGTCTATGCCTATGGCACCGTGTCGCGCCGGGTGAATGCGCGCTACAGCAAGCAGGACGGGCTGGTGGATCAACTCGACCTGTCGGGCAAGTTCAACACCGGCGGCATCCAGCACAGTTTCGCCGCCGGGCTGGAGTTCAACTGGCAGAAATCGGCCATCGGCAATTACCTGTCCGACACCAGCGGCACGGCGGTCGCGCTGGCCATTGCCTGCCCCACGGCCACGACCGGCACCAATGGCATCTGCACCAGCGCGTCCAGCCCCAATCCGTTTGATGCCTTCAACGTGCCCATCGTGAAGGGCCCGAACAATTCGCAGACCTTCTCGGACTGGACCACGCTGTCGGCCTATGCGTTCGACACGATCACGCTGTCGGACAAGTGGCTGATCAATCTGGGCGGGCGCTATGACCGCTATCTCACCCATGTCAGCGCCAATTCGGCCGCGCCCTATACCGCCAACCGCACGTGGCAGCGCCGGGTGGATGACCTGTTCACCTATCAGGCCGGTCTGGTCTACAAACCGCGTCCCAACGGCAGCTTCTATATCTCCACCTCGACCTCGGCCATCGCGCCCGGCTCGTTCCTGTCGCAGGGGCTTGAGGACAACACGCTGACCGCCACCACCATCGGGGTGGACGCGCTCAAGGTGCAGAAGAGCACCACCTATGAGGCGGGGACCAAGTGGAACCTGTTTGACGAGAACCTCTCGCTCTCGCTGGCCGTGTTCCAGACGCGCACCACCAATGTCCGCGCCAATCTGGGCGACGGCTCGGTGGGCTTTATCGGCGACAAGCGGGTGCGCGGCATCGAGTTGGGCATCAGCGGCAATATCACCGACAAGTGGAGCCTGTTCGGCGGCTGGGCGCATATGCCCTCGGTCATGCTCAACGGCGGCTATACGCTGGTTGGCGGGGCCTATGTGCCCGCCGCCATCACCGGCAAGCGCGCGCCCAACACCCCGCTCGACAGCATCAGCCTGACCACGACCTACAAGGTCACGCCCAAGTTCACGCTGGGCGGCGGCGCGATCTATATGGGCAAGGTCTATGGCGGCTATTCCTTCGGCAGCACGGCCTCGACGGTGCGCGCGGTCTATACGCCGTCCTATTGGCGCTTTGATGCCAATGCCGCCTATCAACTGACCGACCATATCGGCGTCAAGGTTTCGGCGCTCAATCTGACCAACAAGCTCTATTATGATGCGACCTATGTCAGCCACTATGCGCATCAGGCGGCGGGCCGCACCATTCTGGCCAGCCTGAGCCTGAAGTATTGAGCATGGGCCATTCCCCGCTGACGGTGGAAGAGTGGCAGGCGGTGCTGGCGGGGGATCCTGCCGGCGCCGCCGCTGCGCTGTTGGACGCGGCGCGCGGCGGCGAGCCCGTTGCCGCGCTGCATTACGGGCAATGCCTGATGGACGGGCGCGGCGTGGCGCGCGATCCGCAAGCCGCGTTCCGCTGGTTTGTCGAGGCCGCGCAACCGGGTCTGGCCCCGGCCATCAACATGGTGGGCCGCTGCCTCGATCAGGGCTGGGGCGTGGAAGAAGCGCCGGGTCTTGCCGCATCGTGGTTTGCCGTTGCCGCCGACAAAGGCGATGTCTGGGGCCTCTACAATTACGCCACCGCGCTTTGTCTGGGGCGGGGCGTGGCGCAGGACCGGGCGCGTGCGCTCGACCTGTTTCGCCGGGCCGCAGGGATGGGCCATGCCAAATCGCAGAACATGATCGGCTCTTTCCATGAGGACGGCTGGAGCGTTCCGGTCAATCTGGACGTGGCCGCCTATCACTATGCCCGCGCGGCCGAGGGCGGCGATTTTCGCGGCTGTTTCAACCATGCCCGCATGGAAATCGCGCATGGGCGGATGGATTCGGCGCATCGCTGGCTGAACGAAGCGGCGCGCCTTGGCCATGACCGGTTCCGCGCGCAAATGGCGCAATGGTTGAGCGCGCGCGAGGAGGCAAGCCTGCGCCGGTTTGCCGACCAGATGGACAAGATCCCCGCATGAGCAAGAAAAAGAATGGCGCGACCAAGCAGTTCTGGCCCAAGCAGTTCTGGCAGCGCCAGTTTCACACATGGCACTGGATCAGCGCGGCGATCAGCCTGATCGGCATGCTGTTTTTCGCCATTACCGGGATCACGCTGAACCACGCGGGCGCCTTTGCCGCCAGCCCCAGGGTGGTGGATCGCAATGGGCAATTGTCGGTCGGTGCGCTGAGGCTGCTAAAGGGCCATGCCCCCACCGGCCCTCTGCCCGCACCGGTGGCCAGCGCGGTCGAACAGGCGGTCCACATTGATATATCGGGCCGCGACGCCGAATGGGCAGAGGACGCAATCACGGTCAACCTGCCCCGTCCGGGCGGCGACGGCTTTGTCTCGATCAATCCGGCCGATGGCGCGATCACGGCCGAACTGACCGACCGGGGCCTGCTCTCGCTGGCCAATGACCTGCACAAGGGGCGCAATGCGGGCGGGCCGTGGGTCTGGTTCCTCGACATATTCGCGGGTGCCTGCGTGATTTTCACGCTGACGGGCCTGCTGCTGCTCCATCTCCATTCAAAGCGTCGCCCTTCGACATGGCCGCTGGTCGGGCTGGGCCTGATCGTGCCGCTTCTGCTTGTCCATTTCCTTGTTCCCTAAAAGGAATATCCGATGAAACCCTCCTCCCTGCTGGCCCCCGTGCTGGTTCTTGCCCCCGGCGCCGCGATGGCCGGTTCGATCTCGATCGACCTGCCGCGCCTGTCGGTTGCCGAATATCACCGCCCCTATGTCGCCATCTGGATCGAGGGCGCAGGCATCCAGCCGCGCACCGTGGCGGTCTGGTATGACGCCGACCATCGCGGCGATCCGGGAACGAAATGGCTGTCGGACCTGCGCGGATGGTGGCGCGTGGCCGGGCGCAACATCGGCACGCCGCCCTCGGGCATTTCGGGCGCCACACGCGCGCCGGGGCACCACACGATTCCCCTGCCCGCCGATCTGAAACCCGGCGCCTATACGCTCAAGGTCGAGGCCGCACGCGAAACCGGCGGACGCGAACTGGTCAACGTTCCCTTCACTCTGCCCCGCACCGGCGGCAAGGGCGCGGGCAATGGCGCGGGCGGCGAAATCGGCGCGGTTGCCGTCACCCTCCCCTGATCCGTTTCCCCTGACAGGAGCCTTCTCCATGGCCAATTCCATGACGTTCAAATCGATTGCCCTGCTGGTCGGCGCGTCTGCCCTTGCCCTGCCTATGAGCGCGGCGGCCCATCGCCAATGGCTGCTGCCGGTGGCCACCACCTATTCGGGCGACGACCCGTGGGCCAGCGTCGATGCCGCGATCTCGAACGACCTGTTCTTCCCCGATCATTTCCCCCTGCCTTTGGCGCAAATCAAGGTGACCGCGCCGGACGGCACACCGGGCGCGATCGAGCATGGCATCACCGCGCGCTATCGCAGCACGTTCGACGTTCACCTGACCCAGCCCGGCACGTGGAAGATCGGCACCGAGAGCTTTAACGTGATGGGCAGTTTCAAGGTGGACGGCGTTGAAAAGCGCGTGGGCCGCCGGCCCGGCCCGCCGCCGGGCGCAATGGGGCCGGGTGGGGCTCCGGGTGGTGCTCCGGGTGGTCGTCCGCAGATCGAATCGGTGGCGCTCGATGCCATTCCGGCCAATGCCACCGACCTCAAATTGACCGAAGCAATCAGCCGCAACGAAATCTTCATCACACGCGGCGCGCCCACCACCACTTTGTTCAAACCCACCGGCAAGGGGCTGGAGTTCGATCCCCTCACCCATCCCGACGATCTCGTGGCCAATGAACCGGGCAAGTTCCGCTTCCTGATCGATGGCCAGTCCGCCAAGGGGCTGAAGCTGACCGTCATTCCGGGCGGCAAGCGCTATCGCGATGCCGAGGGCGGCTATGATGTGACCACCGATGCCAATGGCGTGGCCACGGTCAAATGGAACGGCGCGGGCATGTATTGGATGACCATCAGCGCAACCGACAACCATCCCGCCACCCCGCGCGCCACCGAGCGCCGGATGACCTATACCGCCACGGTCGAGGTGATGGCGCCCTGATGATCCGTGTCGCCCTGCCGCCGGTCATTGATGGCGATGCTCTGCGCGGGCTGGACCCGAAAGCCCCGGTGGTGGCGCTTTCGGGTCGGACGATGGGGACGGTGTGGCGGGTGCGTGCAGTTTGGCCCCAAGGCTTGGCCTTGGTGGATTTGCGCGGGGCGATTGCCGCGCGGCTCGATATTCTGGTGCGCGCAATGAGCCATTGGCAGGCCGACAGCGAGCTTTGTCTTTTCAACAATTTGCCAAGCGGTGAATGGGCAAGCCTCTCGCCCGATTTCGCCCGCGTCATGGCCGCCGCGCTCGATTTGGCGCAGGAGAGTGGTGGCGCGTTCAGCCCGGCCATGGGGCGGCTGGTGGATCGCTGGGGCTTTGGCCCGCCCGGCCCTGCGGCCGCCCAGCCAACGGATGCGGAGATCGCCTCTTTGCGCCCCTTATGCGATGTTTGGCGTCTGGCGTGGGACGGCGAGGCCGGGCGGCTGCGCCAACCGGGCGGCGTGGCGCTCGACCTGTCAGGCATTGCCAAAGGCTATGCGGTGGATGCGCTGGCCGACATGCTGCGCGCGATGGGAGTGAGGCATGGATTGGTCGAGGTGGGCGGCGAATTGACCGGCTGGGGCGTGCAGAGCGACGGTCAGCCGTGGTGGGTCGATCTGGAAAACCCCGCCCGTCTGCCGCCCTTGCGCATCGCGCTGCATGGCTTGGCCGTGGCCACATCGGGCACTTATGTACGCGGCGGGCACAATCTCGATCCGGCCACGGGACGCCCTGCAGAAAGCGGGGTGCTGGCCTGCAGTGTGCTTCATCCTCAGGCGATGATCGCCGATGGCTGGGCCAGCGCCTTGAGCGTGCTGGCGCAGGAGCGGGGGCGGGAAATGGCGGATCGGTGGGACTTGGCGGTGCGCTGGGTGATGGAGGACGAGGGCGAGGTATTGAGCCCGGCGCTGGATGCTATGATTGCGAATTAGATGCAATAAGCCTTGCTGAAGGATGTTCTTTTTGCTAATCGTTAGCAATAGCGAGCATCTAACGACCCCATGAGGCAGCCCATGTACGCCTTCCGAGTGACTGACGAAGCCGAGTTTTCCGCCCATTATGGCCCCCTTGGCCATGAGGCGCGACTCAGCTTTGCCGCTCCCGCCCCGGCTGCCCCCTTCATCCCCAGCGCCCGCTATGCCCAGCAGGCCCAGCGCCCGCGCGGCGGCGCCATGGTGGCCTCGGCGCTGGCCATGGGCCTGCTGTTTTCCGCGATGGTGTGGATGAATGTGGCGCCCCATGCCAAGCGCGAGCATCATGTCGTGACGATGGACCTGACCGCCCCCGCCCGCCCGGCGCCGCCAGAGAGCAAGCCGGTGGCCAAGACGGTCGACATGCCCCAATTGCCGCAAACCGTCGCTCAGCCGCAGCCGGAGGCCCCCACCCCGCCGCTGGCCGTGGCGATCCCGGTGGGCCAGGAAGCCGCCGTGCAACCAGCCCCCCCCGCCCCACCGGCGCCTGCCCCCGCGCCGGTGGCGGCGGCCCCCAAGGCGCCTGCGGGTCCGGCCGAAGTGGGCGATCTAGGCGCGCGCATCCTGTCCTTCACGCCGCCCACCTATCCGCTGGAATCGCGGCGGAATATGGAGGAAGGCACGGTGACGCTGGGCCTGCTGGTGGGCACCGACGGGCGCGTGGCGGAAATCTCCGTCGCCAACAGCAGCGGCTATCCCCGCCTCGACAAGGCCGCGCTGGAGGCCGTGCGCAAATGGCGCTGGACCCCGATGATGCGCGGCGGCGAGGCGGTGATGCTGCGCGGGTTCCTCAAGATCCCCTTTGGACTTAAGAAGTAAGAAATTCCACCATCTGCTGGCCCAGTTCCTTTTGGGTCACGCTGCTCATATGCGTGCCGGGAATTTCGGCATAGCGCGCATGGGGCAGGGTTTGCGCCAGACGTGGGGCGCTGCCATTGTCCTGATCGATGGCGCCGCACACCACCAGCGTCGGCATGGTGATACCGGCCAGATCCGAAGGCGGCGTGTCGTCCACCGATTGCAGCAGCAGTTCAGCCGCGCGCAGATCGACCTTCTGCGCCTTCATGAATTGCTGGGCCACATAGGCCGGATCGCCATGCTTGATGGTGCCGTATCGCGCGATGGCATCGAGGAAAAAGGCGCTGCGCCGCGCCCAGCCCGCCAGACCTTCGAGCCCCATGCCAGCGAGGATCAACCGGCGCGGCTCCAGGCCTGCCAGCACCGCGCGCGTGGCCGTGCGCGAGCCGAGCGAGAAACCGCCCAGATCATACCTGCCCGGCTCCAGCCCCAGTTCGCGCACCAGCATCAATGCATCGGTGACCAGCACATCGTCAGGGTAAGCGGTGGCGTCATGGGGCGCCTCGCTCATGCCATGGGCACGCAGGTCCGGCATGATCACCTCGAACCCGGCCTGCGCCAGACGCTCGGCATGACCATATTTGACCCAGTTGATCGCCGCCGAAGAAAACAGCCCGTGGAACAGCAGCAAAGGCCGTCCGCTCCCTCCCGATGCAGGGCCCATGCGATGGAGCGCCAACCGCGTTCCTGCCCAACCGCGGAAATAGCTGGTGGTGACGGTTTCGGGCATGACGACATCCTCTTCGGGCGAACGGGCAAGAAGATCGCGATAGGCGCGGAAAAGCCAAAGGGGCAAGCGGCTTGTGCCGGCCGATGCCTGAAAATATTCATGGATCAAGGAAAAGCGCTCCAAAGGCGCGAAAGGAAACAGGGCGGGATGCGCCCGCCCTGTCTTTGATTCAGCAGCCGGTGAGCGAGGCGCCGGGCACATAGCGCGGGCCGAACATCGGCGAGCAGGCGCGCGCCGCATTGGCGCGCTTCAGCCGGGACGGGTCGATCTGGCCGCTCTTGGCGGTATCGGCGCGGTCAAAGGCGGTTTCCATATAGGCAACGAAGGCTTCACGGGTAACCTTGCCATCGGCATCGCGCGGCACATGGGGCAGGATCTCGGCCAGCGCAACATCGCCGGACGCGGCAGCATTGGCCTGCGTGGCGCCGGCAAGGGCCAGAACCAGAGCGGCGAGGCCAAAACGGATATTCATAACTCCTCCTATGCGAATGCCCCCGCCCCCGCGCCGCGCGCCCTAGCCATTGGGAGAGGCGCCCGGTATGCGTAATTCCGCTCATGCATTTTTGTCCGCTTTTCGGTCACTTCGCATAAAGTGGGGCGATGTGTGGCGCGCGCATCACCTCATCGCGTGGAACCATCGCCTTGTCTGGCTCTTCCTTGGGCATCTACCATGTTCGAGAGGAGTAGATCCATGAAGACCCTTCACCGCACGCTGCTCGCCGCCACGATGCTGGCTGTGGCATGGACTGGCCCCGCCATGGCCGAAGGCAAGGCCGACCGCGCGAAAAAGGCCATCGCCGTGGCCGAAGCCAAGATCAGCGCCGCCGATACGGCGGGCGCCGACACCTTGCTGGCCGTGGATCAGGCCAAGGCCAAGCAGGCGCTGGCTGATGCCCGCGAAGACCTGTCGGCCGGGCGCAAGGAAGAAGCGATCGAGACCGCCAATCAGGCTTCGATGATCGCCGACGCCAATCTGGGCCAGGCCCAGCGCATGAAGGCCGAGCGCACCGCCGCCCGTGTTGAGGCGGCCAAGACCGACGCCGCCATTGCTCAGGCGCAGGCCAGCGAAGCCAGCCAACAGGCCGCCGCCCAACAGGTAGCCGCCGCCAATGAACGCGCCGCCAGTGCCGAACAGAGCGCGCAGGCCGCCCAGCAGGATGCCATGGCCGCCCGCGCCACCGCTCAGGCCGCCATGGAGCAGAAGGCTGCCGTTGAGACCACGGTGACCACGCAGAACACCGGGCGCGTAGCCGCAAAGAAGGTCGTCAAGACCCGCGTGGTGAAGAAGCCCACGCACACGACCCGCGTTGCATGGCCAGTGGCCACCACGACCACCACGGTGACGCAGCGCGTGAACTAAACCCCCAAACAGCAAAAAAGGGTGGGACAGGTTTTGCCTGCCCCACCCTTTTTTTCGTGCCATCACTGGCGCGCCGTTCAGCCCTTCTTGAGGTGGCGGCGGCCCAGCAGTTCGGCGATCTGCACCGCGTTCAGAGCGGCACCCTTGCGCAGGTTGTCCGACACGCACCACAGCGACAGGCCGTTGTCGACCGTCGAGTCTTCACGCACGCGGCTGATGAAGGTGGCGAAATCGCCCACGCATTCGACCGGGGTGACATAACCACCGTTCTCGCGCTTATCGACCAGCATCACGCCGGGGGCTTCGCGCAGGATGTCCTGAGCTTCGACCGCCGAGATTTCTTCCTCGAACTCGATGTTCAGCGCTTCGGAGTGGCCGATGAACACCGGCACGCGCACGCAGGTTGCCGTCAGCTTGATCTTGGGGTCCAGGATCTTCTTGGTTTCGGCCACCATCTTCCATTCTTCCTTGGTGTAGCCATCATCAAGGAAAACGTCGATGTGCGGGATCACATTGAAGGCGATCTGCTTGGTGAACTTCTTCGGCTCGACCGGATCGCCGACAAAGATCGCGCGGCTCTGTTCGAACAGCTCGTCCATGCCTTCCTTGCCCGCGCCCGACACCGACTGATAGGTGGCGACGACAACGCGCTTGATCGTCGCCTTGTCGTGCAGCGGCTTCAAGGCCACAACCATCTGCGCGGTCGAGCAGTTGGGGTTGGCGATGATGTTGCGCTTGGTATAGCCGTCGATGGCGTCCGGGTTCACTTCGGGCACGATCAGCGGAACGTCCGGGTCCATGCGATAGAGCGAGGAATTGTCGATCACCACGCAGCCCTGCGACGCAGCCTTGGGGGCATAGATCTTCGTCGGGCCCGAACCTGCGGCAAACAGGGCGATGTCCCAGCCGGTGAAGTCGAAGTGCTCGATGTTCTGCACCTTCAGCTTCTTGCCGGTTTCGCCAAAGTCGATCTCGGTGCCCTGCGAACGGGGCGAAGCCACCGCCGCCAGTTCAGCGATGGGGAATTCACGCTCGGCAAGGATGTTGAGCATTTCGCGGCCCACATTGCCCGTGGCGCCAACGACGACAACCCGATAACCCATGTTACTCACTCCTGCGGCCCAAAGGGGCCTGTTTCACGCGGCCTGAGACGCAAAGCCGCATTACAACAACTGGCTAGAGAATTACGGCGGCGTCACTCCATGCCGTGCCAGGAAAGCGAAAATCGTGTTCCAGAGATGGACGCTGACCTTGGGCCCGCCCACGCGATGGGTATGGCCGGGATACAGCATCATCTCGAAAGGCGTCGCCTCGTTCTGCATCTTGGCGATGAGCGCCGAGGAATTTTCAAACACCACATTGTCATCCGACAATCCGTGGATCAGCAAAAGCGGGTCGCGGATTCTATCCGAATTGTCGATGGCGTTCGAAGCCTTGTAAGCCGCCGGAACCTGACGCGGATCGCCCATATAGCGCTCGGTATAGTGGGTGTCATACAGCTCCCACTTGGTCACCGGCGCGCCGGAGATCCCCACCGCAAAGGCGCCCGGATGCGCCTCCAGCATCTTGAGCGTCATATAGCCGCCATAGGACCAGCCATAGGTGGCGATCTTGGCAGGGTCCACGAAAGGCAGCGATTTCAGGTAATCGGCCCCGGCGATCTGGTCGGCCACTTCCACCGTGCCCATCGCCTGCCAGATCTGGCTTTCGTAATCGACGCCCCGGTTGGCGCTGCCCCGGTTGTCGATCTCGAAATAGATATAGCCGCGTGCAACAATCGCCTGCGCCAGAGCGCCAGACCAGCCCTTGTTGACCACCTGCACATGGGGGCCGCCGTAATGTTCAAAGAACACCGGATAGCGCTTGCCCGGCTCCATGACGGGCGTGATCATCTTCCAGTGCAGGTCGCTACCGTCCTGCGCCTTGATCGTGCCAAAGGTCGGCGCGCGATGGGCGGCCAGATAGGGCGCGTAGGGATGGCCCGCATCGACGCGGTTTTCCTCGACCCATGCGATCCGCTTGCCCGCGCCATCGGCCAAATAGGTCTGGGCGGGCTGGTTCTGGGCGCTGCGAGTGATGACCAGCGTTTGCCCGGCGCGATCCATCGTCGCGCTGTTCATATAGGCCGGATCGGTCAGGCGCTTCGGCTCACCCGGATGGGTGTAATCCAGCGCATAGACCTGATGGGCCAGCACATCGTCCTTGGTGCCGGTGAAAAAGAGCTTGCCGCCCTTCTCGTCCACGCCATCGAGCGAAGTGACCATCCAGCGCCCATGGGTGAGCTGCTGCCACTTGCCACCCGCGAGGCGATAGAGATGGCCGAAACCATCGCGCTCGCTCCACCAGATCAGGCTGCCGTCGCGCAGGAAGCGATAATTGTCGGTCAGGTTGATCCAGCTCTTGGGCCGCGCCGTTTCGCTGAACAGCACCTCGGAACGCCCCGTCGCCGGATCGACCCGCAGCATGTCGAGGCGGGTCTGCGCCCGGTCCTCGCGCTGAACATAGAGCACCTTGCCATCGGGCGCCCAATCGACGCGGGCGAGATAGATGTCAGGGTCAGTACCCAGATCGACCCGCACAGGATCGCCGCCTTCCGGGCTGACCACATAAAGCGAGACTTCGGCATTGGGCGTGCCCGCCGCCGGATAGCGCTGGTCGAAAGTCTTGGTCCCGGTGGCGCCGATCGCCGCGCGGGTGACCGTGCCGACATGAGCCTCGTCGAAACGCTCGACCGCCACATGCTTGTCATCGCCCGACCACCATGCGCCGGTCAGGCGGGCCATTTCTTCCTGCGCGACAAATTCGGCCTCGCCCCAATGGACGGTCGGGCTGGTTTCCACCGGCGTGATCGCGCGGGGCGCGGAGCCATTGACCCCGCCATTAACCGGCACCACCCACAGGCGGCGGTCGCGAACAAAGGAGACGAAACCGCCACGCGGGCTGAGGCGCGGATTGAGCGCATCGGCCCCCGCCCCCTCAACCTTGCGCACCGAGCCATCCAGCCCCGCCAGCAGCAGTTCGCCATCGAGCGGCACCAGCACGCTCTTGCCATCGGCCGCCCAGCTATAGGAAACGATACCCTTGAGATCGCCGATCCGCTGCCGCTCGCGCTGCATCTTTTCCGCCTCGGACAAGGCGCGGCCCGAGGACAGCTTTTCCGAATCGACCAGCATCCGCCACTGACCGTTCTGGCGGTCATAGCCCCACAGGTCATAACGTTCGCGGTCATTGGCCCGATTGCGCAGCAGCGTCAGATAGCGCCCATCAGGCGACAGCTTGACCCCGCGCGGCGCCGGGCCATTGAGCGAAGGGCTGGCAAAGACCCGCTCAAACGACAGCGCAGCCGAAGCAGGCGCGCTCACAGCCGCCCCCTGCGCAAAGGCGAGAGGCGCAGGCACCAACATGGCTGCGGCAAGCAGGAGAGCGGGAAGACGCATGGCAAGGAGGGAAACCTGTCGAAGTATTGAGGATAAGGCGCGCAAGCAAAAGGGCGCCCCGGCTGTCTTGGCCGAGGCGCCCTTTCACGATGTTCCGCTGGTTGGCTGGGGAACCGGTGTTCCGGCTCAGCCTGCCGTGCGGGGGTCGCGGCGCTCGGCGATACGTGCGCGTTTGCCGGTGCGGCCGCGCAGATAGTACAGCTTGGCACGACGCACGACACCACGGCGGACCACGGTAATCGATTCGATGTTGGGCGAGTAGAGCGGGAATACGCGCTCCACGCCTTCGCCGAACGACATCTTGCGCACGGTGAAGTTCGAGTTGATGCCGCGGTTCGAACGGGCAATCACCACGCCTTCATAGGCCTGAACGCGGGTACGGTCGCCTTCGATAACCTTCACGCCCACGCGCAGCGTGTCGCCAGCGCGGAATTCCGGAATTTCCTTGCCGGAAGCCGAGAGCGCCTTGGCGATTTCTTCGGCTTCGATCTGCTGAATCAGGTTCATTGACCCAAATCCTTCGTTTTGCGCCGCGCGCCAGAGGCAGACTGACCCGAAGCACCACCGTAGCGCTCCCAAAGGTCGGGCCTGCGTGACCGAGTATCGTCGAGCGCCTGTTGTTTCCGCCAGGCATCGATCTTTCCATGATCCCCCGATCGCAGCACTTCAGGGATCAATCGCCCTTCCCAATCATTGGGTCGGGTATAATGGGGATATTCGAGCAATCCGTTTTCGAACGACTCATCATCCCCACTAGAGGCCGCGCCCATTACGCCGGGAAGCAGCCGAATGCAAGCATCCAGAAGCATTATTGCCGCAGGTTCGCCGCCCGACAGGATAATATCGCCCATCGAGACCTCCTCGACATCGCGTCCGGCGAAAATCCGCTCGTCAAACCCTTCAAATCGTCCGCAAAGCACGATGACCCCCGGCCCGGCGGCCAGTTCGCGCACCCGCGCTTGCGTCAAAGGCCGCCCGCGCGGCGTCATGGCAAGAACAGGCCGCCCCATCGGGCCGGTTGCGCGGGCATGATCAATCGCGCGGGCCAGCACATCAACCTTCAGCACCATCCCGGCCCCACCGCCTGCGGGCGTATCATCCACCGTGCGGTGCTTGTCCTGGGCAAAGTCGCGGATCTGCACCGCGTCGATGGCCCATTTGCCCTCCTCACGCGCGCGCCCGGCAAGGCTTACCCCCAGCGGGCCGGGGAACATGTCGGGATACAGCGTCAGGACGGTGGCGGAAAAGCTCATGGCGCCCCCATGCCCCCTGCGCCGCCGGTCTGCAAGGGGCATCGTCCAGACCTCACCCGCGATGGCGCAGCCTGTACAGCGCCTCATAGGGCGTCGCAGCCAAAACCTCTGTACCGAACAGCGCGACGGCCATCTGGGCCTGCCCCAGATCGTATCGGTGGCGCAGGCTGCGCGCCTCATCGCGCGCGCGGGCCAGTACGCGGCAACCGCCCTGCGTACGCCGGTCAACCGTCACACACCGAACGACCGCCCCCAGGAGCGCCGCCAGCACCAACCAACCCAGATAGGGCACAGCCGCATGGCGCAACACGCCCGCCTCCCAGCGAATCGCCCCAAACAGCAGCACAAGCACCAACGGCAGGCAGGCCCAGCCGCGAATCTGCCACCATTGCGCCCGGTCCAGCCACAGGCCCCGCGCGATCAACCGCAATTCGACCCAGTGAACCGAACTCCACAGGCTGGTCATCAGCAAATCCCAGTCGGTTCCCGCCGGCAGGCCCAGCACCGCCACCTCGGCCCGGCTGATACCTGCCGTCGGGCGCAAGGGTTCGAAAAAGCGATCATCATTTAAACGCAGATGCCCCGCCTGCATCAGGCCCAGCACCAGCGTTTCGGCATAGCGCGTCGGCCCACCCGACAAACAGGCCATTTCAAAGGGATGTTGCAGCGAGAGCATCTTGCCATCCGGGCGCAACCAATGCGGCAGCACCCACGCCATTCCCGCCGCCGCCAGCAACAGCGCCGCATAGGCCGCAAGAAACTGCCCGTTGCTCAACTGAAACGGGTCCAACCCCGCCATGATCCCTCCTTATCCGCCAATCGACGAATAAGACCCCTGGGTGTCTTTAGCCTTCAAGCCAACTCGGTACAATCACACAATTGGGATAATGAGGTTCTGGCAAAACAAGAGCATAGTGATTTATGGTTCGAACCAAACGCCACGGTCGATCACCGCCGCAAACCGGGCATCTCCTGCGCCAAGGCGGCAATCTCCGCCTCGCGGCCGGTCATCCGACGTAGGCGTCCTCGATCAGCACCCGCGCCTCGTCCCATTCGGGCACTGCCTCGGCGCGCATGGGCACCATGAAGCGGTGGCTCTTGCCATCCTCGCCCGCAGGCATCTCTATTTCCAGAATGTCGCCCGCGCCGAAATTGTCGACCGCGACCACCGTGCCCAGCATCGCACCGGTGGTGGATTGGGCCGCCAGACCGAGCAGGTCAGCGTAATAATACTCACCCGGCGCCAGTGGCGGCATGGCCGAGCGGGGGACCGTCAGCGCCGTCCCACGCAATTTTTCCGCCGCCGTTCGATCAGGGACTTCGGCAAAGCGGGCCAAAGCGCCCCCCTTGCCGTCATCCTTGATCGATTTCAGCGTCAGCGCGCCGTCGTTGAAGGTGCGGTAGCTTTTGAGCGCGGCCACACCTTCACCAAACAGCTTGAGACGAACCTCGCCCGTGATGCCATGGGCCGCCGCAACAGCGGCCATTGTCACGGGCCGCCTCATTATTCAGCAGCAGCCGCTTCAGCAGCTTCAGCGGCCTTCTTGGCCTTGTCTTCGGCGCGTTCCTTGGCCTTCTTGCCGGGTTCGGCCTTGTTCGGGTTGTTGGTGGGGGCGCGTTCCTTCAGACCGGCCTTGTCCAGCAGACGGGCAACGCGGTCGGTCGGCTGCGCGCCAACGCCCAGCCAGTACTTCACGCGGTCTTCGACCAGACGCACGCGGTTTTCATCGTCCTTGGCCAGCAGCGGGTTGTAGGTGCCAACCTGCTCCAGGAACTTGCCGTCGCGGGGAGCGGTCGAGTTGGCGATAACGATCTTGTAATAAGGGCGCTTCTTAGAACCGCCACGCGACAGACGCAGAGAAACCGACATTTTCGTACCTTTCCAATTAATTCAGCTTATTTCTTCAAAAACTTTGTAAAATCCGGGGCGCCCGCGCCGAGACCGGGAAGGCCGCCGGCGCCGCCAAGGCCGCCCATGCCGCCCGGCATACCGCCGCCCATGCCGCCAAGAGCGCCGCCCATGCCACCCTTGCCGAACAAGGCGGCCAGGCCCTTGAGCCCGCCCATCTTCTTGATCTGCTTCATCGCCTTTTCCATCTCCTGATGCATTTTCAGGAGCTTGTTGACTTCCTGCACCTGCGTGCCGGAGCCATTGGCGATACGGATCTTGCGCTTGGCGTTGAGCAATTCGGGCCGTGCGCGCTCCTTGGGGGTCATCGAGCCGATGATCGCATCCATGCGCAGCAGCGTGCGGTCGTTCATCCCGCTGTTCGCCATGGCGGCCTGCGCCTTCTTCATGCCCGGCAGCATCCCGGCCAGCATGCCCAGCCCGCCCATCTTCTGCATCTGGCGCAGCTGGGTACGCAGGTCGTTCATGTCGAACTGACCCTTGGCCATGCGCTCGGCCAGCTTTTCGGCGTCCTCGGCCTCAACCGCCTGCGCCGCTTTTTCCACCAGGCTGACGATATCGCCCATGCCCAGGATGCGGCCCGCCACGCGGCCGGGGTTAAACACTTCGATCTGGTCGAGCTTTTCGCCCATACCGGCAAATTTGATCGGCTTGCCCGTGACCGCACGCATCGAGAGCGCCGCACCGCCGCGCGCATCGCCATCCATACGGGTCAGAATCACACCCGTCAGATCGACTTCGCCCGCAAAGCTCTGCGCGACATTCACCGCGTCCTGACCGGTCAGCGAATCGACGACCAGCAGCGTTTCTTTCGGGGTCGAGATGGCGGCAACCGCCTTCATCTCTTCCATCAGCGCCGCATCGACATGCAGACGGCCCGCCGTGTCGAGCAGCAGCACATCCACCGCCTGAAGCTTGGCCGAATTGATCGCGCGTTCGGCAATCGCCGTCGGCATTTGCCCCGCCACGATCGGCAGGGTCGAAACGCCCACCTGCGTGCCCAGAACGGCCAACTGTTCCTGCGCGGCGGGGCGGTTGACGTCCAATGACGCCATCAGCACCTTCTTGCCGTGCTTTTCCTTCAGCAGCTTGCCGAGCTTGGCCGTGCTGGTGGTCTTGCCCGACCCTTGCAGGCCGACCATCATGATGACCACCGGCGGCGCAGCGTTCAGATCAAGACCGGGGACATCCTGCCCGCCCAGCATCTCGACCAGCGCATCATTGACGATCTTGACGACCTGCTGACCGGGCGTGACCGACTTGAGCACATTTTGCCCAACGGCCTTCTCGGTCACATCGTCGATAAACCGGCGCACCACCGGCAGGGCCACGTCGGCTTCGAGCAAGGCAATGCGCACTTCGCGCATCGCATCGCGCACATCCTGTTCCTTGAGCGCACCGCGCCCCTTCAGCCGATCAAAGACCGAGCCAAGGCGATCAGACAGAGCGTCGAACATCAGCCAACCCCAACAACGGCGCAAAATTACGCCAAAAACGCCGATGGGCAAAACCTTGCCGATCAGCGCATAATCCCATCAAGCGAAAAACGCCGGCAGACGTAAATTCGTCGGCCAGCGTAACGCTTCATGAAGCGATACTTTCCCTTTGGTGGAGCCTAGCGGGATCGAACCGCTGACCTCCTGCATGCCATGCAGGCGCTCTCCCAGCTGAGCTAAGGCCCCTTACCAATGGGTATATGTTTGAATGGTGGAGCCTAGCGGGATCGAACCGCTGACCTCCTGCATGCCATGCAGGCGCTCTCCCAGCTGAGCTAAGGCCCCATTCATTCAATAAGCTAGGCATCCCTGGGTGGTTTGCTTCGCTTCCGCCTCGTCGGCGGGCCGCCCCACTAGGACGACCCCGGAACCTTGGCAAGGGTTTTTTTCAAGAAATTTCATTTTTCTGAAAAACGCCCCGCCAAGGTTCCGGACAAGAACTTACACTTCGTCGGGCTCTTCATCATGGCCCGACACGCCCAGGTCGTCATCGCCGCCCAGGTCGACATCATTGTCCGGCGAATCGCCGTCATCATCGATGTCCAGATCCTCATCGGCCAGATCGCCGTCGGCCACCTCATCGGCGTCCTTCTTCTGGATCTCCTCAAAGGGAATCGGCTGCTTGCTCTTGAGCACGGGTTCGGGAACCCAGGCATAGCCGCATTCGATGCAAGTGACGGGATCGTCCTTGCCCAGATCGTAAAAGCGGGTGCCGCACTTCGGGCAGCCGTGCTTGGCGCCCCATTCTGGCTTGACCATGCTATTCCTCATGTCTGCCCCAGCCAAAGCGGCGGGCGGTATCCATTGCTATGCGTAACTGGCGCGAAGGGCCATATGACGGCCCTGCCATGCTCTGGCGCCTTGCCATAGAGCCCCCGCGCTGTCAAAAGCCGCGCGCTTCTGACGGGTGCCTGCCCGTGACGCAAGCATTTTTCGCATAGCCTGTCTTCATAGTCCCAAGGAATCTGTCCGTGAGCGCCTCTGCCACCCCCCGCCCCCGCCGTTTCATGCCCACAGGCGCGCTGACCGGCACGATCCGCGTCCCCGGCGACAAGTCGATCAGCCACCGCTCGATCATGCTGGGCGCGCTGGCGCTGGGCGAAACGCGGGTCACGGGCCTACTGGAAGGCGAGGATGTGATGTCCACGGCGGCCGCCATGCGGGCGATGGGCGCAAAAATCGAGAAAACCGAAGATGGCGAATGGATCATCAACGGCGTGGGCGTTGGCGGGCTGCTGCAACCGGAAACGGCGCTCGACATGGGCAATTCGGGCACCTCGACTCGCCTGCTGATGGGCCTTGTCGCGTCCCACGCCATCACGGCCACCTTCGTAGGTGACGCCTCGCTGTCGAAGCGGCCCATGGGCCGGGTGATCGACCCGCTCTCCACGATGGGCGCCGATTTCACCTCCACAGAAGGCCGCCTGCCGCTGACCATGCGCGGTGCCTCGCCCGCCGTGCCGATCACCTATCGCCTGCCCATGGCCAGCGCGCAGGTCAAATCGGCGGTGCTGCTGGCGGGCCTCAACACGCCGGGCATCACCACCGTGATCGAGCCGGTGCCCACCCGTGACCATTCCGAACGGATGCTGCGCGGGTTTGGCGCGAATCTGACCGTCGAGGTCGATGAGGAAGGCACGCGCACCATCCAGATCCACGGCCCCGCCGAGTTGAAGGGCCAGACCATCGTGGTGCCGGGCGATCCGTCCTCGGCCGCCTTCTTCATCGTCGCCGCACTCACCGTGCCGGGCAGCGATGTGCTGATCGAGAACGTGGGCCTCAACCCCACCCGCGCCGGGATCGTTACGGTCCTGCGCCAGATGGGCGGCAGCATCGAGGAAGTGAACCCCCGCGAAGTCGGCGGCGAACCGGTGGCGGATCTGCGCGTGCGCCATTCGCAATTGCACGGCATTGCGGTCGATCCCGAAATCGTGCCCAGCATGGTCGATGAATTCCCCGTCCTCTTCGTCGCCGCCGCGCAGGCCAAGGGCCGCACCATCACCACCGGCCTGGAGGAATTGCGCGTCAAGGAAAGCGACCGCATCACCGTGATGCGCGTGGCGCTCAAACTGGCGGGCGCGAATGTAACGGAAACCGAGGATGGCCTGATCATTGACGGCACCGGCGGCGCCCCCCTCCCCGGTACCTCTGGCGCGCATCATGTCGCCACGCATCTGGACCACCGCATCGCCATGAGCATGGCCATCGCGGGCCTCAACAGCATGAACGGCGTGGCCATCGACGACACCAGCCCGATCGCCACCAGCTTCCCCAATTTCGAGGCGCTGCTCGCCGGTCTGGTGGCCTGATGAGCCTGATCACCGGTATTCCCGAAGAGATTGCCACCGCCTGCGGTTTTGCGGGCATGTCGCTATGCGTCTTTGCCTATGGCTATACCACCGCTTTTACCGGCAAGGCGCGCGAGCCCAATCCCTTTGTCCAGCACGGCGCCAATCTGGCGGGCGCGCTATTGCTGGTGGTCTCGCTGCTGGTTGACACCAATGTGGCCTCGCTGGCGATGGAGAGCCTGTGGGCGGCCATCGCCTTTGTCGGCCTGATCCGCGCGATGATGGGAAAAAACGCATGATTATCGCCGTCGATGGCCCGACCGCCTCGGGCAAGGGCACGATCGCCAAGGCGCTGGCAGCACATTATGGGTTGCCGCATCTGGACACCGGGCTGCTCTATCGCGCGGTGGGGCGGCAGGTGGCGCTGAACGGCGGCAATCCCGATGATGCGGGCGATGCGCTGGCGGCCTGCGGCTTCGTCGATGGTTTGCTGGACGATCCCGAATTGCGGTCGGAGGCCTCAGGCGGGCTGGCCAGTCGGGTGTCGGTGCATCCCGCCGTGCGTCAGGCGCTGTATGAACGCCAGCGCGCCTTTGCCACGCAAAGCAGCGGCGCGGTGCTGGACGGGCGCGACATCGGCACGGTGATCGCGCCCGAGGCGACGGCCAAGCTGTTCGTGATCGCCAGCGTTGCTGCGCGGGCCGCGCGGCGCCATGCCGAAATGCTGGCGCAGGGGCGCGATGTGGCGCTGTCCGAGATCGAGGCCGACCTTGCCGCGCGCGACGAGCGGGACCGCAATCGCAGCGCTGCGCCTTTGCGGGCGGCAAGCGATGCGATCACCCTCGACACGTCCGATCTGGGGCGCGAGGCGGCGATTGCCGCCGCCATCGCGCTGGTCGAAAAGATGCGCTGTTTTAGTGATGGAACTGGGCCTGCGTAACCTCGACTTCCTTGGCCACGGTCTTTTTCTTGGCATGGGACTTGGCGTGATGGCGGGTCTTGTTCTTGACCTCCAGCCTGTGCAGGCGGGCCTTGAGCACGGCGACCTGTTCACGCGCCGCGCGGGCATCGGCCGCCGCCGCCGCGGCCAGTGAATTGGCCGAATTGGCCGAATTGCCCGCATTTTGCGCGGCCATGTTGGCGGCATCGGCCGCGCTCTGCGCCCGGTCCGAGGCGGCAAGCGCATTATCCGCCGTCCCCTGTGCGCGCGATGCAGCGCCATTGCCTTCCTGCGCGCTGGTATAGGCTTCATCCGCCCGCGCCTGCGCCCGCTTGACCGACCCGGTCGTGGCACAGCCCGAAAGCGCCAGAGACGCTGCCACCAGCCCCGTCCCCATCAGGCCCAAAGAAATACGCATGGGTTCTCCTCCTTCACTTTATTTCCATCCAGTGGAATTTTGCCCATTGGAATTTTGCACAGACGGCGCAGCCCCTGTGCGGAAAATGAACGGGCTCGTAAAGCTCGTCGGTCCGCCTTGCGCATGGGACGAACCGTGTTGGCGCATACTGCGCCGCCTGTATCAAGGATCAGGTGGCGCGCCGTATTTCCCTTGCCTTTCGTACCCGTTTGGCCTAGTCGCCGCCGGTCTGCCCGTGGCCTTGGCTGTGGGCGGGTGCTGTGGATGGCATCCGGCCTCCATGGCGGTTCGGCCCTTTTTGGCCCGGCCATCGCATGGTGCGATGCCGGAGGAAAGACCGGCGGACGGAGAATTTCTCCCAACCGCCTGGCCGGAAGAACGTTAAATTTGAAGGACTCTTTTATGAGCACCCCGACCCGCGACGATTTCGCGGCTCTCCTTGACGAATCGCTTGGCGGCGCCGCCAACGGTGGCTTTGAAGGCCGCGTGGTCAAGGGCACCATCACCGCCATCGAAAACGACAAGGCCGTCATCGACGTAGGCCTCAAGAGCGAAGGCCGCGTTCCGCTGCGCGAATTCGCCATGGCCGGTCAGCCGCACGGCCTGAAGGTCGGCGACGAAGTCGAAGTCTTCGTTGACCGCGTCGAAAACGCCGATGGCGAAGCCATGCTCAGCCGCGACCGCGCCCGCCGCGAAGCCGCCTGGGACAAGCTCGAAAACGAATTTGGCGAAGGCAAGCGCGTTGAAGGCGTCATCTTCGGCCGCGTCAAGGGTGGCTTCACCGTCGACCTCGACGGCGCCGTGGCCTTCCTGCCCGGCTCGCAGGTCGACATCCGCCCCGTGCGCGACGTCACCCCGCTGCTCGACGTTCCCCAGCCGTTCCAGATCCTCAAGATGGACCGTCGCCGTGGCAACATCGTCGTGTCGCGCCGCGCCGTTCTGGAAGAAACCCGCGCCGAACAGCGCAGCGGCCTGATCCAGAACCTCTCGGAAGGTCAGATCATCGACGGCGTGGTCAAGAACATCACCGATTACGGTGCGTTCGTTGATCTGGGCGGCATCGACGGCCTGCTGCACGTCACCGACATGAGCTACAAGCGCGTGAACCACCCGAGCGAAGTGATCGCCATCGGCGACACCGTGCGCGTGCAGATCGTCCGCATCAACCAGGACACGCAGCGCATCAGCCTCGGCATGAAGCAGTTGGAATCGGATCCGTGGGATGGCGTTGCCGCCAAGTACCCGGTCGGCGCCAAGCTGCGCGGCACCGTCACGAACATCACCGAATATGGTGCGTTTGTCGAACTGGAAGCCGGCATCGAAGGTCTGGTCCACGTTTCGGAAATGTCCTGGACCAAGAAGAACGTCCACCCCGGCAAGATCGTTTCGACCTCGCAGGAAGTCGACGTGCTGGTTCTGGAAGTCGATTCGGACAAGCGCCGCATCTCGCTCGGCCTCAAGCAGGCCCAGCAGAACCCGTGGGAAGCTTTCGCCGAGCGTCACCCGGTTGGCTCGAGCGTCGAAGGCGAAGTCAAGAACGCCACCGAATTCGGCCTCTTCATCGGTCTGGACGGCGAAGTCGACGGCATGGTTCACATGTCGGACATCGCCTGGGGCATCTCGGGCGAAGACGCGCTGGCGCTGCACCGCAAGGGTGAAAGCGTCAAGGCGATCGTTCTGGACGTGGACATCGAAAAGGAACGCATCAGCCTCGGCATCAAGCAGCTCGAAAAGGGCGCCCCGGCTGCCGGCGGCGTTTCGACCGCTGCTGGTTCGAACCTGAAGCGCAACGAAGTTGTCACCGTGACCGTGCTCGAAGTGCGTGACGGCGGCCTCGAAGTGCAGGCTGGCGACGATGGCGCCACCGGCTTCATCAAGCGCTCGGATCTGGGTCGCGACCGCGACGAACAGCGTCCCGACCGCTTCCAGGTCGGTCAGAAGATCGACGCCATGGTCACCGGTTTCGACCGTTCGAAGAAGCCCAGCTTCTCGATCAAGGCGCGTCAGCTGCACGAAGAAAAGGAAGCCGTCGAGCAGTACGGTTCGTCGGATGCCGGCGCTTCGCTGGGCGACATCCTGGGCGCCGCTCTGAAGGCCAAGCAGTAAGCTTGAACCTTCGGGCGTTTGCCTGAAAACAAAGACCCGCTCGGAGTGATCCGGGCGGGTTTTTTGTTGGTTGGGGGGAAGAAGAGTTGAATGCGAGGGTCTAATAACTGTTTTCGTTGCGCCAAGGGGGCAACCGTGCGCCCAACCTGCCGCGCCGCAGGCTTTAAAACCCCAACGCACCACCCCGCCAACGAAACACTCCCAGTAACGGGATTGCAAAGGGCTTTCGCCCTTTGCCCGCCGAAGGCATAAGCCTTTGCAGAAACCCCACGACAGGACCGCGCCATGCTCCTCCAGATCCATCAATTCCCCTGCCTTTCCGACAATTACGGCTTTCTGCTGCATGATCCCGCATCGGGCGAGACGGTCTGTATCGATACGCCCGACGCCGGGGAATACTTGCGTCAGGCCGAAGCGAAGGGCTGGACCATCACCCAGATCTGGAACACGCATTGGCATAAGGATCATGCGGGCGGGAATAGCGCGATCAAGACCGCTACCGGCTGTGTGATCACCGCCCCGGCGGGAGATGCTGGCAAGATCGAAGGCGTGGACCGGGTGGTGGATCAGGGCGATTCGGTCTCGCTGGGCGCTTATCACGCGCAGGTTATCAATGTTGGCGGGCATACGCTGGGCCATGTCGCCTATCATTTGCCGGAAGCGGCGGTGGCTTTTGTGGGCGACTCGGTGTTCGCGCTGGGCTGCGGACGGATGTTTGAAGGCACGCCGTCGCAATTCTGGGCCAGTCTTGAGCGGATCAAAGCATTGCCTGCGGCCACCACGCTTTATTGCGCGCATGAATATACCGCCAGCAACGCCCGATTCGCACTTCACGCCGACCCGGATAACGATGCTCTGGCCGCTTATGCGAAAGATATCGCTGCAATGCGCGCCCGCAATGAGCCTACCGTCCCCTTCCCTCTGGCGCGTGAACTTATGACAAACCCGTTCCTGCGGGCGGACAGCGCCGACATTCAGGCCCGCTGGGGCGCCGATCCCGTTGCAGCTTTTGCCGCCCTGCGCGAGGCCAAGAACAGCTTTTAGGCGTGACCCGTCACAGCCGGAATTGCACCATGGCGTGAACGACGGAGGTTTTGTTGACCCCCGCCACATGCGGGACAAAGCCGATGCGCAGCGGCCCCAATCGTACGCCCGCCATGGCATAGGGCTCAATCACATGATGCGGATAACCGGTGACACCGCCGACCTCGACGAACAGAGGCAGATGATCGGTTTGGGCCCGCCATCCGATCTGGAATGAGGGCTGCCGATAGGAATTGTAATAGGCTCCTGCGACAAAGCCGCATTCAGTCTCGCCGTAGATTCCGAAATTCGCGTCATTATAGCCCGGCTTGTCATGTGCTGAGACTAGATGAAGGCCGATGGCCGCCAGTGTAAGACAATTCATCGCCCCTCGCTTCTCTCTGCCATGACCTGAGCATCGGCCCGGGCAGTCGTTTAGCGCAGGGTGTCTTTGCATTTAACGCAGGGATACACGGTAGTCTTGCCCACATAGCGCCACACGGAATGGAAAGACTTGGGGGATCAAGGCTGCGGATCATCCGGATCCTCCCGCCTCACACCATCAAGCAGCCGCTCGGCACGCGCCTTTTCCGCCTTGGCAATGGCACGCTGGCCTTTGCTTTGGCCATGCAATGCCCGATTGGCCTGAGCTTGCTTTTCAGCCTCCGTCCGCGCTTTGGCTTTGCGCGCCATGCGTAGATTGATGATCTCGGCCATGCTCGCTTCTCTCCTATCCCCAAACGCAAAAAGCCCCGCCGGAGCGGGGCTTTCCACCAGATCGGCAAGGATCAGGATTACAGGGCGGCGATCGCCGCGTCCACCTGAGCCTTGTCGGCATCGACGCCGTAACGGCCAGCAATCAGACCGCGAGCAGCCGAGGCAGCCGCTTCGGCTGCCTTGTTCTGCAATTCGGCCACAGCCGCGCGTTCCGCTGCCTCGATCTTATCGCCGGCGATCTTCTCGCGGCGCGCAATCACGGCGGTGGTGTCGGCTTCCGCCTTGGCGATGATCGCTTCGGCTTCATGCTTGGCATGCTCGACCAGCTGCGCGGCTTCCTTTTCGGCACCGGCAATGCGAGCGGCATATTCAGCGCGCAGCTTGTCCGCTTCGGCGCGCAGCGCCTTGGCTTCGTCGAGCTGCTTGCGGATTTCGGCAATGCTGCCGTCCAGCCCCTTGGTGATCACCGAGGGAACCTTGAGCGCGATGGCGATCAGGATCAGCACCGCCATGGCAGCGGCAACGATCTGCGGCGCCGTGGCAAAGCCGAGCATCAGCGGTTCGGCAGCTTCGTGACCACCGGCTTCACCGGCGCCGGCAGCCAGAACGGCCAGAGTAGCAAGATCAGCCATGGAGGACCTCCTTCACGGCGGCGCGGGCGGCATCGCCTTCCACGCTCAGGCCGGCAAGGCGGGCGACGATGTCGCTGGCCGCTTCGCTGGCAACGGTTTCGATTTCGGCCAGCGCATCGGCACGGGCGGCGGCAAGGCGCGCATCAGCTTGCGCGATACGCTCGTCCACCACGGCGGCAGCCTGAGCCAGACGGGCTTCGCTCGCCTGAGTTGCGTCGGCCTTGGCCTTGGCAATCAGGGCCTGCGCTTGAGCGCGCTGCTTGTTGCTGGTCGCGGCCCAATTGGCCTCGTCCGATTCGGCGGCGCGGCGCGCGGCTTCGGCGGCGGCCAGATCATCAGCGATCTGCTTGTCGCGATTTGCCACCGTTGCCTGAACCTTGGGCACGAAGCCGCGGCCAACAACAAAGAAGACAAATCCGAAGAAGATCAGCGCCCAGAAGATCTGGGACGCATAGGTTGCGGATAGCTGCGCAATCTGAGGCATCACTTAGGTTCCGGTCGCTGTGCGTCGGGCCGGATGGACCCAAACGGTATCACCGCAAGGCCGCGGCATTGCCCCATAAGGCAAGATCCGGGCCGGGAAAATCAAAGGCGATCCCGACCGGGGCACTCCGCCCCGGCCAGCATCACCTTGGTATTCGTTCAGGCAACGAAGATCAGGATCATCGCCACAACGAACGAAAGCAGACCCAGAAGTTCAGCAGCCGCGAAGCCGATGAACAGACGGCCCTGCTGGCCATCAGCGGCGCCGGGGTTGCGCAGAGCGGATTCGAGGAACGAACCGAACACGTTACCCACGCCCAGGGCAGCCACACCGGCGCCGATAGCGGCCAGACCAGCACCGATCAGCTTTGCGCTTGCAGGTTCCATTTCCATAACTCCTTTTGAACGAATTTCGTTGGTTGAAAGGCTTTGATGTACGTCTTGAAAACTTAGTGCAGGTTTTCGGCGTCGTTGAGATACAGCGAGGTCAACAGCGCGAAAACATAGGCCTGGATGCCGGCGACCAGAATTTCCAGCGCGCAGATGGCGATCATCAACCCAAAGCTGGGCAGGCCCACAACAGTGCCCCACAGCACGCCCGAATTGGTCGAGCTGATGACAAAGCTGGAGAGCACTTCGAGCAGCACGTGGCCCGCCATCATCGCCACGAACAAACGAAGCGCGAGAGAGAAAGGACGCACGAGGAACGAGATCAGCTCGATCACCGGGATCAGCCAGAGCAGCCATGCAGGCGTGCCATGCGGCACAAACAAGCTGAAAAAGTGCAGGCCATGGCGGGCAAAGCCCACGATCAGGACGATCGAGAAGGACAGGATCGCCAGAACGCCGGTCACTGTGAAGTGGCTGGTCGAGGTGAAGGGATGAACGCCCTTGATCAAGCCGAGCGGCAGCAGACCCAGAACGTTGGAGAAGAGAATGAAGCTGAACAGCGAGAAGATGTAGGGCACATACTTCTTGCCCTTGGGGCCAACATTGGCGGCCAGCAGATTGTCAATAAAGCCAACCAGCCCTTCAACCATCACCTGCCAGCGGCCGGGAACGGTCTGACCCTTGGCACCGCCCGCGACAAAGGCGAACAGCGCAACAAAAGTGATCAGCATCCACAGCGCCGAATTGGTGAAAGCAATGTTGTGCCCGGCAATGGTCCAGTGATCGGTGCCAAAAAGCGGCTCGATCATGAACTGGTGCATCGGATCGACTTTGCCCTGTTCGGCCACGCTTTATGCCCCCTTGCCTATGCATCGTCAGCGGTCTTTGCCAACCCCGTCGTTGGGGCGATCCTTTCAAGAGCCCGCGCCCTGTTCAAGGATCATTCAGACCGCCGGGTGGAAATCCGGATAATGTTCCTGAAAGCGGCAAAGGTGCCAAGCCCCATCACCACCAACAGACCCCAATGGCCGCGCCCGATCAACTGGTCTATAGTCCAGCCGATGAACGCACCGCCACCGATCCCCGCAATGAGTTCGGCCAGAACCCGGTTGCCCAGACGATAGCTATCGTCAGATTGCGCCCCCGCATTCGGCGTTTTACGCATTTCCTCCCGCTCTCGAACGGCGTTAATCCGTTCATCGAGAGCGGCAAGACGCGCATCCTCACCGCGTTGATCCTGCGCATCCGGCTCGCTGCTCAATTCTCTCTCCCGCCTACCTGTCCTTGAAGTGGACTGTGGGGCCAAAAAGAGCCTCATGCAACGGCTGTCCGCTCAGGGCGCCTGCCCCTTAGGCGGGGGGTAGGCCCAAGTCAACCGGTCGCTAGGTAGTAGTAAGGTAGCATAAAGCCGTTCGGCCCATTTTCAGGCGGGTACGTATGCACAGAAAATGCGGGAACCGGCAAAAATGGCGCAATTGTCGGACATCTGCGCCAGAGGGCGCGAATCACCTGCGGAAACCTCTGCCCGAATATCGGCAAAGAAAAACCGCGCCGGAGCCATGCCCCCGCGCGGTCGATCCTAGCACCGGTTAAGCCGGTTTACGCCGGGCAGCGGCTGTCGCGCACCGGAGCGCCTGCGCCCCTCACCTGCCAGCTCCCGTCCGGCGTCTGATACTTTTCGCCCGGCTGCGTCTGCATCACCAGCTTGCAGCCGGTGGTGAAGGCATATTCCTCCACGGTGGCATGCTGGGCCTGGGCGCGCTCGGCATAGACCGCCTTGCGCTTGATGTTGATGTCATCGACAATCCGCTTGAGCTCGGGCGAGGAAGCGCCAACAATCCCCAGATAACCGGTCGGCATTTCCCCCACCTGTCCAGCCGAACGCGCGGCGGCATAGGCCGGATCGCGAACCTGCGCCAAGGCGCCGCCCGCCATCACCGGAACCAGCAGCGCGGCGGCCAAAAAGGGCGATACAGAAGCAAAAACGCGCGACATCAGAAGATATCCTTATTGTTATCAATCGTTTTGCCCGCATCCGCGGCCAGACGATAGATGACTTCCTGTTTGATGTTGATGTTCAGCTCGATCACGATCGGCTTGTCCGGCGCGCTCACGGTAATGCACCCCGAAAGCGCGGCGACCATGCCCAGCGATAGAACCGAAACCCCCAGCCGGACGGGTCGTTTGCGCCACACCTCCTGCAAGGCTGGCCACAGACGTCCGTCCGGCCCCTTCGCCTTACCATGACATGTTTCCCGCTGGTCCATACGGGAATCTTTTGCAACGGCGGGGCGGCGGGTCAATGTATTACGCTTCATGGACGATGCTCGCTGACTGAAGGCTGAATGGTTGCGGTTTTGGGCAGAGGATTCTGCGTCGGCATAATCCGCATCGAAGGCAGGGTCAGACCCTTGTCGCGCGGATCGCCGATGTAATTCGAATCGTAGAGCGAACGCAGCGAACCGATCAATTGATAGAAGGGCGCCCGGACGTTCACATTGAATTGCAGGGGCAATTTGGCGATCTGGCGGGTCAGGAAATTCTTCGACGCGCCCTTGCCCTGGCTCAGGCCCTTCATCGACACACGCGTCACCACCTCGCCGCCCAGATCGCCGTCGAGGCCGATTCGCATTTCGCGGAACTGTACATCGCGCAAAGTGCGGAAGGCATAATTGGCCATGGGCGAGAGGTCGCGATAGCTCAGTTCGCCCACATAGGAAACCGATCCGCCGCCGGGCCGCGAGATCAGTTCGCCGCCCGATACGCGCCCGCCATTCTGATCGAAAATCAAGGGTATGCGCCCATCGAACAGGCCCGTCGCCGCCAGATTCGACACTTCCATATGCGTGATCAGCTTTGCCGCATTGACCCCCGACAGGCCCAATTCGAATCGGCGCACCGCCGCACCGCCCAATTGCAGCGTGGTCGGCCGCATCTCCATCTCGCCATCAAGGAAAGGCCAGCGCGCATCCTCGATTTCCAGCAGATAGCCCGGATGCATCGTAAAGCGCACCTTGCCGTCGGTGGCCTCGATGCCCGGATTGATCGAACCGATGCGCAGCGTCTGATGCGGCGCACTGACCAAACCAAGGAGGTCCGTGAACTCCACCGTCCCGGCCACACCCTTCACCGGCCCGGCAAGTCCGGCAAAGTCAAAGCTCTGCGTGGTAATCCTGCCGCGGCTTGTCACCTTGCCGTCGGCCCAGTCGATCCGCCCCGTGCCGTCGAATCGCCCCGCCGCATTGGCAATCGTGCCCAGCGCCAGCGCCGTCAATTGGTCCGGCTGCAACTTGGCATCAAAGGTCAACCCATCCACCGTCAGATCGGCAAAGCCCTTGGCCCCGGCCAGATCATGTGTGATCGCCACCTGCACGATCTGGCGGTCACCCTTGGGTTCACGCAGCAAGGCGTCGGCGCGAATCACCCCGTTTTTCATGGTCAGACTGGCGTTATGCGCAACCAACGGGGCAAAGCGGTCCGGCTTGACCGCGTCACTCACCTGCACCGCCACATCGCTCAACGCCAGCGTGCCATCGGCATAGCGCCATTGCCCCGCGCCGTTCTGGATCAGCAGCGGCACGGCGGCCAGCGATCCTTCCAGCCCCTTGAACTCACCCGCAGCGCCTGGGCCCATCTGCGCCGTCACCGAGGCCAGCTTGAGGCTCGTGCCCTCGCCCGGCCTGCCCAATTGCACCGCGACATTCTGCGCGCTCAGGCCTGCATCACGCCCGGCCCCGGCGCGCAATTCCACCGCGCCGCTGTTCAGCCGCAAGGGCGAATCGCCCATCCGCCCGTTCAAATCCAGCCCCGCCAGCCGAACCCCCGCGCGCCATCCGCCCCGATCCAGCACCAACACAGGCCCCGACAAAGGACAGGCCGCGACCTTGCCCGCGCTCAGATTGAGCCCATTGGCCTCCAGCCCGGCAAAACTGATCGGCACGCAGGAGGCCCACAATCGCGCGCCCTGCGCGCCGCCCACGCCATCAAGCGGCAGGCGCAGACCCGCCACCTTCACCCCCGGCGCCAGCGCCCCCGAGGCCACAGCCTCACCCCGCCAGCGGATCTCGCTGCCCTTGGCCACAATCTCTATCCGGGGCAACGCCAGCGCCGCGCCATTGTCGGCGCGATATTCGGCCATGCTCAGTCGGATCGGCCCGCCCTTTTTGGGGATCTCGGCCAGAATGCGTGGCAGGCCGGGCGCGGCCGTCCGCAAGGAACCCGTAAACGAGGGTTTGGCCCCGGCGTTTTTGACCAGCGTGAGCCGATCACCATCAAGCAGCGGCATGCCCGATTGCCCGATCAGCCGCAGCAGCGGCGCCACGAAACTGACCCGCCCCTCGCTGGCATGCAGGTTGAAGCGGCCGTCAAGCCGGCTGCCCGGCGTTTCCTTGCGCAGGCTCGATTCGATCCGCGCGATCAGCGGCTCGGCCAGCGTGCCCGCCGCGCCGCGCCGCGCCTTGGCCAAGGCGGCATAGCTGGTCTTGTCGGGGACGACGCCCCGGCCCGAAATCGTGCCGTCGCCATCCATCCGCGCCATGGTCAAAGGTGCGCGCAACCGCCCCTCAATGCCCACTTCCTTCGCCGCCAACCCGGTGATCGCCAGATCATGCGCGGCCACGCGGCCCATCGCATTGACCGCCGAATCGCGCAGCGCCAACCGCAAAGGCCCTGTGATTGCCCCGATCCGCGCGCCCGGCATATCCAGCGCCCCGGTTCGCAGCGCCAGATCAACATCGCCGCCGTCGAGCAAGGGGGCCAGCTTGCCCTTGACCCCGATTTGCGAGGCGCCCAGCCGGACCGCGCCGCAGGAAGCAGGCAGCAGATAGGCCGTGCCATCCAGCATCGGCGCCCCGCCCCGCACGGCGATCCGCCCGATCAGCCGCCCACCGCCCGCGCAACCCCCGCCGCGCAGATGCGGCGCCGACACCGCCAGCGCGCCGCCGAAACCGCCCGCCAGATTGCCCCGGCCCGACACCACCGCCCCCACCCCGCCCGCAGGCGTAGACAGAGCCATGACGCCATCGCTGATCCGCAAATCCATGGTGGGCAGGCCCGAAGCCTTGCCGCCGCCCTGCATAAACTTGTCGAGCGCGCCAAAGCTGATCTGGCCATTCCTCATCGCGGCAAACAGGCGCGGCGAGGTCAGATCGACCCGCGAAATCGCAGGCGTGAAACCGACCACGCCCGCCCAGACCTCGACGCGGGGGATCACGGCATCGGGATGCGCCGGATCGCCCACCACCACATCGGTCAGCACCGCATGGCGCGTATCCAGTTCGACCACCTTGTAATTGGCCGCCAGCCCCAGCCGCACCAATTCGCGCCGCAGCACCGCATCGGCAATCGAAAGCCGGTCGGCCCAGACCATCCCCAGACCCAGCGCCACCAGCCCCGCCCCGGCCAGCGCCAGTTGCCGCCCGCGCGAGGCGCGCAAGCGGCTGCGCCCGCGCGCAGGAGGTGTCACTTCGGCATCGGTGGGCAAATCATCCATCACCTACAGACTCTTGCGCGAGGGGGCCGGGAAAGGCAATGCTAATACGCCATTGCCGCAAGGGGCACCGCCAGGGACGGGGCCGGGGACCGGGGGACAGATGTGAACAGTGATGACGATGCCTTCCCCCCTCGCCGGGCCGCTAACCGCTTGCGTGAGGCGCATAATGGCACTTTGTTTTCTGCACAGGACCTGAATCCCGCCCCGCCCTCGGGCGAAAAGCTGCAACAGATCGCGCATGATCCCTCGGGCCATCGCGCGCGTTTGCGCAAGCGGTTGCTGGATGGCGGCGAAGGGGCGCTGGCCGATCATGAGATCATCGAATATCTGTTGATGACCGCCATTCCCCGGCGCGACACCAAGCCGCTGGCGCGCAGCCTGTTGGCGCGGTTCGGGTCGCTGGCGGGGGTGTTCAATGCCGATTCGGCCGCGCTGGCCGCGCATCCGGGCATGGGCGAGACCAGCGCCGCGGCCATCCGCATTGTCGCGATGGCCACGCGCCGTTTTGCCCGCCATCAGGTCAGCGAGCAGCCGATTTTGACCACATGGCAGACGCTGATCTCCTATTTGACCGTGGATATGGCGCATCTCAAGGTCGAGCGGGTGCGCGCGCTCTATCTGGACACCAAGAACCGGCTGATCCGCGACGAGCATCTGGGCGACGGCAGTCTGGACGAGGCCGCGATCCACCCGCGCGAGGTGATCCGCAAGGCGCTGGATCTCGGGGCCGCCTCGATGATTTTGGTGCATAATCACCCCTCCGGTTCGCCCGAGCCAAGCCGGGCCGATATCCAGATCACGCAGAGGATCGCCGAGGCCGGACACCATCTGGGCATTGCGGTGCATGATCATGTCGTCATCGGGCTTGAGGGGCATGTCTCGCTGCGCCAGCGCGGCCTCTTATAACGCAAAACTTGCCTTTGCGCGCATGAGGCCCTAGCGGCGGCCCCAAGAGAATCTGCGCCGGAGACACATATGGTACCCCGTTACGCCCGCCCCGCAATGACCGCGATCTGGGAGCCCGAAGCCCGCTACAAGATCTGGTTCGAGATCGAAGCCCATGCCACGCAAAAGCTGGGCGAGCTGGGCGTTGTGCCGGCCAGTGGCCCCAAGGCGCTGTGGGACTGGTGGGCGACCAATCCGACCATCGACGTTGCCGCGATCGATGCCAAGGAAGCCATCCTCAAGCATGACGTGATCGCGTTCCTCGACTGGGTTGCCGAACAGGTCGGCCCCGAGGCGCGCTTTATGCATCAGGGCATGACGTCTTCGGACGTGCTTGATACCACGCTCTCGGTGCAGTTGGCCAAGGCCGCCGACATCCTGATCGAGGACATTGACGCCCTGCTGGCCGCGATCAAGCGCCGCGCGTTTGAGCACAAGTATACGCCGACCATCGGCCGCAGCCACGGCATCCACGCCGAACCGACCACCTTCGGCAAGAAGCTGGCCGAGGCCTATGCCGAATTCACCCGCAACCGGGCGCGCCTTGTGGCTGCGCGTGAAGACATCGCCACCTGCGCGATCTCGGGCGCGGTCGGCACTTTCGCCAACATCGACCCCAGCGTCGAGGTCTATGTGGCCGAGCAGATGGGCTTGTCGGTCGAGCCCGTTTCCACGCAGGTCATCCCGCGCGACCGCCACGCAATGTTCTTTGCGACCCTTGGCGTCATCGCCTCGTCGATCGAACGCCTTGCCGTCGAAATCCGCCACCTTCAGCGCACCGAAGTTCTGGAAGCAGAGGAATATTTCTCGCCCGGCCAGAAGGGTTCGTCGGCGATGCCGCATAAGCGCAACCCGGTGCTGACCGAAAACCTGACGGGTCTGGCCCGCGTGGTGCGCAGCGCTGTCACGCCGGCGCTGGAAAACGTGGCACTTTGGCACGAGCGCGACATTTCGCACTCCTCGGTCGAACGTTACATCGGCCCGGATGCGACGATCACGCTCGACTTTGCCCTCGCCCGCCTGACCGGCGTGGTCGACAAGCTGGTGATCTATCCGGAACGCATGCAGAAGAACCTCGACCGCATGGGCGGTCTGGTCCATTCGCAGCGCGTGCTGCTGGCCCTGACGCAGGCGGGCCTTGAGCGCGACGCTTCGTATCGTCTGGTTCAGCGCAACGCGATGAAGGTCTGGGAAAGCGACGGCCAGCTTTCCTTGCTCGAACTGCTGAAAGCGGACCCCGAAGTGGCAGCGGCCCTCACCCCGCAGCAGTTGGAAGACAAGTTCAACCTCGACTATCACTTCAAGGCCGTCGATACGATCTTTGATCGCGTGTTCGGCGCCTGATCTGGCGTGGAAAGGGGTGTCCGCATGGCACCTCTTTCCATCTGGGCCATTACGTCCTAGCATAAACCTTTAGGCATAATATCGAGCCTATACCGCACAGCAGGAGGGGATGACCTTGCAGATCTTACGCACCGCGCTCTGGATCCTGATGGCTGTGCTGATCTCGTCCTTTGTGGCGATCAACTGGCAAAAGACCTCGATCAATTTATGGCCGCTCGAAAACGGCTATCTGCATGTGGATTGGCCGGTGGGGCTGATTGCGCTGGCGGCGATTGCGGTGGGCATGGTGCCGATCTGGCTGGTGGCCAAGGCGCGGATCTGGCGGTTGAAGCGCCGGATCGCGGGGCTGGAAAACACGCTGCGCGCCGCCACCCCCACGCCGCCGATCGCCACGGCCACCCAGCTTGACGCTGCCGCCCAAGAGAATTGAGACACAAGAGATGAATCATAATCCGATCTATGTCGCCCTCGACCTGCCCCGCCTTGATGCCGCCGAAGCGCTGGCGCGGCGGATCAAGGACCATGTGGGCGGGATCAAGCTGGGGCTGGAATTCTTCTGCGCCCATGGCCACCACGGCGTGCATGAACTGGCCAAGGTCGGCCTGCCGATCTTTCTCGATCTGAAATTGCACGATATTCCCAATACGGTGGCGGGCGCGATGCAGGCCATCCATGTGCTGCAACCGGCCATCGTCACGGTCCACGCCTCGGGCGGGCGGGCGATGCTTGAGGATGCCAAGGCCGCGGCGGGCGAGCATACGAAGGTGGTGGCCGTGACCGTGCTGACCAGCCTTGACGATGATGACATGAGCGCCATCGGCTATGCTAACCGCGCCAGCGATCAGGCACTGCGTCTGGCCGAACTGGCCCATAGCGCGGGCGTCGACGGCATCGTGTGTTCGGGCCATGAGGTGGGCGATATCCGCCGCCAGTGGAAGGACGGCTTCTTTGTCGTGCCGGGCCTGCGCCCCTCCGATGGCGTATTGGGCGATCAAAAGCGTGCGGTCACACCGCGCGCCGCGCGCGATGCGGGGGCCTCTGTGCTGGTCATCGGCCGCCCGATCACGCGGGCCGAAGACCCGGTGGCCGCCGCGCGCGCCATTGAAGGCACGCTGTAAATCCCATGGTCCGCCTTGCCACGCATGATGACCTGCCCGCGCTGCATGCGCTGGTGGAAAGCGCCTATCGCGGCGATTCGGCGCGCGGGGGCTGGACTCATGAGGCCGACCTGCTGGAAGGGCAGCGCACCTCGCAGGGCGAACTGGCGCAGGTGGTGGATGATCCCGAGAGCAGGGTTCTGCTGATGCATCGCGACGGCGTGCTGATCGGCACGGTTACAGTCACGCGGCGCCCGGGCGGGGTGGCCTATATGGGCATGCTCTGCGTCGATCCGGCGTTGCAGGCGGGCGGTTTGGGGCGCGGCCTGATCGCCGCCGCCGAGGAATGCGCCCAGCGCGAATTCGGCGCAGACATCATGGAAATGACCGTTGTATCGGCGCGCGGCGAACTGGTCTCTTATTACGAAAGGCGCGGCTATGCCCAGACCGGCGAGATCCGCCCCTTTCCCCTGCCTCAATTCGACCATCTCTCGATGGTGGTGCTGACCAAGGCGCTGAACTGAACATCATGGCGCGCATCGGCATCAAAATCTGCGGCATTTCCGACCGCGCCAGTCTGGACGCGGCCATTGCTGCGGGCGCGGATCACATCGGGCTGGTGTTCTTCGCTAAGAGCCCGCGCAATGTCGGCATTGAACAGGCCGCCGCCTTGGTGCGTCATGCGGCGGGGCGGGCCAAGATCGTCGGCCTGTTTGTCGATCCCGAAGAAGCGTTTCTGGCGCAGGCGCGCCAAGCCATCGGCCTCGACGTGATCCAGTTGCACGGCAAGGAAAGCCCGGCCCGCGTGGCGCAGGTCATGGCAGGCCATGGATTGCCGGTGTGGAAGGCGATCGGGGTGCGCAAGACCGCCGATCTGGACGCGGCGCGCGCCTATCGGGGCGCGACCCGCGTGCTGTTCGATGCCAAGCCGCCCGAGGGCGCGGATCTGCCGGGCGGCACAGGTCTGCGTATCGATTGGTCGCTGATGGCGGGCTATCGCCATTCCATACCGTGGATTTTGGCGGGCGGCCTCGACCCCCGCAATGTTGGCGAAGCGATTGCGGCCACGGGCGCGGATTTTGTTGACGTCTCATCGGGCGTTGAAAGGGCGCCGGGGGTCAAGGATGCCGAAAAAATCGCCGCCTTTTGCGAGGCGGTGCGGGCCGCAGGCTGAATGCGGCGGCCATAAAAACGGGCGGCCTGCTTATGCAGACCGCCCGCTCTTTACACGCGACCCTTAAAGGGCTGGATCAGAAGCGCAGCCCCACGCCGACCAGGGCGGCATTGCTGTCACGGGCGTTATCTTCGTTGAAGGTGTGGCGATATTCCACCTTGGTGAAATACTGCTGGCCGAGGCTGTGCTCGACGCCCGCACCGATGTGCGCGCCGTTGGGGCCGGTGCCATAGGTGTAACCGGCAAGGCCATAGACCTTATCGGTCGGCGTGGCGCGAATACCCAGGCGGGCGGTGGTGCTGAAGCGGGCGCGGTCCTGGCTGGTCAGCACCTTGTCGACCGATTCTTCGAGGCCGACGAAGGACTTGCCGCCAGTGGCGATGTCATAACCGACGGTCGCGCCCACCGTGCCCTGGAGGGATTGGCCATCCTGCCATGCACCGCCGGTGTGAACGTCAAAACGGGCCCCCATGTCCTTGGTTTCGCCCTGGGCCATGGCAGGCGCGGCAACAGCCAGCGACGCGGCGAGCGAGAAAAGAACCAGACGCATAATCGTTACTCCGTTTGTTATCCCTGGGCGCCAAAGAATTTCATCGTTGGTCAGCGCCTGCATCCCGTTTGGACCCCGCCGCATGACGCCCCGGTGAATGGGAAAGTCAGGCAAATGTCAGATTTCGTTCATAAAACTATGCCAAGAGGGGCGATTGCCGCAGAATTCCGGCATTGAGGCAGCCCTTCGCCGCATTTGTCGTGAAATGTATCGCCAATCGGGCATCGTGCATTGACTGCCCCTTTTGGCACTTTGGCGGGACTGGACTTGAAGGCGCCGCCGTGGCAGGCGTTTTTCCGCTATGAACACCGCCACCATCCCCAATTCGCCCCTGCCTAATTCATTGCGCACGCAACCCGATGAACGCGGCCATTTCGGCCAGTTCGGCGGGCGCTATGTGGCTGAAACCCTGATGCCGCTGATCCTCGATCTGGAGCGCGAGTATAAGGCCGCCAAGGCCGATCCCGCGTTCAAGGAAGAATTCGACGATCTGATGAAGCATTTCGTGGGCCGCCCCAGCCCGCTCTATTTCGCGCCGCGCATGACGGAACATTTCCGCGCGATGGCCGCCGAGCAGGGCAAGCCGGAAAACGGCGCACAGATCTGGTTCAAGCGCGAGGAATTGAACCACACCGGCGCGCACAAGATCAACAATTGCATCGGCCAGATCCTGCTGGCCATCCGCATGGGCAAGACCAAGATCATCGCCGAAACCGGCGCGGGACAGCATGGCGTGGCCACCGCCACGGTCTGCGCGCGCTTTGGCCTGCCATGCACGATCTTCATGGGCGCGACCGACGTGGCTCGCCAACAGCCCAACGTGTTCCGCATGAAGCTGCTGGGCGCCGAGGTGGTGCCCGTCACCAGCGGCGCGGCGACGCTGAAAGATGCGATGAACGAGGCACTGCGCCACTGGGTCGCGCATGTGCATGACACGTTTTACATCATCGGCACGGCGGCGGGCCCGCACCCCTACCCCGAACTGGTCCGCGATTTTCAGAGCGTGATCGGCACCGAGGCGCGCGCGCAATTGCTCGAACGCACCGGGCGCCTGCCCGACCTGCTGATCGCGGCGGTGGGCGGCGGGTCGAACGCCATCGGCCTGTTCCACCCCTTCCTTGACGACACCGACGTACAGATGATCGGCGTAGAGGCAGGCGGCCATGGGCTGGACAAGGAACATGCCGCTTCGCTGACGGGCGGCAAGCCGGGCATCCTGCATGGCAACAAGACCTATCTGCTGCAGGACGAGGACGGCCAGATCACCGAGGCCCACTCGATCAGCGCCGGTCTGGACTATCCCGGCATCGGGCCCGAGCATAGCTGGCTGCACGAGATCGGCCGCGTGCGCTATCTGCCCGTCACCGATGATGAGGCGATGGAAGCGTTTCAGCTGTGCTGCCAATTGGAAGGCATCATCCCGGCGCTCGAATCGGCCCATGCCCTTGCCGCACTGGACGAAGTGGCGCCCAAGATGGGCAAGGACCAGATCATCATCGTCAATGTCTCCGGCCGCGGCGACAAGGACATTTTCACCGTGGCGGAAAAGCTGGGCGTGAAATTGTGAGACTAAACCTGCGCCAGGCCGCCACGTCCGCGATTGTGGCGATGGCGGTTTGCGCAGGGGTCGATTTTTTGCTGCATGACACGGTTGGCCAGACCGCGTTGATGATCGGACTGGCTATTGGGGCTTCGCGCCTGATCGAATGGAATTGAGAATGACCGACCGCCTTTCTGCCGCCTTTGAAAAGGGCCGCCCTGCCCTCGTCACGTTCATCACCGGAGGCGACCCGACGCCGGATGCCACGCCCGCTATCCTTGACGCGCTGGTCGCGGGCGGGGCGGATGTGATCGAACTGGGCATGCCCTTTACCGATCCGATGGCCGATGGCGCGGCGATTCAGGCGGCCAATCTGCGCGCGCTGGCCGCCGGAACGCGCACCGCAGACATCTTTCGCATTGCCAAGGATTTCCGCGCGCGGCATCCGGAAGTGCCGCTGGTGCTGATGGGCTATGCCAATCCGATGATTGCGCGAGGCCCCCAATGGTTTGCCGAGCAATGCGCCGAGGCGGGCGTTGACGGCATCATCTGCGTCGATATTCCCAGCGAGGAAGACCCCGAAATTGGCCCTGCCCTGCGCGCCCATGGCATCAGCTTCATTCGCCTTGCCACGCCCACGACCGATCTGGCGCGGCTTCCGGCCGTGGTCGATGGTTCGTCGGGCTTCCTCTATTACGTTTCGGTCGCGGGCGTAACGGGCAAGCAGCAGGCCGCTGTCGACACGATCAAGGAAGCCATGGCCCGCATCAAGTCGGGCACCAACCTGCCCATCGCGGTCGGCTTTGGTGTGCGCACGCCCGAGCAAGCCGCCGCTTTTGCCGCCTATGCCGAAGGCGTGGTGGTGGGCAGCGCGCTGGTCGAACTGGTGGCGCAGCATGGGGCCGACGCCGCAGGCCCAGTGCGCGAATTGACCGCCGCCTTGGCAGATGCCGTCCATAACGCTAAGGCGCTGGCATGAGCTGGCTTAACAAAGTACGCAATTCGCTTTCCTCGCTGACCGCGAAGAAGGACGACACGCCCGACAACCTGTGGATCAAGTGCAAGAACTGCAACGAGATGCTGTTCGCCAAGGAATATGAGGCGAATCTCTCGGTCTGTCCGCGCTGTGATCATCATGGCCGTATCGGCACGGACGCGCGTTTCGCGCATCTGCTCGATCCTGGCTTTACCGTGCTGCCCACGCCAAAGGTCAAGGACGACCCGCTGAAATTCCGCGATACGAAGAAGTATCCGGACCGCATGAAGGCCGCCCGCGCCGCCAATCCGCATCCCGATGCGCTGACCAATGCTCTTGGCAAGATCGAGGGCAACAAGGTCGTGCTGGGGGTTCAGGATTTCGGCTTCATGGGCGGCTCGATGGGCATGGCGGTGGGCGCGGCTTTTGTGGCCGGGGCGCAGCGCGCCTTGAAGGAAAAATGCGCCTATGTGATCTGCACGGCGGCGGGCGGCGCACGTATGCAGGAGGGCATCCTGTCCCTGATGCAGATGCCCAAGACCACGGTGGCGGTGCGCCGGCTCAACAATGCGGGCCTGCCCTATATTGTCGTGCTGACCGATCCCACGACCGGCGGCGTGACCGCTTCCTACGCCATGCTGGGCGACGTTCAGATTGCCGAGCCGGGCTGTCTGATCGGCTTTGCCGGGCAGCGTGTGATTCAGGACACGATCCGCGAAAAGCTGCCCGAAGGGTTCCAGCGCGCGGAATATCTGCATGAGCATGGCATGGTCGATATGGTCGTCCACCGCCACGCGCTGCGTGAAAAACTGGCGCAGGTGCTCTCCTATCTCACAGCCGCCAAGGCGGCCTGACACAGCATCGACGGGGTGATCCGGTGAAGGATTTTGCCATCTCGGACCACCCCGGCGTGGCCGCGCAACTGGCCCGGCTGGAACAGCTTTCCGTGCCGCAGGGGCGACTGGGGCTGGAGATCATCGAGGGCCTGTTGGCCCGCTTGGGCAATCCCGAAAGGCGCCTGCCCCCGGTGTTCCATGTCGCGGGCACCAATGGCAAGGGCAGCACCTGCACCTATCTGCGCATGATGCTGGAGGCGCAGGGCCTGGTGGTCCACAGCGCGACCAAGCCGCATCTGGTGCGCTATAATGAGCGGATCAGGCTGGCGGGGCGGTTGATCGAGGATGATCTGCTGGCCTCGCTTTTGGCCGAGGTGCTGGACGCCAATGATGCGGGCGAGGATCTGGGGCCGAGTTTTTTTGAGGTTACCACCGCCGCGATCTTCCTCGCCTTTTCGCGCATTCCGGCGGACGCCTGCGTGATTGAGGTCGGGCTGGGCGGGCGGCTGGATGCGACCAATGTGATCCCTCACCCCGTCGCCACCGGCATTGCTACGCTGGGCATCGATCATGAAGGTTTCCTGCTGCGCCCCGAAGAAGGTGCGCCGGAAGTTCCCCTCGCCCGTATCGCCTGGGAAAAGGGCGGGATCGTGCGTCCCGGCTCGCCCATGGTAACGCTCGACTATCCCGCCGTGGCCGAGGAGCAGATCGCCGGATTGACCGCCAAGGCGGGTGCGCCATGGATCAGGCGCGGGCGCGACTGGTTTGCCGATATTGGCGAAAGAATCGAATATCGCGATGCGCGCGGCACGCTCTCGCTGCCCCTGCCCTCGCTGGCCGGGCGACATCAGGCGGAGAATGCCGCGCTGGCGGTAGCGCTGATCCGGCATCAAACGGCGGTCGAGGTTTCACAAGAAGCGATGGCACAGGGCATCCGCGCCGCGCGCTGGCCCGCGCGACTTCAGCGCCTTGGCGATGGGCCGCTGACGGCGCTGGCCGGGGGGCGTGCAGTATGGCTGGACGGCGGGCATAATCCCGATGCGGGCCTTGCCATCGCGCGCCATTTTGCCGATGCGCCGCCCTTCCATCTCATCACCGGCATGTTGGCCAACAAGGATCCCAGCGCGATCATCGCCCCGTTGGCGGGCAAACTGCTCTCGCTCAGCGTTGTCCCCGCGCCCGGCCATGATGCCCATCGGCCCGAGGATTTCGCGCCCTTCACCGCCCTGCCCGCCCATCCGTGTGAGGATGTGGAGCAGGCTTTGCGGGCTTTGCCTGCGCAGGGGGATGTGTTGATTGCCGGGTCGCTCTATCTGGCGGGGGATGTATTGCGGCGGAATCTGGAATTTCCGGACTGAGGGTTTGCCTCCGGCGGGCAAAGGGCGAAGGCCCTTTGCAATCCCGTTACTGTCTGCGTGGCGCTTTTGGTTCAACCAAGGTGGCCGATACGCGGCGTTGAAATAGTAACGCCTGCGGCGCCTCTTATCTGCGCCGCAGGCTTTCATCATTCTAACGCCAGGCAGCAAGCCTCGCACCACCCATTAACGGGATTGCAAAGGGCCCCCGCCCTTTGCCCGCCGGAGGCAACTCTTACTTCTTAACCGCCCGCGCCTCCGCCCGACTGACCCGCACCCATTCCATCAGCACAAACGAAACGCTGACCACGCCCGCCAGCGCGGTGGCGCGGAACACGGGGCCATAGCCATAGGTGTCGAACGCCTCGCCCGCCACGCCGCGGCCCAGCGTGCCGACGAGGAAGGTCAGCGAGGAGAGCAAAGCGTATTGGATGGCGGTATAGCGCTTGGACACCACGCTGGAGACATAGGCGACGAAAGCCGTACCCGCGAGGCCGGTGGCGATGTTTTCATAGACGATGGCCAGCAACAGACGCAGCATCCGCGCATCGGCTCCCAGCGCCCCGCCCAGCCGGTCAAGCATCAGCACATGGGCAAAGGCGTCGATCACATGCCCGCCATCGGCAAGGTCCGCATAGAGCAGATTGCCCAGCGGCGGCAACATCGCGCCCAGCAGCACGGTAGGAAATCGCCCGATCCGCAGGAACAGGTATCCGCCCAGCGAAATGCCGAACATCGTCATGATAATGCCAAAGATTTTGGAGGCGAAGGCGACCTGATCCTTGGTGTAATGCAGATAGTCGAGATAGAAGGGAAAGGCGAAGCTGGACCAGATATTGTAGCAGAACGCATAGGTCAGGATGAAGCCCAGCACCACCAGCACCCCGGCCCGCAGCCGCCCGGCCAGCTCCGCCAGAGGCGTGACCAGCGCGGCATAGATATGGTTGGCGATGGTGCGCGAGGGGCCATGGGCGTGATCCTCGATGGCCAGCACGCCCAGCGCGCGGGCCTTCAGATGGTTGGCCACACTGGCCACGATCAGCGGCACGAAAACGGTGGCGGCCACGCACGAAAACGGTGGCGGCCACGATCCACGGCCCCTGCGTTTTGGTAAATTCCGCGACCGATGGCAATTTGCCCCCCGGCGCGACCGGGGCCAGCATGGCGATCATGAAATGGGCGATCGTGGCAATCGCCCAGACCCAACTGGCCAGCACGATGAACAGCAGGACCGCCCGCACCCCCGGCGCCAGTTCGCCCGGCGCCCCCAGATCAGCATGGAGGCGCGCGGTAATCGTGCGCGGCGTATCGGGAGCGCGCAAGGTGACCAGCGCCATCAGCCCCATCAGCCCCGCCATCGCCCCGAAGACCTGCGGCCATGACATCCGCGCCGCCAGCATCAGCGCCAGCGCGCCGCCGACGATGGACGCGGTGCGATAGCCGAACTGATAAAGCGCAGTCAGCAGTTCGAGGCTGGTATCCTCGTCGGCATTCTCGATCCGCCAGGCGTCCAGCGCGATGTCCTGCGTGGCGCTGGCAAAGGCAGCGATGAAGGCGATGATGGCGAAAGTGCCGATGGCATGGGTGGGGTCGGTGATCGCCAGCCCCGCAATCGCGCAGGCCAAGACCGCCTGACACAGCATGATCCAGCTGCGCCGCCGCCCCAAAGCCTCAAGCCCCGGCAGTTTCACCCGGTCGACCAGCGGCGCCCAGAGGAATTTGAACGAATAGGACAGGCCGATCCATGACAGCACGCCAATCGTCGCCAGCTTGATCCCCACCTCGCCCAGCCATGCGTTCAAAGTGCCGATCAGCAGCGCGAAAGGCAGGCCGGAGGAAAAGCCGAAGCCCAGCATACACCCCGCCTTGCGCGTCGAGAGCGCCACGCGCAGCAGCGCCAGCCCCTTGGGCCGGGGCGGCTTTTCCGCATCCGCCGGGGTGTTGTTCTGGGCGCTGATGGCCATGCGGGTCTGGTCCTGAATAATAGAAATGAAGCGACAAGATTAGGCGGTATGATAAACAAAAAGAAAGGGCAAATCGCCGCGCATCCCCCGCTTTTGACCTGCGCCCCGAAGAAGAGTAAGGCGGCCCCATGTCTTATACCAAGAATCCTGGTGGCCCCTCGAAAGGTGGCCCTTCATCGCGTGGCCCCGCCTCGCGCAATGGCCGCGCGTCCGACGCCGCCCCCCGCGGGAAACCGCAATTTGACCGCAGCGGCAAGCCGCAGGCCGAACGGGGGGGCAAGCCCTCCTATGGCGGCAAACCTTCTTATGGCGAAAAGCCGTCCTATGGCGACAAATCGCGAGCGGGCGGCCCCGGCCAATCCGCCGGCAAGCTCTATCCGCCCCGCGTTCCCCGTCCGCCGCGCCCCGCGCCCGAACCGATCAACAAGCTGGAAGGCGATGGCGAGCGTATCGCCAAGCTGCTGGCCCGCGCGGGCGTTGCAAGCCGCCGCGAGGTGGAACGCCTGATCGAGGCGGGCCGCGTCAAGGTGGGTGAAATTACCGTTACCACGCCCGCCACGCTGCTGACCACGCTCAAGGGCGTCACGGTCGACGGCAATCCGGTCAAGGCGCCGGAAGCCGCGCGCCTCTATGCGTTTCACAAGCCCAGCGGCCTGATCACCGCCGAGCGCGATCCCGCCGGACGCCCGACGATCTACACCGCGCTGCGCAATGCCCTGCCCGAGGGAACGCCGCGCCTGATGCCCATTGGGCGGCTTGACCTTAACACCGAGGGTCTGCTGCTGCTGACCAACGATGGCGAGCTGAAGCGCGCAATGGAATTGCCCAGCAGCGGCATTCCGCGCACCTATCGCGCCCGCACCTTTGGCGACATCACGCAGGACCGGCTGGAAGAGCTGATGGAAGGCATTGAGGTGGACGGCATCCGCTATGGCCGGATCGACGCCAATATGGAACGCCGCACGGGCCGCAACCAGTGGATCGAACTGACGCTGAGCGAGGGCAAGAACCGCGAAGTGCGCCGGGTGCTGGAGGCTCTGGGGCTTCAGGTCAGCCGCCTGATGCGCATCAAATACGGGCCCTTCGAATTGCTCGACCTGGCTCGCGGGCAGGCGATCCAGATTCCGCAGGTGCAGGTCGAACGCTTCCGCAAGGGGCTGAAATTTGCCAAGGCGCGCGGCGAATGATCCGTATCATTGCCGGCGAATGGCGTGGCCGCAAACTGGCCGCGCCCGAAGGTGACGACACCCGCCCCACCGCCGACCGCACCCGCGAGACGCTGTTTTCCATGCTCAACAGCCGCCTTGGCGGTTTCGAGGAATTGCGCGTGGCCGACCTGTTCGCAGGGTCGGGCGCATTGGGCCTTGAGGCGTTGAGCCGGGGCGCGGCGCATTGCCTGTTTGCCGAACAGGCCGCGCCCGCGATCCGCGCAATCCGCACCAATATCGCCAACCTCAAAGCCCACACCCGCTGCGATGTGCGCGCGGGCAGCGTGATGGCCCTGACCGCCACCAAGGAGCCGCTCGACCTCGTGCTGCTCGACCCGCCCTATAACACCGGCGCGGGACAGGTGGCGATCGACAAGCTGCGCCGCCTTGGCTGGATTGGCGAAGGCACATGGGTGGCGCTGGAAACCGCCGCGACCGAAAATCCGCAGGTGCGCGGGTTTGTGGTCGATGCGGATCGCAAGGTGGGCAAGGCGAAGATTACCTTGTTCAGGATGGAAGAGAAGCAGGAAGGGTAAAGATGCGAGGGACTCGTCCCTCGCGCTCCCATTACTGTCTTTGTTGCACCAAAGGTTCGGCCAAAGGTGTCGGACGCGGCGTTGGAAAAAATAAAAGCCTGCGGCGCCAATTTGCTTGCGCCGCAGGCTTTAAACATTTGGCGATGGAGCAACACTTCAAACCGGCCCCACCCCATTAACGGGATTGCAAAGGGCCCCCGCCCTTTGCCCGCCGGAGGCAAACCCATCACCCCAAGCGCATCCGCCGCGTCCACCCGATCCCGATCAGCGTGACCACGCCAGCCACCGCCGGAATGATCCCGATCCAGTTGCCATGCCCCTTTTCGATCAGCCCCTGCGCCAGAACCGGCGTCAACGCGCCGCCGATGATACCGCCCGCGTTAAAGGCCATCGAGATACCGGAGTAGCGCACCTCGACCGGGAACAGGCCCGATAGCCAGCCCGAGAGCGGACCATAAGCCATGCCCATGGCGAAGAGCGCCGCCGAGAGCGTGAGGAAGACGATAATGAGGCTGCCCGAGGAGAGGCCCGCCCAATAGACCGCGCCGATCACCGCGCCCAGCGATGCGCCCCATGCAAGGATGCGCCCCGAACCGAAGCGGTCCGACCAAACAGCGGCGCAGGCGATCCCGGCGGCCAGCATCAGATTGGCCGCCAATTGCGCGACCATGAAGCCGGTGCGCGGATAGTGGAGCGGCCCGGTGCCCTGCGCCAGCGCGAAGGCGGTGCACAGGTAGAAGAGTGAGAAGCAGGAGACGACGCCCGCGCTGCCCGCGATCAGCGGTTTCCAATGTTGCGAGAGCAAAACGCCCAGCGGCACTTCGGGCGGCTTTTCATGGGCGCGGGCCTGCGCAAAAGCGGCCGTTTCGGTGATTTTCAGCCGCACCCAAAGCCCGACCCCGACCAGCACAACCGAGAGCAGGAAGGGAATGCGCCAGCCCCACGCCTTGAAATCCGCTTCTGGCATGACCAGGCCGAGGATCAGGAACAGGCCATTGGCCGCCAGAAAGCCGACCGGCGCGCCCAATTGCGGGGCGCAGCCAAACCGCGCCTCCCATCCGCGCGGGGCATTTTCCACCGCCAGCAAGGCCGCCCCACCCCATTCGCCGCCAAGGCCGAAACCCTGACCGAATCGGCAAAGGCACAGCAGGATCGGCGCCAGCACCCCCGCCTGCGCATAGGAAGGCAGGAAACCCACCGCCAGCGTCGAGCCGCCCATCAGGATCAGCGAGGCGACCAGAGTGGACTTGCGCCCGATCCTGTCGCCGAAATGGCCAAAGGCGATGGCGCCCACCGGCCGGGCCACAAAGGCGATGCCCAGCGACATGAACGCGAGCAGCAATTGCCGCCCGGGCGCCGCCTCGGGAAAGAACATCGGGCCAAACACCAGCGCGGTTGCTGTGGCGAAGATGTAGAAATCGTAGAATTCAACTGAGGTGCCGACAAGGGCAGCAGTCAGGATTCGGGCGTTCTTGACGACAGGGTGCGGCGTAGTCTGGCTCATGGCGCAAGGCGTTGCCATGCGCGCCGCGCAAGTCAAATGGAATTTGCCCGATCAGCCATCAGCCGAAATGATGTTGGCAGGCGCTCTGCTCTTTTCGCGAGGCGCCTGCTCCTGCTCGATCAAAGGCCGTTGGCGTTGCGGCAATTGTCCTGAACCGCGCCGTGGCACCTGGGATAATGCTTGTTGAAGGCGTCGGGCGGGGGCGGCGCCAGGGCGCCGACATAGGGACCGGCGTGATAATTGGGGTCGGCAGGCATGGCGGGAGCCACGGGGGAATCGGCGGTTTGCGGATCGGGCGCGGCAACGGCGGGCTGCGAAGATCCGCGCGGGTTGGCCTGTACATAAGTCTGGCCGGGCTGATCGGGTTGCATGGCACCGATGGCGGTGGAGGATACAGCAGCGAACAGAGCGATGGCCAAAAGCTTGGACATGGGCTTCTCCTTTCCAAATGCCCCCCAACGCCGGGCCGCCCCAACCGGACCGGCACGCGAAAGATAATCCGATTTGCGCCCGATTGTTCCGGCGTTGCGGGCAATCCTGTGGCGCCCCTCTTGCGCTGCGCGCCCATGTTCTCTAGGCGTTCCGCATGACTGACCCGCATTCCCCCGCGCATGAGGCCCCATGGCTGGCCAAGTTGAACCCGCCCCAGCGCGAGGCGGTGCTGACGACCGAGGGGCCGGTGCTGATGCTGGCGGGCGCGGGTACGGGCAAGACGGCGGCGCTGACCGCGCGCATGGCGCAGATCATCGCGCAAAGGCTGGCTTGGCCCAGCGAGATCCTGTGCGTGACCTTCACCAACAAGGCCGCGCGCGAAATGCGCGAGCGTGTTGGCCATCTGATCGGGCCTGCGGTCGAGGGCATGCCGTGGCTGGGCACGTTTCACGCCATTGCGGCCAAGATGCTGCGCCGCCATGCCGAGTTGGCGGGGTTGCAGAGCAATTACACGATTATCGACACCGATGATCAGTTGCGCCTTTTGAAGCAGTTGATTCAGGCCGAGGGGCTGGACGAAAAGCGTTGGCCCGCCAAGGCTTTGGCCGGATGCATCGACCGCTGGAAGAATCGCGGCTTCGGGCCGGGCGATCTGGATGCGGTGGAGAATGAGGCCTATGCCAACGGGCGCGGCGCGCATTTCTATCGGCTGTATCAGGAACGGCTGAAGGCGGTGAACGCCTGCGATTTCGGCGATCTCCTGCTGCATATGCTCGATATTTTCCGGCGGCACCGCGATGTGCTGGAGGAATATCAGCGCCGCTTCAAATATATCATGGTGGACGAATATCAGGACACCAATTCGGTCCAGTACCTCTGGCTGCGCCTGCTGGCCGCGGGACGCCACAATATCTGCGTGGTGGGCGATGATGATCAATCGATCTATTCATGGCGCGGCGCAGAAGTGGCCAATATCCTGCGCTTTGAAAAGGATTTTCCCGGCGCGAAAGTGATCCGGCTGGAGCAGAACTATCGCTCAACCCCGCATATCCTTGGCGCGGCCAGTGGCCTCATCAAGGAAAACAGCGAGCGTCTGGGCAAGCAATTGTGGACCGAGGCGACCGGCGGCGACAAGGTGCGCGTGATCGGCGTGTGGGACGCGCCCGAGGAAGCCCGGCGCGTGGGCGAGGAGATCGAAAGGCTGGAGCGCGAGGGGCTGCCGCTCGACAAGATCGCCATTCTGGTGCGCGCCCAGTTTCAGACGCGCGAATTTGAAGACCGCTTTATCAGCATCGGCCTTGCCTATCGCATCATCGGCGGTTTCCGCTTTTATGAGCGCGCCGAAATCCGCGATGCGCTGGCCTATCTGCGGATCATCACCCAGCCTGCCGACGACCTGGCCTTTGAGCGGATCTATAACACGCCCAAGCGCGGCCTTGGCGACAAGACGCTGGAAAAGCTGCACCGCTTTGCCCGCGCGCATGAGATGCCGCTGGCCGCTGCCGCGCTGGCCATGGCCGATACGGATGAATTGCCGGCCAAGGCGCGCAATACGTTGCTGGGGCTGATGCGCGACATGGCGCGCTGGCGCGATCTGGCCAAGACGGCGACGCCTGCGGAACTGGCCCGCGTGATGCTCGACGAATCGGGCTACACCGCCATGCTTCAGGCCGACCGCAGCGCGGAAAGCGCGGGGCGGCTGGAAAACCTGTCCGAACTCGCTCGCGCGATGGAGGATTACGAGTCGCTGGGCGATTTCCTTGAGCATGTCTCGCTGGTCATGGACAATGAGGCGAACAATGACGCCGAAAAGGTCACGATCATGACCATCCATGCCGCCAAGGGTCTGGAATTTGACCATGTTTTCTTGCCCGGATGGGAGGAAGGCGTATTCCCCAGCCAGCGCTCTCTGGACGAAGGCGGGTTGGCCAGTCTGGAGGAGGAGCGTCGCCTTGCCTATGTGGCGATCACGCGGGCGCGGCGCCATTGCACAATCCTGCACGCGGCCAACCGGCGCATTTATGGCCAATGGACATCCTCGCTGCCCAGCCGTTTCATCGGCGAATTGCCCCCCGCCCATATCCACAGCGAAAGTACCATGACCGGCGGCGCCAGCCTGTGGCGTGCGCAATGGAGCGAACGCGACGATCCCTTTGCCCATCTGGCGCAGAACAAGCCGCAGCGGATGGAAACGCGAGGCCCCGGTTGGCAGCGCGCCAGCCAGACCACCTTTGCCCCATCGCGCAAAATCGCCGAAAGCACCCGCAGCGCGGCCAGTTTCGCCGCCACGCCGCGGCTCGACATCCGCATCGGCGACAAGGTGTTTCACGAAAAATTCGGCAATGGCACGGTCAAGGCGCAGGAAGGCAACAAGCTGGAGATCGAATTCGACAGCGGCGGGTTCAAGCGCGTGCTGGACAGTTTCGTGAAGCGCATTTGATCTCCGCAAGGCGATTATAAGCATTTCCCATGAGGCCCTGCCCCACCACGCACTTGCAGCATCGCGCGCGCTCTGGCACGGCACGGCGAAGGACATTCACGGCGGGGAAAAAGACATGACGCAATCGGCCACGGCCATCGAACCGGCAGACTATCGCCGCGTGCTGGGCCATTATCCCACGGGCGTTGCCGCGATCACCTCGACCGGGGCCGATGGCGCGCCGCTGGTGATGGTGGTGGGCACGTTCACCTCGGTCTCGCTCGATCCGCCGCTGGTGGGTTTCCTGCCGACCAGCACATCGGCCAGCTGGCTGGCAATTGCGGCCACGGGTAAATTTGCCGTCAATGTGCTGGGCAGCGATCAGGCCGCGCTGTGCGGTCAATTGGCCGGGCGCGGCGACAAGTTTGCCGGGGTGGATTACACGCTTTCGGATGACGGCCTGCCTTTGCTGGCGGGCGCGCTGATCACCATCGAGGCCGATATCCATGCCACGCTGCCGGCGGGCGATCATGATTTCGTGCTGGGCGCGGTGCGCCACCTCAATGTGGGCCGCGAGGGCGATCCCCTGCTGTTCCATCGCGGAAATTACGGTGGTTTTGCCGCGCTGTAACAGGAACTTGTCAGCGCCAATTTGAACCCATCTGGCGTTGCGCCATGCTGCTTGGATGCGCCAAACGCTGGTGCGGACGAGAAGAGGTGGCATGACGCGCGAATTGATAACTTTCGAAGTGTCGCGGCAATTGTTCGGGCTGGACATTGCCGCGATCCGCGAAATCCGCGCATGGTCGCCGGTTGCGCGCTTTCCCGGCGCGCCGCCCTATATCGCGGGCATGTCCAATCTGCGCGGCAGCATCCTGCCCATCGTCGATCTGGGTGCCCGGCTGGGTTGGGGCACCACCCAGACCAGCGAGCGTCACGCCATCATCGTGGTGCAGATGGGCGCGCTGATGGCCGGATTGATCGTGGAAACGGTGTCCGATCTGGTCAATCTGGCCGAGGAATCGCTCCAACCGCCGCCCAGCCTGGCCGTGGCCGAAATGACCTCGTTCATCGACGGATTGGCCCCGGTCGGCGACCGGATGCTGCTGGTTCTCAATCTGGCCCAACTGGTTGGCCGCGACTGGTTGCGCAGCGAAGACTAGATCCGCGACTTATTGGCAGCCCCTACCTAAAGCTGGCTTGACGCCCACCGGCCTTGTGAACAAAATCGCGCCTGTTCAGCCCTATCAAGGTCGCGGCGCCGCCCCCAATGCCCTGGCCGAACCAGCAGAGGATCATCCATGCCCGCTCTCCGCCTCGACCGCCCTCGCCGCAGCGCGCTGTTCATGCCCGCCTCCAACCCCAAGGCGCTGGCCAAGGCGCGCGAAGTGGATGCCGATGTCATCATCCTCGATCTGGAGGATGCCGTGGCGCCCGATCAGAAAGAAGCCGCGCGCGAAGCGGCGGTGCGCGCGCTCTATACCGGCGGCTTTGGCCATCGCGAGGTGGCGGTGCGGGTCAACGGGCTGGACACCGAATGGGGGGCCGAGGATCTCGACGCGCTGGCTCGTGCGGGGGCCGATGCGCTGCTGGTCCCCAAGGTTTCCAGCCCGCAGGACGTTTTGCGATATCACGAAGCACTGACCGACGCGCCCTCGGATCTACAGCTCTGGACGATGATCGAGACCGCCGGGTCGGTCTTGCGGCTGGATGCGATCGCGTCTTTGGCGCGCCAGACAAGGCTGGCGCTGTGGGTGATCGGGCCGAATGATCTGGCCCGCGATCTGCACGCGCGGCCCGACGCCGCGCGCACTTTCCTGCAACCATTTCTATCGCTGGCCGTCGCGGCGGCGCGGGCGCATGGCCTGTCGATTTTGGACGGTGTTTGCAACGAATTCAAGGATATGGATATTTTCCGCAAGGAGGCGGCGCAGGGGCTGATGTTCGGTTTTGACGGCAAGACGCTGATCCACCCCGCCCAGATCGCCCCCTGCAATGAGGTGTTCAGCCCCTCGGCGGCCGAGCTGGAATGGGCCGGGCGGGTGATCGAGGCCTTTGCCTTGCCTGAACACGCGGACAAGGGGGCGATCAAGCTGGACGGGCGGATGGTTGAATTGCTCCATCGCGATCAGGCGCAAAGCCTGCTGGCCATGGCGCGGCGGATCGCCGCGCGCGGTTGAGGCGCATACCGGCACCTCTTCGCACCTGCGGCATCGAAAGCCTTCAATCGATTGACGAATCCCGGCAAATGCAACCTATGTATTAACACTTTTTCGGTAGAATCACTCGGTCTGGATCAACAAGAGTAGGCCTGCCGAGCGTGCCAATACCAAGACCGACCCATTGGCTGCTCAGCACGCGCGAGAATGTCTCGGCGCCGATCGCTGCTCAACTGGCCAATGGGCTGTTTGGATCGCTGCCGATTTTCATTGGCGGGGTGCTCAACAGCGCGGCGGTGGCGGCGGTGGCGGCGGTGCGGTTGAACACGGCGCCCTTTATTGGCTGGCTGGTGTTCGAGGCGTTGCTGGGTCTGGTGCGGATCGGCGTTGTCAAAAGCTCACAGACCGCAAGTCCTGAAAAGCTTGAAGATTTGCGCCATTTGGCCAGCCTGCTTTCCGTGGCATGGGCCGCCTCGCTCGGGGTCGGCACGCTGATGTGCCTGACCAGCGGCGATTGGGTGATGGCCACGATTGCCTGCCTGTCGACCGCGGCGATGGTTTGCGGCATTTGCCTGCGCAATTTCGGCACGCCGCGCCTGGCGGCCGTGATGACCTTTGCCGCGCTGGCGCCCTGCGCGGTGGGTGGATTGTTGACCGACGAGCCGTCGTTGCGCATCATCAGCCTGCAATTGCCGATCTTCATGACGACAATCTTCTCTGCCTCCTTCGGGCTGCACCGGATGCTGGTTTCGTGGATGACAACCACGGCGGAATTGAAACGCAGCAAGGCGCTTAACGAGACGATCCTGCAATCGAACCCTGATCTGACGCTGATCCTCGACGCGGATCATCAAATCATTTTCAGCAATCGCCTGCCCGAACAACTGGTCTGTCAAGCGGATCTGGTGGGCCGGGATTTCTTCTCGGTGCTGGAGGAAAAGGACCGCCCCGCCGCAGCCGCCGCTCTGGCCAGAGCCAAGCGCGGCGAATTGAACAGTTTCACCACCTGCTTTACCCGCCCGTCCGGCGAGAGGCTGTGGTTCGACACCGTGGTCAACGAAACCTCGGATGCTTCGGGCCGGTTCATCGTGGTGGCGCGCGACATTACGCGGCAAAAGCATTCCGAAGAGCGCGCGATCTGGATGGCGCATCACGATACGCTCACCGGCCTGCCCAATCGCGCGGTGCTTCAGGAAAGGCTGGATGCCGCCTTGATGATGGGCGAGCCGATGCGCGGTCGAGGCGAAGGCTTGTCCGGCCATGCGCTGTTGATCGTGGATGTCGATAATTTCAAGGCGATCAACGACACGTTGGGCCATGACGGGGGCGATGTGCTGCTGCGCGCGCTGGCGGCGCGGTTGCGCTCGGCGGTGGGCCAGGGCGATCTGGTGGCGCGCACAGGGGGCGATGAATTCGCGCTGATCGTGGCAGCAGGCGATGCCGAGGCGCTGCATCGCATCGCGGCGCGCATCTATGACGAATTGCGCGAACCCATCATCCACGGCGACCGGGTGATGGAATGCGGCGCCAGCATCGGGGCCAGTTTCATCCTGCAGGACGGCCCCGACCGATCCGACGTCATGAAGGCGGCCGACATCGCGCTTTATGCTGCCAAGGCCGCAGGCAGGGCGCAGATGAAGATTTTTGAACCGGCCATGATGGACGAGGTCGAGCGCCATCAGGCCATGATCACCGCCGCCCGCTTTGCCTTGAAGCGCAAGACGATCGTGCCCCATTATCAGCCCAAGGTATGTCTGGGCGGCGAGGGGCGCCGCGAAGGGCGGATCGTGGGTTTTGAGGCCCTGCTGCGCTGGGGCGACCGCGATGGCCATATGCGCGGCCCCGATGCGATCAAGGCGGCCTTTAACGATCCGATACTGAGCGTGGCGATCAGCGATGACATGCTTGAGCGGATTTTGGACGATATCGAGGATTGGATGGCCGCAGGGGTGCCCTTCGGCCATGTGGCGGTCAATGTGACCAGCGGCGATTTCCGGCCCGGCGGGATCGTTGAAACGGTGCTCGACCGGCTCAAGGCGCGCGACCTGCCGGCCACCTGCCTCCAGATCGAGGTGACCGAGGATGTGTTCCTGGACAAGGGGGCGCTCGATGTCGAACGCGCGCTCAAACGGTTGAGCCATCATGGACTGCGCATTGCGCTGGACGATTTCGGCACCGGCTATGCCTCGCTTTCGCATCTCACCCAGTTTCCGGTGGACCTGCTGAAAATCGACCGTTCGTTTATCGGCCAGATCACCGCCAAGGGCGATGCGGAGGCGATCTCCTCGATTGTCATCAATCTGGGCCACTGCCTTGGGCTGGAGGTCATTGCCGAAGGCGTCGAGACGCTGGCCCAGCAGGAGCATCTGATCGCGCTGGGTTGCGACACGGGGCAAGGCTATCTCTACGCCCGCGCTATGCCCGCCGCCGACGTGCCCGCCTATGTGCGCGAGCATGAAGCGGAACGTTCCCGGCTGCGCCTGCGTCAGGCCTGATCTCGGCTCTCGCCCACCACCTGCCAGATGGCGATAAACAGCGCGGCGATCACCGGCCCCATGACAAAACCGTTGAAGCCCATCAGTTCAAACCCGCCCAGCGTGGTGATCAGCACCACATAATCGGGCACCCGCGTATCGCGCCCGACCAAAATCGGGCGTACCAGATTGTCGACGCTGCTGATGACAAAGAACCCCAGCGCGCCCAGCGCCGCGCCTTGCCATACCGATCCCGTGGCCAGCAGATAGACCGACACCGGCACCCAGACGAGCCCCGTGCCGATTGAGGGGAACAGGGAAAACACCCCCATCGCCACGCCCCACAGCAAGGCTCCGGGCAGACCGAGCACCCAAAAACTGAGGCCCCCGATGGTGCCCTGCAGGATGGCGACGATCAGGCTGCCCTTGATGGTAGCGCGCACCGCCTGAAGGAATTTTTCGAACAACAGGTCGGTCATTGACCGCTCCAGCGGCACCGAGCGCGCAATCTTTTCGCCCAGCGCCCGCCCATCGCGCAGCAGGAAATAGGCCAGATAGAGCATCACCCCCAATTGCAGGAACAGGCCCAGCGTGCTTTGCCCCAATTGCAGCAATTGCGGCCCGACATTGCGCAGCAGATCGCCCATCGCCCGGCCCAGCCATCCGCGCAGGTCGTCCAGACTGGCCAGCCCCGCCACGCCCAATTGCCCCTGAAGCCATTGCGGCATCCGCGTCTGTAATCCCGCCAGAAAACGCAAGGGGTCGATCTTGCCCGATTCGACGCTGGCATAGAGCACCCCGCCCTGCTCTATCAGCGCCGCGCCCAAGGCCAGCGCCGGCAGCACCACCACCGCCACCACGACCAGCAACACCAACGCCGCGCTGCGATCCGGATGGCCCGGCATAGCGCGCAGCAGCCGTTGATAGAGCGGATCGAACAGCACCGCGACGATCACCGCCCACAGCACCGCGCCCCAGAAAGGCACCACCAGCCAGCCAAAAGCCAGCGAAATAGCCACCACCAGCCCTAACAGAAACATGCGCGCCGGTTGCATCTGGCGGTTCTCCCGATTGTTCATGGCCTTATGCATAGCCCCCCGAGCGCGCAGGGCAACAGGCCGAGCGGCATTTAGCCACACTTGGGGGGGCAACAGATTTCCTTGAATGTCTATTCCAATGATTGAGATTAGAAGCGAGTCAACTCTACTCAATTGATAGAAATTAATAGGAACGACAACAGGGGGGACATTCGCATGCGGCCCGCGCCCGGCACAGACCGGCGCAAGCCCATGCGCATTCCCGATCATCATCGCGTGAACGCGCCCGCCGCGTTGCAAAGATAAAGGATCGAGTATGAAACTGCGCCAGATTTTCCTTGCCAGCGTGGCCAGCACCGGACTTTTCGCCAGCCCGGCCTATGCCGCCAACGATGCGCCCGCCGAAGCGGCGGATCAGGTTCAGGCCGAAGCCCCCGGCGACATCGTCGTCACCGCGCGCCACCGCAGCGAATCGGCCCAAAGCGTGCCGCTGGCCATCTCGGTGCTGGGCGGGCTGACGCTGGAGCGGACGGGCGCGTTCAACGTCAACCGCCTGCAGCAGTTGGCCCCCACCTTGCAGTTCTATTCGTCCAACCCGCGCAATTCGGCGGCCAACCTGCGCGGCCTTGGCGCACCCTTTGGCCTGACCAACGACGGCATCGAACAGGGTGTGGGCATCTATGTCGATGACGTCTATTTCAGCCGCGCGGCGGCCAGCACGTTCGACTTCCTCGATGCGGGCCAGATCGAAGTGCTGCGCGGGCCGCAGGGCACGCTGTATGGCAAGAACACCACCGCCGGCGCGATCAACATCACCAGCCGCGCGCCCACGTTCAACTTTGAAAGCCGGGGCGAAGTCTCCGTCGGCAATTACGGCTATCGCCAGTTGAAACTGGCCGTATCGGGGCCTTTGTCGGAAAACGTAGCGGCGCGCATCGCGGTATCGTCAACGGGGCGCAACGGCACGATCTATAACACCACCAGCAAGAGCTGGGTGCAGTCGCAGGACAATCTGGGCCTGCGCGGGCAGATCCTGTGGCGCCCCTCGGCCACGGTGGATGTCACGCTGGCCGCCGATTACAACGAGCAGAACCCCTCGTGCTGCGCTACCGTCTATTATGGCTATGGCAGCACCCAGCGCGCCGCCCCCCGGCAGTTCCCCCAGCTTGCCGCGCTGCTGAACTATACGCCCGCCAGCACCAATCCCTATGCCCGCGTAACCGATCTCGACAGCGAATTGCGCGCGACCAACCGCATCGGCGGCGCCTCGCTCAAGGTCAAGGCGCAGGTCGGCCCCGGAATCTTCACCAGCATCACCGCATGGCGTTTCTGGGACTGGAACCCGTCGAATGACCGCGACTACACCGGCCTGCCGATCACCACGCTGAGCCAGAACCCGACCAAGCAGGAACAATATACGCAGGAGTTCCGCTACAGCCTCTCGACCAGCAAATTTGACTGGAACATCGGCCTGTTCGCCTTCAATCAGGCGGTCCACACCACCGGCACCCAGCAGCAGGGCAGCGCGGCGAGCCGCTTCCTGCTCTCGTCCACCCAGATCAACGCGATCTGCCCCACCGGCTCCTCGGCCACCTGCGTGCCGGATATCCTCAACGGCCTGACCGCCAAGAATGACATCCGCCTCAACAACACCAGCCTGGCCGCCTTCAGCCAGTTGAGCTGGAAGGTGACGGATCGTTTCACCATCCAGCCGGGCGTGCGCCTGAATTATGACCAGAAGAAGGGCTGGTACAATTCGGTCGTGAACAATTCGGCCGGTACGCAGATTTTCCCCTCCTCGGGCACGGGCGCCAATTCGCTGCTGGGCGCGCAGGCGGGCGTGCTTTCGTCCCAGCAATTCCCGGCCCGCTATTCGGCGTGGAATTTCAGCTATGACCTAACGCTGTCCTATGCGCTGGCCCGCGATGTGCGCGCCTATGCCACCTATGCCAAGACGTTCAAGTCGGGCGGGGTCAACCTGAACGGCGTGCCCTCGGACGCCAATGGCCAGCCGATTCTGGCCGCCGCCACGGTCAAGCCCGAAACGGTCAACCATTTCGAACTGGGCTTCAAGAGCCAGTGGCTGGACCGCAAGGTGACGGTCAATCTGGCCGCGTTCCGCACCACGATCGACAATTTCCAGGCGCAGGTGACCAATGGCGCGCTGGGCGTGCTGCGCGGCTATCTGGCCAATGCCGAACAGGTGCGCACGCAGGGCCTTGAAGGCGATTTCTCGGTGCGGCCCAGCGACCGCTTCAGCGCCTATGTCAACGCCGCGCTGACCGATGCGAAATATACCAAATTCACCACGGCCCCCTGCCCGCCTGAACTGTCGGGCGGCACCACCACCACCGGCACGCCGGGCGCCGCGGGCGTTCCGGGGGCGTTCAGCCCGGCATCCTGCGACATTTCGGGCCAACGCCTGCCGGGCGTGTCGAAATATGCGCTGAGCTGGGGCGGCGAATATAACGTTCCGGCCAAGCTGTTCGGCAAGGATGGCGAGGTCTATGTCGGCTATGACGCCTCCTATCGCTCAAGCTGGTCGTCCAACGCCTCGGCCTCGATCTACACCTGGGTAAAGGGCTATTCACTGCACAATTTCCGCGCCGGCTGGCGTCAGGATCGCGGGCTGGACATCTATGGCTGGGTCCGCAACGCAACCGGCACCAATTATGTCGAAATGCTGACCGTGGCCAGCGGCAACACCGGCCTGATCGCTGCCAACCTTGGCGATCCGCGCACCTATGGCGCGACGGTGAAGTTCGAGTTCTGATGTCTTGAAGGGTTTGCCGCGCTATTTTTGCCCAGCTTTGGATGGGCCGGAATGGCGCGGCAGATCAACCGCTGAAAAAATCAGACATAGCGCGGTCCTCTTTCGGAACAATTCGCGCATAACGATCATGGTTAACCGACTCCACCGCTGCGGCATCCCATGCCATAGCCATCCCTGCGGCCCCATTCAGGCCAGACCCAAGGGATCGATATGTGGAAGCAATCCATCTTTTCAAAGACTTTCCACCGCTATCTCTGCGCCGGTTCGCAAAGCACCGCGCCCGATGAGGTCATCGCCCCCATCCTGCTCGCTCTGGCGCGCGAGGGCAGCCTGTTTATCGCATGCGGCGAACAGCAGCGCACCATCATCGACACGCCCGAAGCCGATCATGACACTCATCTCCTCAATGCGATGATGGCGGGCTGTATCTGCCCCGCCTGTCAGCGCGGCGAGACGGCACGGTGCAGCGCCCGCTAGAGATAGCGTCTTTCATAGCGATGGCCCAATTGGGTCAGGATTTCATAAGCAATCGTGCCCGCCTCCTGCGCTACGTCCTCAATCTGGCAATGTGGCCCGATGATTTCGACCAGATCACCCTCCGTCAACGCCCCTTCGGAGAGCGCAGAAGCATCGACCACCGTCACATCCATCGACACCCGGCCAACGATGGGCAGGAGCGCCCCTTGCGCCCAAACCGCGCCGCGCCCCGACAGGCTGCGCGGGAAACCGTCGGCATAGCCGATCGAGAGCAGCGCCAGCCGCGTTTCCCCCGGCGCCTGCCATGTCTGGCCATAGCCCACGCCGGTCCCGGCGGCCACGGTACGGGTTTGCAAAACACGCGCCGCCAGTCCCACCACCGGGCGAAACGGCACGCCGCGCCCATCGGCAGGTTCCGCGCCATAGAGGCACAGCCCGGCGCGCACCATATCGCCATGATAGGCCGCGCCCAATTGCACCCCGCCCGAATTGGCAAAACAGCGCGCCACGCCGGGAAACAGTGCTGATGCCGCCGCAAACCGCGCCAATTGGTCGGCGTTTTCGGCCCTGTCCGGCTCATCCGCACAGGCCAGATGGCTGATCAGCGCCAGCAAAGGCACACCCGCGCGAAAATCCGCATCCCCCGCCAGCGCCGCCGCTTCGGCCATATCGAGCCCATGACGCGCCATGCCGGTGTCGACCTGAAGCATGGCCGGGCGGGCAAAGGGTTGCCAGCGCCGTGCTTGGGCCACACTGTTCAAAACCGGCGTGATCCCCGCCTCGGCGGCAAAAGGCTCGCCGCCAGGATGCAGCCCGTTGAGCACCGCCAGCACCGCGTCATCAGGCACCAAGGGGCGGATCGCCAAAGCCTCGACCAGATTGGCCACAAAAAACGCCCGGCATCCCGCCGCCGCCAGCGCCGGCACCACCCGCCCCGCGCCCAGCCCATAGGCATCGGCCTTGACCACGGCGGCGGCCTGCGCGGGCGCAACATCACGCGCCACGCGGCGCCAATTGTCCACCAACGCGTCAAGATCGATTGTCAAAACCCCCGGCGCGGGGGCCATTTGCGCCAGCACTTGCCCGTCACTCCATTTTCAAGCGCCCTGCTGAACCACAGGGAACCAAAGCGCAACCGGGTTTGTTGATATGGCCCGCAATTCCATATTGCAGCGCACAAACCTTTCGCGCACACTCGCGTTCATGATCACAGCTGGCCTGCACCACCTCACCCGCTATCGCTACAGCAAACCGATCCGTTTGGGGCCGCAGGTGATCCGCCTTCGCCCCGCGCCGCACAGCCGAACACTGGTTCCCAATTACTCGCTGAAAATCAGCCCGGAAAACCACTTCCTCAATTGGCAGCAGGACCCGCATGGCAACTGGCTGGCGCGGTTGGTGTTTCCCGATCCGGTCGATCATTTCAGCATCGAGGTCGATCTGCTGGCCGATATGGTGGTGATCAACCCCTTTGACTTCTTCGTTGAGGAATATGCCGAGGAACGCCCGTTCGAATACGACGCGGCGCTCAAGGAAGATCTGGCCGCCTATTTCGATGTCGAGCCCCAGGGTGCGCTGTTCGAAAAGCTGTATGAGCGTTTTGCCGATGTAAAGCAGCGCACGGTCGATTTCCTCGTCGATGTGAACATGGCCGTTTATCAGGCGGTCAATTATGTGATCCGCATGGAGGCCGGGGTTCAGGAACCGGAGGAAACGCTCAAGATCGGATCGGGATCGTGCCGCGATTCGGCGTGGTTGCTGGTCAATCTGCTGCGGCGGCTGGGTTTTGCCGCGCGTTTCGTCTCCGGCTATTCGATCCAGATGACGCCTGATGTGATCCCGGTCGAGGGGCCCAAGGGCGTTTCGCAGGATGTCTGCGATCTGCACGCATGGGCCGAGGCCTATGTGCCGGGCGCGGGCTGGATCGCGATGGATGCCACCAGTGGCATGTTGGCGGGCGAAGGGCATATCCCGCTCTGCGCCACGCCGCATTATCGCAGCGCGGCGCCGATTTCCGGCCTTGCCGAACCGGCCGAAGTCGATTTCCATTTCGAAATGAGCGTCCACCGCATCCATGAAGCGGTGCGCATCACCAAGCCCTTTACCGATGAGCGCTGGGAGGCCGTACTGGCGCTGGGCGACAAGGTGGATGAGGACATCGCCGCGCAGGACATGCGCATGACGATCGGGGGCGAGCCGACCTTTATTGCCGACGGCGATTTCGAGGCCCCCGAATGGAACAGCGACGCCGTCGGCCCCACCAAGGCCGCCTATGCCGACCGCCTGATCCGCCGCCTGCGCGATGAATTCGCCCCCGGTTCGCTGCTGCATCATGGGCAGGGCAAATGGTATCCGGGCGAAAGCCTGCCGCGCTGGGGCTATTCGATCTATTGGCGCAAGGATGGCATGCCGGTGTGGCGCGATGCGGCGCTGATCGCGGGCGAAACCTTGCCGCGTGAGGCGCCCCCGCCCGATATGGCGCCGCAAAGCGCGGAACAGGTGATGCGCGGCATTGCCGCGACCCTGGGCGTGGATGAGGAATTTGTTCAGCCGGTCTATGAAGACGCGGTGGACTGGATCATGCGCGAGGCGCAACTGCCCGATAATGTCGCGCCCGATGCACCGGAGCTGGAAAATCCCGAAGAACGCGCGCGTTATATGCGTACGTTCCAGCGTGGCCTGAACAAGCCGGTGGGCTATGTCCTGCCGATCCAGCGCTGGTGGCAGGCGGCACATCAGCCGATCCGGCGCTGGCGGTCGGAAAAGTGGCGGTTGCGGCGCGGGGCGCTTTATGCGGTGCCGGGTGATGCGGCGCTGGGCTATCGCCTGCCGCTTTCCTCGCTGCCTCATGTGGTGGCGTCGGACTATCCTTTCATCAATCCGCAGGACACCGCCGCCCCGCTCGCGCCCTTGCCCGATTTCTATGGCCTTGCCGCCGAGCGCGAAGCCGCCGCGCGGACACAGGGCGCGTTTCAGCGCGTATCGGATGCCTCGCCCCAGGACGCCGGCAACACCTATGTCGAACAGGTGGCCATCGAGGGCGTGGTGCGCACAGCGATTACGGTCGAGGCGCGGCGCGATCACCTTTGCGTCTTCATCCCCCCGGTCGAAACGCTGGAGGATTACCTCGACCTCATCGCTTCGGTGGAGCGCGTGGCCCAGGAAAGCGGCCTGCCGGTAAGGATCGAGGGCTATCCCCCGCCCGCCGATCCGCGCCTGATGGTGCTGAAGGTCACGCCCGATCCCGGCGTGATCGAGGTGAATATTCAGCCTTCCGCCTCATGGCGCGAATCGGTGCGCATCACCGAAACGCTCTATGATGTCGCGCGCGAGGTCGGGCTGACGGCGGACCGCTTCATGGTTGATGGCCGCGCGGTGGGCACGGGCGGGGGCAACCATATCGTGCTGGGCGGGCCGAGCCTGCTCGACAGCCCCTTCATCCGCCGCCCCGATCTGCTCAAGAGCTTCGTCACCTATTGGCAGCGGCACCCCTCGCTCTCCTATCTGTTCTCGGGCCTGTGCATCGGCCCGACCAGTCAGGCGCCGCGCATCGACGAGGCGCGCCATGATGGGCTGTATGAGCTGGAAATCGCGCTGGCGCAGGTGCCGGGGCCGGATCAGCCGCAGCCCTTGGCATGGGTGGTCGACCGCCTGTTCCGCAATCTGCTGGTCGATGTGACGGGCAACACCCATCGCACCGAAATCTGCATCGACAAGCTGTTCAGCCCCGATGGCCCCACCGGCCGCCTGGGTCTGGTCGAATTTCGCGGTTTCGAGATGCCGCCAGATGCGCGCATGAGCCTTGCCCAGCAATTGCTGATCCGCGCGCTGGCCGCATGGTTCTGGCGAGAACCGCAGGGCGGGCCGCTGGTACGCTGGGGCACGCAGTTGCACGACCGCTTTATGATGGGCCATTTCGTGTGGGCCGATTTCCTGGATGTGCTGTCGGATCTGCGCCGTGCGGGCTATGATTTCGACCCCGTGTGGTTTGAGGCCCAGCGCCAATTCCGCTTTCCCATCCACGGCACGACCGAGGGCGGCGGGGTGCAACTGGAAATCGCCCATGCGCTCGAACCTTGGAACGTGCTGGGTGAAACCGGGGCGATCGGCGGGACGGTGCGCTTTGTCGACAGTTCGACCGAGCGTTTGCAGGTGCGCGCCACCGGCCTTGTTGCCGGGCGCCATATCATTACGTGCAACGGCCGCCGCATCCCGATGAACCCCACCGGCACGCCGGGCGAAGGCGTGGGGGCGGTGCGCTACAAGGCGTGGTGGCCGGCCAATTGCCTGCATCCGATGCTGCCGCCCCATGCGCCGCTGACCTTCGACATCTATGACACATGGAACCATCGCAGCCTTGGCGGCGCGGTCTATGAGGTCGCGCATCCGGGCGGGCGCAATTACGATACGGTGCCGGTCAATGCATTCGAGGCCGAGGGACGGCGCAAGGCGCGCTTTTCCGACATCGGCCATACGCCGGGGTTTCAACCTGCGCCCGCGCAGGAATGGCCCGGCGAATTCCCGATGACGCTCGACCTGCGCCGCCCCGGCTGGCTGGGATAATTTGGCCACCCGCGCGCCCAGCAAGGCCCAGCCGGTGGATTGGCTGAAGGACTATCCGGTCGACGTGGATGCGGGCGACCTGTTTCGCCATGCCCCGCCCGAGGTGGCGGCGAAATGGCGGATGATGGCGGGCGGGCTGCATACGCTGGCGCAGGATTCGGGCCTGTCGGCGCAGGAATTGCTGGCGCGCCAAATCGCCGACATGGGCATGAGCTTCCGCATGACCGGGGATGCGGAGGAGCGCAGTTGGCCGCTCACGCCGATGCCGCTGATCGTGGGCGCACAGGAATGGGCCAAGGTCGAGGCGGGGCTGGTGCAGCGGGCCCGCCTGCTCGAAGCGGTGGTGGGCGATATTTACGGGCCGCAGGATCTGGTGCGTGAAGGGCATCTGCCCGCCGCCGTGGTCGCGGGCAGCCGCTATTTCGCCCGCGCCATGAGCGGTGTTTTGCCGCGCCGGGGCCATTATATCCATGTCTATGCGGTCGATCTGGCGCGCGGGCCGCATGGGCAATGGCGCGTGCTGGGCGATCGGCTGCGGCTGGCCAATGGCGTGGGCTATGCGCTGGAAAACCGGCTGGCGCTGTCGCGCGGGACGGGGTCGCTGCTCTCGGACATCCATGCGCGGCGGCTGGCGGGCTTTTTTGGACAATTGCGTCAGGGCCTCTCCGCCGATTGCCCTCGCGAATCGCCGCGGATCGCCCTGCTGACGCCCGGGCGGTTCAACCAGTCCTATCCCGAGCAGGCCCATCTGGCGCGCTATCTGGGCTTTCCTCTGGTCGAGGGGCGCGATCTGACCGTCATCGACGGCAAGCTTTATGTCCGCACCATCGGCGGGCCAAAACGGGTCGATGCGCTGTGGCGCTGGATCGACACCAATTCGCTCGATCCGCTCAATTTCGATGCCCGCTCGACCATCGGCGTGCCCGATCTGGCCGATTGCTGGAGCGGGGGACAGGTCGCCATGGCCAACTGGCCCGGGGTCGAGGTGGTCGAGGCGCCCGCCTTTGCCGCCTTCCTGCCGCGCCTGTTCCAAACCCTGCTGGGCGAAGACCCGCTGCTGCCCAATGTCGCGACATGGTGGTGCGGGGGCGAGGCCGAGGCGGATCTGGTGCGCGCGCGGCTGGATGAATTGATGGTGGCCCCCGCCTTTGGCCAAAGGGTCGAAGGGTTGGCCATGGTGCAGCCCGCCCCCGGCGCGCAATTGTCGCCCAAGGCGCGCGCGGCATTTCTGGCCGCCATGGCGCGCCGCCCGATGGATTATTGCGCGCAGGAAATCATCCATCTGTCCACCACGCCCGCCTTGATCGAGGACGGGTTTGAGCCGCGCGCCTTTACGCTGCGCGCCTTTGTGGCGCGCGGGGCAGACGGCGAATGGGTGGTCATGCCGGGCGGCTTTGCCCGCCTCTCCTCCTCGGGCAAGATTGCCACCACGCTGATGGGCGAAGGCGATCTGTCCGCCGATGTCTGCGTGGTGGACGAGGCCGATGAGGAACGGTTCAGCCGCGTCACCCTGACCGGCGCGCCCGCGATCCGGCGCGATGGCGGGGTGCTGGCGGCGCAGGCGGCCGACAACCTGTTCTGGTTCGGCCGCTATGGCGAGCGGGCGGAAATGACGGTGCGCGTGATCCGCTCGATCCTGGGCGGCGGGATCGAAGTGGACGCGGGCGCCAGCGGCCATCCTGAAGTACGCGCGAGGCTGGTGGATCTGCTGGCCAACTGGGGGGCGCTGGCGCCCGGCCATGGCGCGCTTTCGCATGCCGAGGCATGCCGCGCCGCGCTGGTGGAACAGGACCTGCCGGGCGGGGTGGCTGCGCTGCTCAACACCCAGCGCAATGTCGGCCAATCGCTGCGCGACCGTTTCGCGCCCGATTTCTGGCGGATCGCCAGCCGCCCGTTGCCCACGCTCGATTCGCATCGCCCCGGCGTGCTGCTGCGCGTCGCGCGACAGTTGATCGAGCGGTTCGCCGCGCTCTCGGGCCTGGGCGCGGAGGATATGGTGCGCGGCCCCGCATGGCGTTTTCTCGACATGGGGCGGCGCATCGAGCGCGCTCTTTCGCTCTGCCGCATCGCGCGCCAATTGGAGGGCGCGGGCGAGGAGAGCGACCGGCTCAACACTTTGCTCGACATTTTCGACAGCCAGATCACCTATCGTTCGCGCTATCTGTCCGCACCGTTGCGCGATCCGGTCTATGACCTGCTGCTGCTCGACCCCGACAATCCCCGCAGCCTTGTCCATCAGGTGCAGGCGGTCGAGCGCCATATCGCCGCCCTGCCCTCGCTGCGCGAGGATGCCTTGCCCGAGGCGCCGCTGCGCGAGGTGCGCGCCGTGCTGAGCCCGCTGGTCAGCCTGACGGTCGATCAGTTTGATGCCATGCGCATGAGCGAGATCGAACTGCGGCTTCAGGCGCTCTCGGATTCGATTTCGGCACGCTATTTCCTGCAATTCGACACGGCGGTCGCGGGCCGCACGCCGCTGCAAGGCTGACCCTTTCATGCGCTATCGCATTCACCACACCACCAGCCTGCGCTATGACGGCGTGGTGCGTCTGGCGCGGCTCAACCTCCGGCTGAAACCGGCGGCATGGCCGGGGCAAAAGATGGCACAATTCGCGCTGAAACTCGATCCGCCCCCTGCCGAGATCGAGGAAGCGGACGGGCCATGGATTGTCCACCGTCATCGCGTGATCCTGCGCGAGGCACTCTCGAAACTGAGTATCGAAAGCCGTTTCGAGATCGAGGTGGACGCGCCGCCGCTCTCGCCTGACGATGCCGAGGCGCCCGATATTGCCAGCATCCGCGCCGCCGCTCTGGCCCTGCCCGATCTGTCGGCGATGGGCCCTGCCTCCTATCTGTTTGCCTCGCCGATGGCCCCGCCCTCGGCCGCGATTGCGCAATGGGCCGCGCCCTTTCTCGCCCCGGATAAAAGCGTGCTGGCCGCAGGACACGCGCTGATGAAGGCGATCCACGAGAGCTTTGCCTATGACGGCACCGCCACCAGCGTCACCACCACCGCGCAGGACGCCTTTGAGCAGAAACGCGGCGTGTGTCAGGATTTTGCCCATGTGATGATCGTGGCCGCGCGGGCGCATGGCATTCCCGCCGCCTATGTCAGCGGTTATCTGCGCACACTTCCCCCGCCGGGCCAACCGCGTCTGGTGGGGGCCGATGCGATGCATGCATGGGCCGCGCTGTGGTGCGGCGGGGAAATTGGCTGGGTGGGGTTTGATCCCACCAATGATGTGCTGGCGGGCACCGACCATATCTTTGTCGCGATGGGGCGCGATTATGCCGATATCGCCCCCATTGACGGGGTGTTTCTGGGCGGAGCGGGGCAAAATCTCGCTGTCTCCGTCGATGTCGAACCGGTGGAAGATTAATACGCGCGGCTTGACTTGCCCAATGGCGGGTCCAAGCTTGGCGTCATGGAGAGCATCCCCAGACGCGATCTGCTGACCGGCCTTGGCCTTGCCGGATTGCTGCTGCCCGAGGCGGTGGCCTATGCCGGGATGGCGGGGCTGGCGCCGGGTCGCGCGATCGCGGCGGCGGTGGCAGGCGCGCTGGCCTATGCGATGCTCGGGCGCAGCCGCTATGCGGTGATCGCGCCCACATCCTCTTCGGCGGCCATTCTGGGCGCGGCGCTGATCGGTCTTGCGTCAGAGGGCTTGGGCGACAAGGGCGCTGCGGCCACCGCGCTGGTGGTGCTGACGGGAGTGATCTTTGTCGCGCTGGGGGCGTTCCGGCTGGGCAGTCTGGCCGGGTTTATCTCGCGGCCGGTGCTGCGCGGGTTTGCGCTGGGGCTGGCGATCACGATCATGGCGCGTCAATTGCCGCATCTTCTGGGCATCAGCGTGCCGGGGGCGCCCATGTGGCGGCTGCTGGCCGAAATCATCATGGCCCTGCCCCGCACCAATTGGCCCAGCCTGCTGCTGGGGCTTGGGGCACTGGCGGCGCTGCTGGCGTTGCGGCGGGTGCCGCGTTGGCCGGGATCGCTGATGGTGATCGGGGGCGGGCTGCTGCTGGGCTGGTGGCTGAACCCGACCGCATGGGGCGTGGCGCTGGTGGGCGAAGTCGCGCTGACATGGCCCGATTTCGCGCTGCCACCCTTCGCGCTGTTGCCGCGACTGGCCCAGATTGCCGCACCGATCGCGCTGATCCTGTTTGCCGAGAGCTGGGGGACGATGCGCGGTCTGGCCCTGCAGAATGGCGACCGGCTCGATGCCAACCGTGAACTGAGCGCGCTGGGTCTGGCCAATCTGGCCGCAGGTCTGGCGCAGGGCATGCCGGTGGGCGCGGGCTTTTCGGCGGCCAATGCCAATGCCTCGGCGGGAGCGCAAAGCCGCTGGGCGGCGATTGTGGCGGCGCTGGCGCTGCTGGGCCTTGCGCTGTTTGCGGCGCCCGCCATCGGGCGGATTCCAGAGCCCATTCTGGCCGCCGTAGTGATCGCCGCGCTGACCCACGCGCTGAACCCCGCTCCAATCCGGCGCCTGTTTACGATCCGGCGCGATGGTGCGGTAGCCGTAGCCGCGGCGGTGGGCGTGCTGGGGCTGGGGGTGCTCAACGGGATGCTGGCGGCGATTGCCCTGTCCATTGCCATGCTGCTCTATGATCTGGCCCATCCCTCGGTCAGCGCGCTGGGCCAAGTGGGCGATGGCCATGATTTCGTGGATATCGCCCGCCATGACGATGCGCGCGCACCCGCCAATATCGCGCTGTTCCGCCCCAATGCGCCGCTGTTTTTCGCCAATGCGGAAAGCGTACTCAATACTATTGCGGCGCGAGCGGGGGCGTCGGGGGTGCCGGTGGTGGTCCTCAGTCTCGAGGAATCGAACGATCTGGATGCCACCGCCATCGACGCGCTGGACGAATTCGTGCTGGACCGCGCCCAGCATGGCCAGCGCGTTTTGCTGGCCCGTGCGCATGACCGGGTGCGCGATGTGCTGATCGCGGCGGGCATGGCGCAACTGGCGCAGGATTCGACATTTTCGGTGGCCGATGCCGTGGCGCGGGCGGGGGCGTCATGGCAGGACAGCGCCGTGTGAGGCAAAGGAGAACTCCCCAATGGCCATGAACCACCCGGTCCAGCCGGTGCTCAATCCGGTCAGGCTGCGTGATCTGCGGCCGACGCAAATGACCGTTGGCATGGCCGAGGTGCGCGAAAAACAGCAGCATTGGCGCGAGCAGAAAGAGGCCGGGCAATGGCTGGGCCAGCATCTGATCCCGGTGGTGCATGGGCCGGGCGATACATGGTGGGTGATTGACCATCACCATCTGGCCCGCGCGCTGTATGAGGAAGGCGTCGAGCACGTGCTGGTCTCGGTCGAGGCGCGGCTGGGCCAATTGAGCAAAAAGCGCTTCTTTTCGGTGATGGACTATTACAACTGGCTGCACCCCTATGATGACAATGGCAAAAGGCATGACTGGGCCGATTTGCCACGCCATGTCGGGAAATTGGCCGATGACCCGTTCCGCTCGCTGGCGGGCGCGGTCCGGCGCGGGGGCGGCTATGCCAAGACAGCGACGCCTTATGCGGAGTTTTTATGGGCCGATTTCTTTCGCGACCATATAAAACGCGACAAATTGGAAGATAATTTCGCCGCCGCGCTGGCCAAAGCGCTGAAATTGGCCAATAGTCCCAAGGCGGCCTATTTACCGGGCTTTGCCGGGCCGGAAGGATGATAAAACGATGAAAGCGCTGCAAGCCTATTTCGCCCAGACCGGCGGGCCCGACGTGATCCGCTGGCACGAGGTCGACCTGCATGAACCCGGCCCCGGCGAAATCCGCGTGGTGCATGAGGCGGTGGGGCTGAATTTCATCGATACTTATTATCGCTCGGGCCTTTACCCTTGCCCCCTGCCCTCCGGTCTGGGCAGCGAGGCAGCAGGCGTCGTCGAGGCGGTGGGGCCGGATGTATCCGCCTTCAAGCCGGGCGACCGCGTGGCCACTTTTGGCCCGGCGCTGGGGGCCTATGCCACCGCGCGGATCACGACCGCCGCCGGGTGGTTCCGCATTCCCGACGGTATCAGCGCGCAAACGGCCGCCGCCGCCATGCTCAAGGGCTGTACGGCCGAATGTCTGGTTGAAAGGGCGGTGGCGCTCAAAGCAGGCGAATGGGCACTGGTCCATGCAGCAGCAGGTGGTGTGGGTCAGATCCTTGTGCAATGGCTCCATGCGCTGGGCGTGCGGGTGATCGGCGTTGTCGGGTCCGAAGCCAAGGCGGCAATGGCGCGTGAAGCGGGAGCGGAGTCCGTACTGCTGTCCGGCTCGCCCGATGTTGCGGCGCAGGTCCGCGAGGTGACCGGCGGCGTGGGCGTGGCGGCCAGTTTCGACGGCGTGGGCGCGGCCAGTTGGCCGGTATCGCTGGCCAGCGTCCGCCCGCGCGGCACCATCCTCTCGTTTGGCAATGCCAGCGGGCCGGTAACAGGCGTGGCACTGGGGGCGCTGGCCTCGGCAGGCTCGATCTACGTGACGCGGCCTCGCCTGTGGGACTATTACGCGACCGCCGCCGAGAGCGCAGCGGGCGTGGCGCGGCTGTTTGAAATGCTGGAAAGCGGGGCGGTTAAAGTGCCGGTGGGGCAGAGCTTTGCCCTGACCGATGCCGCCGAGGCCCACCGCGCGCTGGAAGGCCGCCAGACGGTGGGGGCGAGTGTGTTGCTGCCTTAGTTTGGGGTTTCGCCATTGCCTCCGGCGGGCAAAGGGACTTGTTCCTTTGCAACCCTGTTACTGGCCACGTTGCGTAACAGGTTCAATTCTGCGCAACGCCACCGCGCCGCAGGCCATTAAACCGCTTCACTGAAAAGAGTAACAAAGCCGATCAGGCACCACCCCATAACGGGATTGCAAAGGGCCCCCGCCCTTTGCCTGCCGGAGGCCCCATCTTACGCCTTTTGCGAACGCAACAACATAGCGCCAAAGCCCATAAACACCGTCCCCGTTACGCGGTTGAACCAGCGCTGGGCGGCGGGGCGGCGCAGCCATCCGGCCAGCCCTCGCCCACCCACGGCATAGGTGAAATAGCAGAAGGTTTCGATGACCGCGAAAGTGCTGATGAGGATGCCAAGCTGGATCGCCTTGGGCTGGGCCGGGTCGATGAATTGGGGCAAGAAGGCGGCGGCAAAGAGCAGCGCCTTGGGGTTCGAGATGGCGATGGTGAAGCCCCCGCGATAGACCGCCCAGCGCGACAGGCCGGGGCGTGCAAACTCGACCGCTTCCTCGCCCGCATCGGTGACGGGCGCGCGCCATGCCTTGATGCCCAGATAAACCAGATAGGCCGTGCCAACGAGGCGCAGCACCTCAAACGCGCCGGGGAGCGCAAAGAGCAACGCGGTCAGGCCCAGCGCGCTTGCCGTCATCATCACCACCAGCGCGCTCATGCACCCCGCCATCGCCGGAAACGAACCGCGCAGGCCCAGCTCAACGCTGCGGCTCATGATATGCAGCATGTTGGGGCCGGGCGAGGCGCTGATGAGGAACACCGTAACGCAATAGAGACCCCAAAGATGCAGGTTCATGCCAAAACTCCCAAAACTGCCACCGCGACGCCACCAAGACCGAGAGCACCGCCCAGCCACAGGAACAGGCGCGCCGCCATGATCTGGGACAAGGCCAGCAGCAAAATGCCCAGCAGCAGCAAGCTCTCGCCCAGACCAAGTTGACCGCTGCGCTCCGCCGCCGAGGATGCCTGCGCCCGCAGGCCCGCGATCCGCGTAGCGATGGCGTCAATGCCGGGTGCGCGCGGGGCGCCGGGCTGCGCGCTCAGCTTGCCCTGACGCAGCACCGCCGCCTCGCCCAGCGCGCCTGCACGCACATCGCCGTCCAGCCCGCCCTGATTGGCCTGCGCGATCAGCATCGTTTCACGCGCCTTCATCGCCTCGACCATGGTGGTGGCGTCGGCTGCCGCCAGCGCCGCCTGAATGCTTTCCCGCTGCGCCGAGAGCATGGCGATATGGATGATGCCCGAAAGCACCACGGCCAGCACGATCAAGGCAACGCTCAGCGGAGAGGATTTCGTCTCTGTCATATCGGTGACTTAGCCGCGTGGCGGAAAAAAGAAAGGGGGCCGTTATGGCCCCCTCCCCCTTGGTTCCGTTTGGCCCGATCAGGCCGCCGCGCGGCGCTCCTGCGCCTCGCTGTTCAATTCCTCAGCCAGCAGGAAGGCCAGCTCGATCGACTGCGCACCGTTGAGGCGCGGATCGCAATGCGTGTGATAACGATCGGCCAGCGTGGCATCGGTCACATCGATCAACCCGCCGGTGCATTCGGTCACATTCTTGCCGGTCATCTCGATATGGATGCCGCCCGCATGGGTGCCTTCGGCGCGGTGCACGGCGAAGAAGTCGCGCACTTCCTTGAGGATGCGGTCGAACGGACGGGTCTTGTAGCCGCTGTCCGACTTGACGACATTGCCGTGCATCGGATCGGACGACCACACTACCGGATGCCCCTCGGCCTTCACCGCGCGCACCAGAGCGGGCAGATGGGCCTCGACCTTGTCATGGCCGAAACGGGCGATCAGCGTGATACGGCCGGCCTCACGTGCCGGGTTCAACTGATCCAGCAGACGCAGCAGCAGTTCGGGCGCCAGCGAAGGCCCGCACTTGACACCAATCGGATTGCCCACGCCGCGCAGGAATTCGACATGCGCCGAATTGTCGAAGCGCGTGCGGTCCCCGATCCACAGCATATGCGCGGAGCAGTCATACCATTCGCCGGTCAGCGAATCCTGACGCGTCAGCGCCTGCTCATAAGGCAGCAGCAGCGCCTCATGGCTGGTGTAGAAATTGGTGCCCTGAAGCTGGGGCACGCTTTGCGGATCGACGCCACAGGCCGCCATGAAGTCCAGCGCCTCGCCGATCTTGTCGGCCATCGCGCTGAAACGCTCGCCCCAGGGGCTGTGATCGAGATGCTCGAGCGTCCACTTGTGCACCTGACGCAGGTTGGCATAACCGCCGCTGGCAAAGGCGCGCAGCAGGTTGAGCGTCGAGGCACTCTGGCCATAGGCCTGAAGCATGCGGTTCGGGTCATTGCGGCGCGATTCCGGGGTGAAATCGCTGCCGTTGATAATGTCGCCGAAATAGCTGGGCAGTTCCAGATCCCCCAGTTTCTCGGTCGGCGCGCTGCGCGGCTTGGCGAACTGGCCCGCGATGCGGCCCACTTTGACCACCGGCTGCTTGCTGGCAAAGGTCAGCACCACCGCCATCTGCAGCAGCACGCGGAACGTGTCGCGGATCGCGTTGGGGTGGAATTCGGCAAAGCTTTCCGCGCAATCGCCGCCCTGCAGCAGGAAGCCCTTGCCCGCCGACACCTTGGCCAGTTCAGCCTTGAGCGCGCGTGCCTCGCCTGCAAAAACCAGCGGGGGAAAGTTGGCCAGCGTCTGCTCCACCCGGCCGAGTTCTTCGGCGTCCTGATACACGGGAAGATGCCGCGCCTCGCGGGTCTTCCAGCTTTCCGGGGTCCAGTTGCTTGCCACTTTTCCTTACTCCACACGCCGCATCACGTTACGGCCTTGACGAAAAATGTACTGTTTAGTACATACCGCGAAACAGATCCTGCCCGATGCCATGAATCCCAAGATGTGATTCTGCCGGGGCCCAGACAAGGTTGCTGCCCATACAGGTCTATGCGGCGGATGGATAGCCGCTGTTTTCGATCAGATTGAACGGAAATTCCTGCGATGGGGAGCGTCACTGCCCCCATCGCAGGCAGAATTTCGCCCTATTTACGTTCAGGCACAATCGCCAGACGGAACGCGCGGTCCTTGACCAGCCAGCGCGCCGCGAGCGCCTGCAGTTCCTCGGGCTTCACATTGACATAGTCGGCCATCAGCCCGCGCACCTGACCATAGCGGCGCGGGTCCTGCGTGGCGCCCTCGATCTGGCTCATGAAAAAGGCAGTGCTCGAAGACGCGCGCGCCACCTGCTGGCGCAAGGGCTCGGTCACCAGCGCCAGTTCGCTGGCCGGGATCTTGCGCGTGGCCAGATCGGCCGCGATGCGGTCCACCGTTTCAAAGAACAGCGGCACCATCTGCGGCGTCACCTGCGCGCTGGCCGTCAACGTGCCGCCGGCGGGCAGGTCGAGGGGCCAGTCGGCCGACACCTGCGGCGCATAGGAAGCGCCGCTCTTTTCACGCATTGCCGCCAGCAGGCGGTTGGCAAACACCTGACTGAGCACTTCAAGATGGCGACTCTCGCTCAAGCCCTCAACCCCGCCGCCCGTTGGCCAGGATACCACGGCAGCGGCCTGATTGGCATCACCATCATGCGTTTCCACAATGGGCTGCGCGCTGGGCTGGGCAAAGGCATAGCCCTTGGTCGTGGCCGGTTGCAAAGGCCCGCGCGGCGCCAGCGCGCCAAAGGTCTTTTGCAGCGCCTCGATCCCCTTGGCGCTGTCGAAATCCCCAAACACCTGCACCTCGATCGGCCCCTGCGCCAGAATCGGCGCCCAGACGTGGCGGAAGCCCTCCGGCGTCACCTTGTCCAATTGCTGCGGCGTGGGCACGGCAAAGCGCCCGTCATTGCCGCGTTGCAGATAGCGCAGGTCGCGCTCCATCACCCCTTGCGGGCTGGCGGCATAAGAGGAAAACTGGATCTTGCCCGCCGCGCGGGCGCGCAGCAACGGCCCCGAATCCCAGCGCGGCATCGCGAATTTGGCGGCAAACAGATAAAGCTGGTCCTCCAGATCCTCCGCGCGCGTCTCGCCGGTAAACTGGAACGAGCCATCGTCGATGCGGAAATCAAAGCCCAGCTTGCGCCCGGTCGAAATGCGGTCCAGTTCCTCCTGACCCAGCGGCCCCTCGCCCGAACTGACCAGCGCCAGCCCGCCCAGCATGGCATAGGCATTGTCGGCGGGCTTGAACGCCTGCCACCCCGCGCCAAAGCGAACCTTGACGATCACGCGGCCCGGATCATCCTTGGTGGGCCAGAACTGGGCCTTCACCCCGTTGGCAAAGGTCAATTCCTGCACGTCGAGCATCCCGGTCGGGCGCATTTCGGGCGGAGCCGAAGGCGCGCCGATGGCGGGCAACTGGGCAAAGCTGATGGGCTTCTCGGCGGCGCGGGCGCGTTCATCGGGCACCGCCTTGGTCAGCAAGGCCTCGCGCAGATCCTGCGCGCTGGCCTCGCTCTTGTCCGGCGTGACATAGAGCGAGCGGATGACCTTGCCGGTAAACAGGCTGCGCGCATGCTGCTGCACCGCCTGCGGGGTAAAGAGCGGCATCGACTGTTTGAAAATGTCCTGCACCACGGCGGGCGAGGCAACCGTTTCATGAATATCGACCGCCTGGACCAGATCGTCGGCCAATTTGCCGCCGGGCAACAGGGCGCGCTGCTGAACCTGCGATTCGAACACGACATTCATCTCGGCCGCCTCGCGGGCGATATCCTCGACGCTGGGCGGGCGGTCGAGCATATCGGCAATGATCCCGCGCACCTCGGCCAGCGCCCCGCGCCAATCGCCGTCCAGCGGCGAAACGGTGACGAATGTGCCATCGACCGAGCGCGATTCATTTTCCTGATCGACACGTGCGGAGAGAAACTTGCCCCCGGCCCGCGCGCGCGCCTCCAACCGGCGGTTGAGGATCGCCAGCGCCAGTTGGTCCAGCATCAGCCCCTGATTATAGACCACCGTATCCTGTTTCTCATGCCACGGGCGCAGCACGGCATAGATCAGCGAGCGCGGCACGGTCGGCTCGATCATCACCTGCGCGGCGCCGACCGGATTGGCCGGATCGGCCCCGGCGGGCGTAACGGGCGCGCCGAAATCGGGGTCGGGCGTGGCCGGCCCGGCCGCTTTCCATTCGCCGAACCATTTGGTCACCAGCGCGGCGGTCAGGCGCGGATCGGCATCGCCCGCCACAATCACTGTCACCCGTTCGGGGCGATACCAGCGCTGGTGAAAGGCGCGCAACGTGTTCTGGCGCGCGCCGTTGATCGTTTCAACGTCGCCCACCGTGACATGCGCGGCCAGCGGCTGTCCCTCGGCCATCAGCTTGCGCATGGCGATCATCAGGCGTTCGGCCGTGCCGCCCCTCTCGCGCTTTTCGGCCAGCACGATCGGCGCCTCGATGCGAATATCGCTGTCCGAAAGGTTCGGCGCAAAGACCATGCCCGAAATCAGCTTCATGCTCTCGTCCAGCGTGGCGGGCGAGGCATCGGGCAGGTCGATCTTATAGGTGGTGGCCGTCGGCGTCGTTTCGGCATTGGTGTCGCTGCCGAAAGTGGCGCCAAGGCGCTGCCATGTGGGAATCGCCGCGCCCTGCGGCAGATAGCGGCTCTGGCGGAACACCAGATGTTCGATCAAATGGGCAAACCCGGCTTCTTTCGGCTGTTCATGCATCGCGCCGACATCGACGCGCACGCGGATCGAGACCTGTCCGGGGGGCACCTGATTGTTGCGCACCGCCCAGCGCACGCCATTGTCCAGCACGCCGAAATACCATTCGCGGTCATGGGGAACATCGCTGCCTTTATACAGCCAGGGCGCATCCTGAGACGGCAAGGGCGGCAGTGGCGAGGCCGTGCGGGCCGAGGACGTCTGGGCGCCGATCAGCGCCAGCGAGATGACAAGCGAAAGCAGGCGGGGGGCGCGGGAGAAATGGCTCATATTCCAAGCTATAGGGAGGCTCATCCTTAAAGGCCAGTGAACAGCGATGACTTTACCTTGCCAAATCCGCAACATTTGACAGACAAATGGCTTTTCCACCCTTGTCGATACGGGTTAACGCTCCTAAATTGACGCGCATGTTTATCGAGACGGAAACCACGCCCAATCCCGCCACGCTCAAATTCCTGCCCGGGCGGCAGGTCATGGTGGCCGGAACCCGCGAATTTATCGATGAGGAACAAGCGGCAGCCTCGCCGCTGGCCGCTGCTCTGTTCAGCCTTGGCGACGTGACGGGCGTGTTCTTCGGCCGCGACTTCATCTCGGTCACCGCCGGACAGGGCGTGGCCTGGAGCGATCTCAAGCCGCAGGTCGTGGCCATGCTGCTCGATCATTTCATTTCCGAGGCGCCGCTGTTTGCCGCCGGTACCGCCGCGAGCATCAGCGTCCCGGCCGAAGAGGACTATCCCGGCGACCGTGAAGAAGATGCCGACATCATCGACCAGATCAAGGACCTGATCGAAACCCGCATCCGCCCCGCTGTTGCCAATGACGGCGGCGATGTCGCCTATCGCGGTTTCCGCGACGGCGTGGTGTTTCTGCAAATGCAGGGCGCCTGCTCGGGCTGCCCCTCGTCCTCGGCCACGCTGAAGAACGGGATCGAGAGCCTGATCAAATATTATGTGCCCGAGGTGAGCGAGGTTCGCGCAGCGTGAACACGTCCAAGTCGGGGCCTGATCCGCGCATCGGGCGCTGGCTGGCGATTGAATGCACGACCGAGGCCTGCTCTGTGGCGCTGTTTCAGGATGGCGCCATGGTGGCGGGCGAATACCGGCAATTGGGGCGCGGCCATGCCGAGGCGCTGGTGCCGATGATCGCAGCCCTGCCCGATCGCGGGCGGGCCGAGGCGATCGCTGTGGGCCGCGGGCCGGGCAGCTTTACCGGATTGCGCATTGGCCTTGCCGCTGCGCGGGCGCTGGGGCTCGCGTGGGGGGCGCCGGTTTATGGCTATCCCACGCTGGCGCTTATTGCGGCCATGGCGCTGGGGCGCGGCACAGGTCCGGTACGCGTGGCCACAACGGGCGGCCATGGCGAATGGTTCACGCAAGGTTTTGACGCCGTGGGGCAGGCTTTGGGCGATCTGCTCTCGCAGCGTCCGGAGGACGCGATGACTCATGGCGAAGCACTGATCGCAGGCAGCCAGGCCGAAGCGCTGCTGAACGGGCGGCGGGCGGCGGGCGGCCCTGATGGGCTGGCGCTGGCGCTCTGGCCCGATGCGCGCGCGGTGGCCGGTTTGCACCCGGACCATTTTTCGCAAGACCTCACCCCGCTTTACGGCCGCGCGCCCGATGCCCGCCTGCCGGGCGGACGCCTGCCCGCCACCTCCGCCGCCTGATTCGCAGGATTTGCCCATACCATGATGCCCAAAGACGACGTTGACCGCATCATGGAGGTCATGGACGCCGCCTTTGACCCATTTTGGGGCGAAGCATGGAACCGGATGCAGATCGAGAGCGCGCTGGCCATCGGCAACACCCATTACTGGCTGATCGCGCCCCACGGTGGCGCGCCCGAGGAGGGCGAGGATGCCGCCGGCTTTGCGCTGGTGCGCCAGATCTTCGACGAGGCGGAACTGCTGCTGTTTGCCGTTTCCCCCCGTTGGCGGCGGCGCGGCCTTGGCGCAAGATTGTTAGCCAAAACATTAGAGGACATGAAAAGATCAGGCGTCCGCAAAGTGATGCTTGAAATGCGGCGCGGCAATGAGGCCGAAATTCTTTATCGCGCATCGGGCTTTGTCCCCGTCGGTCTGCGGCCCAAGTATTACCGCTGTGCCGATGGCGATAGGATTGACGCGGTCACCTTTACCTTTCCCGCAGATGAACAAAACAACTGAGTGTCCCTAAAAAAAACACATCATTCCAATGTATGTTCAAATTTTCTAATTCTGCATCTTGAATAGTTTTTAAAAACGTCGCAATAGAGCCTGATGCAGCTGGGATGGAGCTGCATGAACAAATTAAACAAAAACACACAATCGGGTCACAAGCAAAAGAGAAGGCTGCATCCCATGAGCACGATCGAAGTCGATTCCAAGGAAACCCTCATCACGCTGACGTCGGACATCGTTGCCGCCCATGTCAGCAACAACAGCGTCTCCGTTGAGGAAGTTACCGCCCTCATCACCAATGTTTTCAATGCCCTGTCCGGCCTTGGCCAGGTTTCGGCTCCGGTGGAAACGCCGCCCGAACCGGCTGTTTCGATCCGCGCCTCGGTGAAGCCCGATCACATTGTGTGCCTCGAGGACGGCAAGAAGCTCAAGATGCTCAAGCGCCATCTGGCGACTCACTATAACCTGACCCCGGAACAGTATCGTGCGCGCTGGAACCTGCCCGCCGACTATCCGATGGTTGCCCCCAACTATGCCGAAAAGCGCCGTGAACTGGCCAAGTCGATCGGCCTTGGCCGCAAGCCTAGCGTCAAGCGCGGCCGCAAGCCCAAGGCAGCGGCCTGAGGCCGTAATACGGCGGCTTTGCCACCGTTTATCACCGCATAGCAGGTTGAAGTTTTGCCCTGCCGGCTCCATAGTCGGCAGGGCAAACCTTTTCTAAGACACGGACCCCCAGTGCATCAGCAAATCGACATCGAAACCCTTTGCCAGCAGCGCGGCCTGCGCATCACCGAGCAACGCCGTGTGATCGCCAAAGTGCTGTCGGAGAGCGACGATCACCCCGATGTGGACCAGTTGCACGCGCGCGCGACGGCGGTCGATCCGGGCATTTCGATTGCCACGGTCTATCGTACGGTGCGCTTGTTCGAAGAAGCGGGCATTCTGGACCGCCACGATTTTGGCGATGGCCGCGCCCGGTATGAGGCCGCGCCCGAGGCGCATCATGACCATCTGATCGATGTGGAAACCGGCCATGTGATCGAATTTGTCGATCCCGAACTGGAGGCTTTGCAGCGCCAGATTGCCGAGAGGCTCGGCTATCGTCTGGTGGACCACCGACTGGAACTGTTCGGGGTCAAGCTGGAACGCGAAACCAAGAAATGAAAAGGGCGGGGTTCAAATCCCGCCCTTTCTCTATTCAGGCAAATTCCTCGGTGTCCATTGTCGCCTGCATTGCGGCGGGATAGCGCGGGCCCGAAACGGTGCGCTGGTTGATCAACGCGTCGAGTTCAGCCAGCGTGGCGTCCGATGGCCGCCAATCGGCGCGGGCAATGTTGTCGGCCAAATGCTGGCGGTTGGTCGTGCCGGGGATCACATGCACATGGTCGCCGCGCGAGAGCACCCATGCCAGCGACAATTGCGCGGGCAAGACCCCTTCCCGCTCGGCAATGGCGTTGAACGCATCGACCAGCGCGAGGTTCTTGGGCCAGTTTTCACCGTTGAAGCGTGGATGGGTACGGCGCAGATCCTTTTCCTCCAGCGCGGCCGGTTCGCGCACGCCATTGGCCAGCACCCCGCGCGCCAGCGGGCTGAACGCCACCAGCGCCACGCCCAGATCGCCGCAGGCCTGCAGCACCCCCAGTTCGGGGTTGCGCGTCCAAAGCGAGTATTCGGTCTGAACGGCGGTGACGGGGCATGCCGCATGGGCCTTGCGCAGCGTGTCCGCGCTCATTTCCGAGAGGCCATAGCCGCTGATCTTGCCCTCGCGGATCAGCTCGCCCATCGCGCCCGCGCTTTCCTCGATCGGCACGGTGAAGTCGCGGCGGTGCATGTAATAGAGGTCGATATGGTCGGTCTGGAGCGCCTTGAGGCTCTTTTCGACTTCGGCCTTGATCGTCTCGGGCTTGCAATCGACATAGCGGCGCTGGCCATCGGCGATCAGGCCCATCTTGCTGGCCAGAAAGAACTCGCTGCGACGGCCTTTCAGCGCCTCACCGATCAGCTCCTCGTTCTTGCCGCCGCCGTAAAGCCGCGCCGTGTCGAGATGGCCATAGCCCAGGTCGAGCGCCAGATTCAGCAGCTTGGCGGACTCTTCGGGCGGCGGCGGCGCGGCATAGGCCCAGCTGACATTCATGCAGCCAAGGCCGATGGGGTTCACATCCTTGCCACCAAGTTTGCGGGTGATGGGCATTGAAGAGGTCCTTATTCAATGGCGGGTTTTATGCCTCCGGCGGGCAAAGGGATTCGTCCCTTTGCAATCCCATTACCGGGTTTGTCGAAGGGACGGCATTGGAAATGTCATGATATGATAAAAGCCTGCGGCGCGGCGAGGTTACACTCGATAGCGCCGCAGGCTTTTACATTTCAACGCCGCGTCCGACACGTAAGGCCGAACCATAAACGCAACGAAGACGGTAACGGGAGCGCGAGGAACCACTCCCCCGCCCTCCTTTTACTTCTTCATCGCATTCAACTGCACTTCCAATTCGCCCAGTACGCGATAGCAATCGAGCACCTTGCCAACCGAAGAATTGGGCTCGCGCCCTTCGCGGATGGCGGCGATGAATTCGCGGTCCTGCAATTCGATGCCGTTCATCGACACGTCCACCTTCGACACGTCGATGGCGTTTTCGCGGCCATCGACCAGATCGTCATAGCGCGCGATATAGGTGGCGGTATCGCCGATATAGCGGAAGAAGGTGCCCAGCGGCCCGTCATTGTTGAAGGACAGCGAGAGGGTGCAGATCGCGCCCGACTCGGCCTTGAGCTGAATCGACATATCCATCGCGATGCCCAGCGTGGGGTGATAGGGCCCCTCGATGGCATTGGCGGCCACGATCTTGCCCGCCTGATAGGCAAAGAGGTCAACCGTATGCGCGGCGTGATGCCAGAGCAGGTGGTCGGTCCACGAACGCGGCTCGCCCTTGGCGTTCATGTTGCTGCGGCGGAAGAAGTAGGTCTGCACATCCATCTGCTGGATGTTGAACTCGCCCGCCGTGATCTTGTTGTGCACATACTGGTGGCTGGGGTTAAACCGGCGCGTGTGCCCCACCATGCAGGTCTTGCCGGTTTCCTGCGAAACCTTGAGCACTTCCTGCGCATCGGCCCAACTGTCGGCCAGCGGGATTTCGACCTGAACATGCTTGCCCGCCTTCATCGCGGCAATGGCCTGCGAGGCGTGCATCTGGGTGGGCGTGCAAAGGATCACCGCATCCACGTCATCACGGGCCAGCGCGTCGTCCAGTTCGGTCGAGCTGTGCTTGGCGCCATATTTGGCGGCGACTGCGGCGGCCTGTTCGCCGGTGCGGCTGATGATCGAGGTGATTTCGACGCCATCGATGTTCTTCAGGCCATCGAGGTGCTTTTCGCCAAAGGCGCCGGCGCCGGCAAGGGCAATACGCATGAGAGGATACTCCGTGGTAGGAATGGCCGGAGCGCCGGACAGGCGCCCCGGCATCAGGAATTAATCGGCAGGTTCCAGCACGATATGGCCGATGGCCGTATTGCTGCACGGAATATGGTAATGACGGTGAAGCGTTTTCACCTTCTTGCCCAGCGCGCCGCGCATGATCAGCCACATCACCATTTCGATGCCTTCGCTGCCGGTTTCGCGCAGATACTCGATATGCGGGATATGGCGCACATCGTCATTGTCGCTTTCCAGCAGGTCGAGGAAACGGTTGTCCCATTCGCGGTTGAGCAGGCCCGCGCGCGGGCCCTGAAGCTGGTGGCTCATGCCCCCCGTGCCCCAGATCTGGACGTTGAGGTCCTCGGGGAAGCTTTCCACCGCCTTCTTGATCGCCTCGCCCAGCGCCCAGCAGCGGTTGCCCGAGGGGACCGGATAGGTGACCACATTGACCGCCAGCGGGATGACCTTGACCGGCCACTTGGCGGGCTTGTCAAACATCATGCTGAGCGGAACGGTCAGGCCATGGTCGACGTCCATCTTGTTGATGATCGTCATGTCGAAATCATCAAGGATCAGCGACTGGGCAATGTGCCAGGCCAGATCGGGATGGCCTTCGACATCGGGCACCGGGCGCGGGCCCCAGCCCTCGTCGCAGATGCCGTAGCGCTCGGCGCAACCGATGGCGAAGGTCGGCACGATGTTCATGTCGAAATAGCTGGCATGGTCATTGTAAACCAGCACGATCACATCGGGCTTCTGTTCCTTTTCCCATTCGCGGGTCCAGTCATAGCCTGAAAAGATCGGACCGAAGTAATCGTCGCGATCCTTGCCCTGATCCACGGCCACGCCCAGCAAGGGCACATGGCTGGAGCCGACACCGGCGGTAATCTTGGCCATTTTCTTGCCCCTTCAGTTCTTGGATGCGGCAGCGGCCGCCTGATTTTCGCGGATCGAGCGGTTGCCTTCGGGCGAACGGCCGCCATCCAGCATCATCTGGCGATATTCGGGCCAGGTCATGTCGGTCATCGTGCTGACCGCCTCGGCAAAGGGCAGACCATCGGCCGAAAACAGCTTGGAGAGGAAATAGACATTGCCCCCCATATCCAGCAGCGCGTTGTAATCACGGCGCAGCAGGGCCTGCTTGCCTTCCTCGGAAATATCCCATTCGTCCAGATAGGCGCGCTCGTCCTTCTTGAAGCGCTCGCGGTTTTCCGGCTTCATCATGCTCATGGCAAACTGGTTGATCCAATAGCCGCGGCGCGCACGCTGCGCCGTATAGACGCGGGTGCCGGGAATATCCTCAAATTCGGCCAGATATTCGTGAATGTTCTGTGTGGAGTTCTCAGCCATCGTCATTCTCCCAAACCCGTTCCCGCCCGGTTGCTGCCGGGCGGGCGGATCGTTGATTAAAGGCCGCGCGCCTTCAGCTTGGCGTCCAGACGCGGGAACACACGGCGGGCATTGCCCTCAAAGATCGCGTGACGCTCGGCGTCCGAAATCTCCAGAGCATCAACATACCGCTTGGTGTCGTCGAAATAGAAACCGGTGGTGGGGTCGATCCCGCGCACCGCGCCCACCATTTCCGACCCGAACAGGATGTTCTTGTTGTCGATCACATCGGCCAGCAGGTTGATGCCGGGCTGGTGATAGACGCAGGTGTCGAAAAAGATGTTGTTCATCAGATGGGTGTCGAGCGACGGCTTTTTCAGCATATCGGCAAGACCGCGATAACGGCCCCAGTGATAGGGGACCGCGCCGCCGCCATGCGGGATGATGAAGCGCAGCGTGGGGAAGCGGCTGAACAGATCGCCTTCGAGCAATTGCATGAAGGCAATCGTATCGGCCGCGATGTAATAGCCGCCCGTGGCATGCATCGCCGGGTTGCACGAACCCGAAACGTGGATCATCGCCGGAACGTCGAGTTCGACCATCTTCTCATAGAAGGGGAACCAGTAGGGATCGGTCAGCGGCGGATGCTTGAAATGACCGCCGCCCGGATCGGGGTTCAGGTTGCACCCGATAAAGCCCATCTCGTTGACGCAGCGTTCCAGCTCGGCAATCGAATTGGTCAGGTCGGCCTCAGGCGACTGGGGCAACATGCAGACCGGTTCGAACACGCCGGGGAACAGATCGACCACGCGCCCGATCAGATCGTTGCAGGCGCGCGCCCAAGGCACGGCCACGCTCTGATCGCCGACATGGGGGGCCATCGCGCTGGCGCGGGGGCTGAAAATGGTCAGGTCCGCGCCGCGTTCCTTGATCAGGCGAAGCTGGTTGGCTTCGATCGTCTCGCGGATTTCATCGTCGCTGATCTTCGGATAGGCCGGAGCAGCAACGCCAGCCTTGAAGGCGGCTTTCTGTTCCTCACGCCACGCGTCATGCCCCTTGGGCAGAACGGTATAGTGGCCATGACAGTCAATAATCAGGCTCACGGGGGTTTACTCCTTTCCCTCGATCAATCTTTCTTGACGGCCCGCCATCTCGCGCTGGCGCAAAACGGTGCCGTTGGTCATCATCGGCTCGATGCCAAGCCCGGTCAGGGTCTTGGCCGATTCCTCCATCTCGGCGGCGCGGCGCACGCCATGCGTCACCATCCGCTCGATATTATAGGCCGCGCGCCTGGCCCAGGGCCAAGCCTTCTCGCTGGCATCCAGGCTGGAGAGCACCTCATCGACCACGCCCGCCTCTTGCGCTGCCAGCATCATTTCGGCGGTCAGCGCCTCGATGCCCTTGACCATGACGGAGCGGATCATCTTGATGGCCGAGGCCCGGCCCACTTCATCGCCCACGATGCGGATATTGGCGAAACCGGCCTCGCGCAGCATGGTTTCCGCCCGCCCCGCCTCACGCCCGGCCAGCAGCAGCGGCACGTTCAGCCGCGCCGGATCGACCGGGGCCAGCACCGCGACATCGACATAGCACCCGCCCGCCGCCTCAATCGCGGCGGCGGCCTCACGCTTGGTGCCGGGGGCCACCGAATTGCAATCAGCCCAGATTGCGCCCTTGGGCAGAAATGCGGCGTATTCCTGCGCAGCGGGCAAGGCGCTGTCGGCCGTCACCAGCGACAGCACCATCTCGCGCCCGGCCAGCGCCTCCTGCGCATCGTCGGCCACCATCAACCCGTCCTGCGCGGCCAGCGCCAGCCTTTCGGGGCGCAGATCCCACACACCGGCGCGGGCATTGCCCCCCGCTCCATCAGCCGCCTCACCCCAACCGCCCGCGCGGGCAAAGGTGGAGCCTGCCTCGCCATAGCCGATCAGGGATATAGTATGTGACACGTAGGAATCTCCTTATTGCAACAGCCATGCCGCCAAGCCTCGCGCGCGCACCAATCGAAAGGCATCCGCCACCATAAGTTTTTGCAAACCCCATCAGCCTTGAGCCGCCCCGCATTCACGCAGCATGGCCACGAAGGCCTGCTGCGTCGCGGTGGGCCGCCACCCGGCCCGCGTGGTGATCCCGATGCTGCGCGAAAAGCCCGAGGCCAATTCGCGGGCGACCAACACACCCGCGTCCAGTTCAACCGAAACCTGCGACCGGCTCAGCAAAGTCAGGCTGTCGCTATCCAGCAGCAATTGCCGGATCGTCATCACCGACCCGCATTCGATGGCCACCCTCGGGGGCTCGGCACCCAGCGCGCGCAGCATAGCCTGCCAATGGCGGCGCAGCGGGGTCTCGGAACCGGGCAAAATCCAAGGATAATCCGCCAGCTCGGCGCCGGGCGCGGCCACATCTTCCAGCGGATGCCCCTTTCGCATCACCAGCACGGGCGTATCGGCAAACACCGCCTCGCCCGCCAAGCCTTCGGCCTCTGCCCCTTCGCGCAGCGCGCCCAGCATCAGGTCGATCTCACCATCGCGCAGCGGGCCCGACAATTCGCCATGACTGCCCTCGACCACCATCATGCCCACGCCCGGATATTCACGGGCAAAACGGCTGATCGCCTCGGGCAACCAGCGCGCGCGCGACAAAGGCATGGCCCCCACAATGATGCGCCCCGCCGCCTTACCCTGCCATGTGGCCACCTCGGCCAGACCGGCGCGCAATTCGGCCATAGCCAGGCCAAATCCGCGCGCGCGCCTCTGGCCCGTGGGGGTCAGGGCAACATGCTGCCCCCGACGATCCACCAGCCTTTGGCCCAGCGCGACCTGCAGATCGGCCACCGCGCGATGCAGGCTGGCCGAGGATAGGCCGGTGGCCTCGGCTGCCCCGGCATAGCTGCCCGCACGGGCCAGCGCGAGCAGGGCGCGAAGCTGGGTTCCCGTCACGCGCGGACTGCCGATATGCTCGATCGCGGCCTCGGCGCGCGGCGCCATCAACAGGGCCGGTTCGGTGGCCGTCATGCCCTGCGCGCTGCGTTCAAACAGGGTCACGCCAAGACTTGCCTCCAACCCCGCGATGGCCTGCGTCAGGGCGGGCTGGGTCAGGTTTACCGCCCGCGCGGCGCGGGTCAGGCTGCCATGGCGCACGGTCGCGGCAAGGGCCGCGAAATGGCGGATATTGAGGGGGCGATCCCCGATTCCATTTTCAATCATGCCCGCACATTTAGCAGAAACTTATAGCCGCCGACAACTTCGCATTGGAGCGTGACGGCGCCCCGGCGCATGTCGCATGCCAGCCAATTATCGACCACCCAGAGAGGATCTTCATGTCTTCCATCGTCGTCCAGAACATCGAGCGCGCACCCCTTGATGTCATCGACAGCCTCGCCGCATGCGGCGTTGCCACCGTTCACGAAGCGCAGGGCCGCAAGGGCCTGCTGGCCAGCTACATGCGCCCGATCTATCCGCGCGCGCGCATCGCGGGCAGCGCCGTGACAATCAGCGCCGCGCCCGGCGACAACTGGATGGTCCACGTCGCCATCGAACAGTTGAAAGAAGGCGACATCCTCGTCCTTGCCCCCACCTCCCCTTGCGAGGACGGCTATTTCGGCGACTTGCTGGCCACCAGCGCACAGGCGCGTGGATGCCGCGGCCTCGTCATTGACGCGGGCGTGCGCGACGTGCGCGACCTGACCGACATGAACTTCCCCGTCTGGTCCAAGGCCGTCTATGCCCAAGGCACTGTCAAGAACACGCTGGGCAGCGTCAACGTCCCCATCATCTGCGCCAACCAACTGGTCAACGCGGGCGATGTGATCGTGGCCGATGACGATGGCGTCTGCGTGGTCCGCCGCGAGGAAGCCGCCGAAGTGCTGAAAGCGGCGCAGGCCCGCGAGGCCAACGAAGCCGCCAAGCGCGAAAAGCTGGCCGCAGGCGTGCTGGGGCTGGACATCTACAACATGCGCGAGCGGTTGGAGAAGGAAGGGTTGAAGTACGTTTGAAGGTGAAGGGTGCCTCCGGCGGGCCAAGGGACTCGTCCCTTGGCAATCCCGTTAATGGGGGTGCGTTTCGGTGGCCGAGGCAGTGCTTGGGGGCGGAACATGATGAAAGCCTGCGGCGCGGTGAGGTCATTGCCCTCCGCGCCGCAGGCTTTGAAACTCCAAGGCAGCGTCCGACACTCAACGCCGAACCCGTGGCGCGCAACAAAGACAGTAACGGGAGCGCGAGGGTCTAGACCCTCGCATTTCCTCCTTATCTATTTAGGGACAAACACCCATGCCCACCAACCTCTCCTCCCCCTGCATGTGGATGCGCGGCGGCACCAGCAAGGGCGGCTATTTCCTGAAATCGGACCTGCCCGCCGACACCGCCACGCGCGATGCATTTCTGCTGGGCGTGATGGGTTCGCCCGATCCGGTGCAGATCGACGGCATGGGCGGCGCTGATCCGCTGACCAGCAAGGTTGCGGTCGTCAGCAAGTCCGAGCGCCCCGGCATTGATGTGGACTATCTGTTTTTGCAGGTTTTCGTCGATCAGGCGATTGTGACCGACGCGCAGAATTGCGGCAATATTCTGGCCGGTGTCGGCCCCTTTGCGATTGAACGCGGGCTAATCCAAGCAACGGGCGAAGAAACCCGCGTGGCGATCTTCATGGAAAACACCGGGCAGGTGGCCGTCGCCACGGTCCAGACGCCGGGCGGCGCGGTGTCCTATCAGGGCGAGGCCAAGATCGACGGCGTTCCCGGCAGCCATGCTCCCGTCCCGCTGGAATTCCGCGACACCGCCGGTTCCTCCTGCGGCGCGCTGCTGCCCACGGGCAATGCAGTGGACGAGGTCAATGGCGTGCGCGTGACGCTGATCGACAATGGTATGCCCTGTGTGGTGTTCAAGGCCAAGGATGTGGGCATCACCGGCTATGAGGACCGCGACTGGCTGGACGCCAACACCGAGCTGAAAGCGAAGATCGAAGCGATCCGTCTGGCTGTGGGCGAGCGAATGAATCTTGGCGATGTGAAGGAAAAATCCGTCCCCAAGATGATGCTGGTGGCCCCGCCCAGGAACGGCGGCGCGGTCACGGTGCGCTCGTTCATCCCCCATCGCGCCCATGCGACGATCGGCGTGTTGGGCGCGGTGTCGGTGGCCACGGCCTGCCTGCTCAAGGGCTCGCCCGCCGCCGAGGTGGCGCAAATCCCCGAAGGTGCGCGCAAGACCCTGTCGGTCGAGCATCCCACCGGCGAGATGACCTGCGTGCTGGAAACCGATGAAGCGGGCGATGTGAAGACCGCTGCCCTGTTGCGCACCGCGCGCAAGCTGATGGACGGCACCGTTTTCGGATAATCAGGAGAGATCAATGTCTGAACGTATCACCAGCTGGCACGGCAATCCGTCGAAGCCCGCCTATACCCCGCCACCGGGCGCGATTGACGCGCATTGCCATGTGTTTGGCCCGATGGCGCAATTTCCTTTCAGCCCCAAAGCGAAATACCTTCCCGAAGACGCTGGCCCGGACAAGCTCTTCGCGCTGCGCGACCATCTGGGCTTTTCGCGCAATGTGATCGTTCAGGCCTCGTGCCACGGCACCAACAACGCCGCCACTTTGAACGGCATCGCCGTATCGGGCGGCAAGGCGCGCGGCGTAGCCGTGGTCGATCCGGCGATCAGCGATGAGGACATCGCCGCCCTGCACGAAGGCGGGATGCGCGGCATCCGCTTCAACTTTCTCAAGCGCCTCGTCGATGATGCGCCCAAGGACAAGTTCCTTGAAGTGGCGCACCGCCTGCCCAAGGACTGGCATATCGTCATCTATTTCGAGGCCGATATCCTTGAGGAAATGCGCCCCTTCATCGCCGCCCTGCCCCGCCTGGTGGTGGTCGATCACATGGGCCGCCCCGATGTGACGCAAGGGCCCAATGGCGCCGATATGAAAGCGTTCCGCAGCCTGCTCGACAGCCGGGACGACATCTGGTTCAAGCCCACCTGCCCTGATCGCCTCGATCTGGCCGCAGGCGATCCTTGGGACAATTTCGCCCGCGCTGTCGCCCCGCTGGTGGCCGATTATTCGGACCGCTGCATATGGGGCACGGATTGGCCGCATCCCAATATGGAAAAGGCAATTCCCGATGATGGCCATATCGTCGACATGATCCCGCGCATCGCCCCCACGGCCGAGCTTCAGCAAAAGCTGCTCGTGACCAATCCGATGCGCCTTTACTGGCCCGAAGAACTCTGATGCATCAGGGGGAAGGCGGCGCCAATGCCCCCTTCCCCTTCTTTGCCGCATGGGGCAAAGGACTGCCATGCCGCATTCGCTACCCGATCTTGAAGCATGGGCCATTTTTGCCAAAGTGGCCGAATGCGGCAGTTTCAGCCGCGCAGGCGATCAATTGGGTCTGGCCAAGACCACCGTGTCCAAGGCCATCACCAGGCTGGAACACCGCATGCGGGCCAGCCTGTTTCACCGAACAACGCGCAAATTGTCGCTGACCGAAACCGGGCGGCTCGCGCTGGAACGCGCGGCGCGCATTCTGATCGACGGCGCGGCCATCGAGGCCGATATTCTGGACGAAGCCGCCATCCCGCGCGGTCTTGTCCGCATCGCCTCGATCAGCGCTTTGGGCGTTGAGGTGATTGCGCCGGTCCTGCCGGAATTCCTCAAGGCCAATCCGGAGATTGAGGTCGATCTGGTGCTGACCGAAAACCGGGTCGATCTGGTGGCCGAAGGGTTCGATGCGGCCATTCAGGTGGGGATCGACGGGGATTCGGCCAGCCTGCGTGCGATGCGCCTGTCCTCGCTGCGCCGCCCGCTGGTGGGGGCGCCTGAATTGCTTGAACGGTTGGGCATGCCGCAAACGCCGCAGGATCTGGCCCGTTATCCCGCCGTTTTGCCCAGCCACATTGCCAACAGCCACGAATGGCAATTCGCGCGCGGTGATGAGGACCTTGTGACCGTCCGTGTCAGCGGCCGCTATCGCGCCAATCACGCCGATGCGTTGGTGCCTGCGCTGGTGGCGGGCGTGGGGATCGGGCTGATGGCGGAATATTTCGTTTGGGATCATCTTCGTGCCGGGCGACTGATCGAGTTGCTGCCCGAATGGAGCACGCCGCCCGGCCCGCTATATCTGATCACGCCGCCGGGTCGCGCCCGCCCGGCGCGGGTGCGCGCCCTGCTCGATTTTCTGCGCCCGCATATTACCCTGCCCAAGTGGGTCCATGGATACAAAGATTGATCCGCAATTATATTCGATTGAGAAACACTATTATGCCGCAGGGGCGGATAATCCTTGACGCTGCGCTGCACTATAACACAATTGTCAGTATCAGGACGGACCGCCCATGGCCCGCCCCTGCAAAACTTTCTGTCGGCCCCCGGAAATCCGTCAGGAAGAGGAACGAAAGCTACCCATGACTCAATCCCTTACAAGGCCGCGGACATCGCGAAAGATGGCCATGGCTTTGACTATCTCCATGCTGGCCGGGCCGCTGCTGGCCGGTTGCGCCGCCCTGCCCCATGACAAGCCGCAGTTCAAACCGCGCGAGGCCGCCGATCTGGGGCTGACCAATTCCGCGCCGGTGCCGGTGGCCGCCGACTGGTGGCTGGCGCTGGGCGATCCCCAGTTGAACCGGATCATGGCCGACGCGCTGGCGGGCAATCCCTCGCTCGACGAGGCCGCCGCGCGACTGCGCATGGCAAGCGGTCTGATCGCCAACGCGCGTTCGGGCCTGTTGCCGCAGGTTTCGGCCGATGTCACCGCCATCGATCAGCGCCTGTCGAACCGCTACATCTATCCCGCGCCGCTGGGCGGATCGTGGACGTGGATCTCCAATGCGCAGGCCAATCTGGACTGGTCGCTCGATCTGGCCGGGCGGCAAAAGGAATTGGTGCTGGCCGCCAAGGTCTATGCCCATGCCAACGAGTTGCAGTTGGCCGCCGCGCGCGTGGCGCTGGCGGGCAATGTTGCCCAGGCCTATGTCAATTTCGCCCGTGCCGAGGCGCAGGCCCGGATCGCGCGCGAATTTGTCGCCTCGCGCTCGGCCTCGCTGCGGATTGTGACGGCGCGGCGCGATGCGGGATTGGGCAATGAGTTTGACATTGCCAGCGCGCGCACCCTGCAGTCCGAGGCCGAACAGGCCCTGACCCGCGCGCTGGGCGCAAGGGCGCTGGCGGTGCATGCGCTGGCCGCGCTGGTGGGGCGCGGGGCGGATTATGGCGATGGGTTGACCGCGCCGACGCTGGCGCTCGACAAGGCTTTGCCGGTGCCCGAAATCCTGCCCGCCGACCTGCTGGCCCGCCGCGCCGATCTGCTGGCGGCGCGTGAGCAAGTCAAGCTGGCTATGGCGGGCGAAAAGATCGCCAAAACCGAGTTCTATCCCAACGTCAATCTGCGCGCTTTTGTGGGCGCTCAGGCGCTGGGCATCGGCTCGCTGTTTACGGGCAGCGCGCTGACCGGCGGGTTTGGTCCCGCCATTCATCTGCCGATCTTTTCGGGCGGCGCGATCCGCGCCCAGTATCGTCAGGCCGTGGCGGGCGCCGACATTGCCATAGCCCAGTACAACAAGGCGGTGGTCGGCGCGGTGCGCGAGGCGGCCGATGCGTTATCGGGCGTGGAGACCAACCGGGCCGATGCGCGCCAGCAGGCCGAGATCCTCACTGGTCTGGAAAAGACCGTCTCGCTTGACAGGGTGCGGCTGCAATCGGGCCTCTCGACCAATCTGGACGTGCTGAGTGCGGGCGAACGCCTGCTTTCCGCGCGTCAGGCGCAGGTCGATCTGGCCGCCGATGGGGCCGTCAAACGTGTTCAATTGCTGATCGCGCTGGGGGGTGGCTTTGCCCCGATCGCCGATCAGCCCGCCGCCGCCCCGGCCGGAAAGTAATTCGCCATGAACCAGCAAACCCATTCTTTCGACAAGGACAATACCGCCGCCATGGCCGACAGCAACAGCACAACGTCCAAGAGCGCCGCCCGCCGCAAGGGTCTTTTGATGCTGGGCGTGGCGGCTTTGATCGGCGTGGCCGGTTACGGCGCCTATGTGATGATGAGCGCGGCCAGCGAGGAAACCGACGACGCCTATGTCGCGGGCAACATTACCCAGATCACCGCGCGCGACCCCGGCACCGTGATTGCGGTTCATGCCGAAAGCACGCAGGCGGTCAAGGCGGGCCAGCCGCTGGTCGATCTGGACCCGGCGTTGGCAGACGCGCAACTGGCCGCCGCCGAGGCCGAACTGGCCCGCGCGGCGCGCACCGTGCGCTCCGGCTTTACCAAGGTGGGCACGGCCGATGCCGAAATCGCGCAGGCCGAGGTGCGCCTTGCCGCTGCCAAGAGCGATCTGACGCGCCGCGAAAAGGCGGTGAGTTCGGGCGCCATTTCCGCCGAAGAAGTCGCCCACGCAGGCGAGGCCGTGCGCATGGCGCAGGCCAACCTCGATCTTGCCCGCAGCCACCGCGCCGATGCGGAGAGCAGCGTGGGCGGGGTTGATGTGGCGGGCAATCCGGCGGTTCTGGCCGCGATTGCGGCGGTCAAGCGCGCGGCCATCGCGCGTTCGCATATGCACCTGGTCTCGCCCGTTGACGGCATCGTGGCCCAGCGCGCCGCGCAAATGGGCCAGCAGGTTGCGCCCGGCACGCCGCTGATGTCGGTCGTGCCGCTGCGCAAGGTCTGGGTGGACGCCAATTTCCGCGAGACGCAATTGGCCGATCTGCGCATCGGGCAAAGCGCCACGCTGCATTCCGACGCCTATGGCAAGAAGGTGGTGTTCCACGGCAAGGTTATCGGCCTATCGGCCGGATCGGGCGCGGCCTTCGCGCTGCTGCCCGCGCAAAATGCCAGCGGCAACTGGATCAAGGTGGTCCAGCGTGTGCCGGTCCGCATCGCGCTCGACCCCAAGGAACTGGACGCCCATCCGCTGCGCCTTGGCCTGTCGGTGACGGTCAGCGTGGACACGAGCCAGGGCACCGGCCAGCCCGTGACCGCAATCCCCGCCGCCGCGCAGGCCAGTGAACCCGTCGATACCGTCAGCCCCGAGATCGAGGCGCGCATCCGCCGGATCATCGCGGCCAACGCCGGGCGATAAAGGCACAGGTCATGAGCCAATCCCCTTCGCAAGATCAGGACGCGGGCGATATCGCCACAGCCGATGAGGGCGCCAGCGCCGCAACGCCACCGCCGCTGCATGGCGTGGCGCTGTTTTCGGCCGCTTTCGCCCTTGCGCTGGGCACCTTTATGCAGGTGCTCGATTCCACCATCGCCAATGTCGCGCTCAACACCATTTCGGGCAATCTGGGCGAGGCAAGCAGCACCGCGACCTGGGTGATCACCGCCTTTGCCGTGGCCAATGGCGTGACCGTGCCGCTGACAGGCTGGCTGATGCGGCGCTTTGGTCTGGTCAACACGTTCATCGCTTCGGTGGCACTCTTCACACTGGCCTCGTTCCTTTGCGGGATCGCCTGGTCGCTGCCCTCGCTGATCGTGTTCCGCCTGCTTCAGGGCGCGGTGTCGGGCCCGATGATTCCGGGCAGCCAGGCGCTGCTGCTGGCGATTTTCCCGCCGGAAAAGCGCACCGTGGGCCTGTCGATCTGGTCGATGACGGCGCTGGTCGGGCCGGTGCTAGGGCCGATCCTTGGCGGTTATATTTCCGACAATTACCACTGGGGCTGGATCTTCCTTATCAACGTTCCGGTGGGTTTCATCACCGTGGGCGTGCTGATGGCGCGGATGCGGTCCTATAACACCCCGCCGGTCAAGCTGCCCTTCGATTGGGGCGGCGTGGCGCTGCTGATGCTGTGGGTGGGCTCGCTTCAGGTCGTGCTCGACCTTGGCAAGGATGAGGACTGGTTCAATTCCACCTTCATCTGCGCGCTCTCGGTGGTGGCGGTTCTGGGCTTCTTCGCGTGGTTGATCTGGGAATTGACCGAGGAGCATCCCGCGGTCGATCTCACCTTGTTCAAAAGCCGCAATTTCGCGATCGGCACGCTGTGTTTTTGCCTCGGCTATGGCTTCTTCTTTGCCAGCAACCTGCTGATGCCGCTCTGGCTGCAAACCCAGCAGGGCTATACCGCGACATGGGCGGGGCTGGTTTCGGCGCCTGCGGGCATGGTGGCCTTTTTGCTGGCGCCGCTGGTGGCGCGGGCGGCGGGCACGCTCGACCTGCGCTATGTCGCCACCTATGCGCTGCTGGCCTTTGCCGGGTCCTACATGATGCGCACCCATTTCGCGCCCGACACCGATCTTTGGCATTTCGTCCTGCCCTCGATCGTTCAGGGCACGGCGATGGGCACTTTCTTCATGTCGATGACGACGCTGTCGTTTGATCGGTTGGGGCCGCATCGCATTCCCTCGGCCACGGGCATTTCAAACTTTGCCCGCATCACCGGGGGCGCCTTTGCCGCCTCGATCACGACAACCTTCTGGGACCGGCGCGAAGTGCTCCACCAAAGCCGTCTGGCCGAGGCGGCCAACAGTGCCAACCCGGCCTATGTTCAGGCGATGGACCATTTGCAGACCATCGGCATGAGCAAGACGCAGGCCACCGGCGCCCTGACAGGACAGATGATCAACCAGTCCTATCTGCTTTCCTCGCTCGACATCTTCTGGTTTGCGGGCATGGGCTGCATTGCCATGCTGGCGCTGCTCTGGTGCACGCGCAAACCGGCCCCGCCACAGGGCGGCGCGGTGGTCGTGGACTAAAGAAAAGGCCGGGGCGGATCATCTCCACCCCAGCCTTTTTCCTGTCAGGCGGTTTGCCTTATTCGACGTAATGCGCGCTGGTCTTTTCGCGCACTTCCTCGGCGGTAACGCCGGGGGCCAGTTCGACCAACTTGAACGGACTGTTGTGGTCGGGCCGCGCAAACACGGCCAGATCGGTGACGATCATGTCCACCACATTGCGCCCCGTCAGCGGCAGGGTGCAGGCGGGGATGAACTTGGGGCTGCCATCCTTGGCGCAATGCTCCATCACCACGATGATCTTCTTGACGCCCGCGACCAGATCCATCGCGCCGCCCATGCCCTTGATCATCTTGCCCGGGATCATCCAGTTGGCAATGTCGCCATTTTCCGACACTTCCATCGCGCCCAGCACGGTCAGGTCGATATGGCCGCCACGGATCATGGCAAAGCTCTGCGCGCTGTCGAAATAGGCCGAATGGGGCAACTCGCTGATCGTCTGCTTGCCCGCATTGATGAGGTCGGCGTCTTCCTCGCCCTCATAGGGGAACGGGCCGATGCCAAGCATCCCGTTCTCGCTCTGCAGCGTGACGGTCAGCCCCTCGGGCACATAATTGGCCACCAGCGTCGGGATGCCGATGCCAAGGTTCACATAAAAGCCGTCCTGAAGCTCACGCGCGGCGCGGGCGGCCATTTCATTGCGGTTCCAAGCCATCGCTCAGGCCTCCTTCGGACGGGTGGTGCGGAATTCGATCTTCTTGTCATAGCTGCCCAGCACGATGCGCTGAACATAGACGCCGGGCAGGTGAATCGCGTCGGGGTCCAATTGACCCGGCTCGACGATTTCCTCCACCTCGACCACGGTGATTTTCCCGGCGGTGGCGGCAGGCACGTTGAAATTGCGCGCCGTCTTGCGGAAAATCACATTGCCGGTGGTGTCGGCCTTCCAGCCCTTCACGATGGCGAGATCAGCGAAAATGCCCTGCTCCAGCACATATTCCTGACCGTCAAAGACCTTGGTTTCCTTGCCCTCGGCCACCAGCGTGCCAACACCTGTCTTGGTGTAAAAGCCCGGAATGCCCGCCCCGCCCGCGCGGAGGCGCTCGGCCAAGGTGCCCTGCGGGGTGAATTCCACCTCCAGCTCTCCGGCCAGATACTGGCGCTCGAATTCCTTGTTCTCGCCCACATAGGAGGAGATCATCTTCTTCACCTGCCGCGTGCGCAGCAGCTTGCCAATGCCCTCATTGTCGATGCCCGCATTGTTGCTGGCAAAGGTCAGATCCTTGACCCCGCTGGCCTGAATCGCATCCAGCAGACGCTCCGGAATGCCGCAAAGGCCAAAGCCCCCGCTGGCAATCAGCAAACCGTCGCGCAACACCCCTTCCAGCGCCGCTTCTGCGCTGGGATAAACCTTGCTCGCCATACAGCTCCCTCTCTCTCGGGATTGATATGGACCGACTGTATCGAAGGAAAATGATGTGTTCTAATGATAGTTTTTTTGGGGTATTGATAGGTGATGGTGATGTATTGGAATATGCCTCCGGCGGGTTAAGGGCGGGGGCCCTTAACAATCCCGATACTGGGGATGGAAATTGAAAGCGCCGCGCCGCAGGCAATTATTCAAAGCCTGCGGCGCGGACATGTTGCCCAACGTCGACCCTATGGCGCCACCCAATTAACGGGATTGCAAAGGGCCCTCGCCCTTTGCCCGCCGGAGGCATACATTGAACCGCATCGCGCTCTACCACCTCGAAACCCTGCTCTGGATCGCGCGCCTCGGCACCTTTGCGGCAGCAGCGGAACGTTTGAACACCACCCAGCCCACCATCTCCGCCCGCGTGCGCGAATTAGAGGCCCAGATCGGCTATCCCCTGTTCCGGCGCGAGGGGCGGCGGATGCTGCTGACGGTACGCGGGCGGCAATTGGTGCGCGATACCGAACCGCTGTGGGCGGCGCTGGAACGGACGCTGGCGGCAGACAATCTGGCGGGCGCGCGCGGCGTGGTGCGGATCGGCACGGGCGAGATCGCAGCGGCCTCCTGCCTGCCCGGCTTTGTGGCAGAGATCGAGCGCGACATGCCCGCCGTAACGCTGGACATCACGATCAGCCTGACCGCGCAATTGCTGCAAGACCTGCTGGGCGCGACCAGCGATCTGGTGTTTCTGGCCGGCCCCGCCGCCAGTCCGGGGCTGCAAACCGCCTCGATCGGGGCGGTGGCGCTGCAATGGCTTGCCTCGCCTGCAACGGCGGCGGCCATACGGGAGGGCGCTGTGCCGCCGATCTGGTCGCTACCGCGCCAATCGCCGCTGCATCAGGTAATGCTGGAAACCCTCTCGGGCGAGGCGATGCCCGCGATCCGCACCTGCAACAACGCCCGGATGCTGATCGACATTATCGCGGCGGGCCAAGGCATTGCCCTCTTGCCCGAAACCATGACGCGCGAGGCCGTGGCGAGCGGGCGACTGCAAGAGGTCTGGCCCCGGCCCAAACGCGGAATTGAATTTCAAGCCGCAATCCGTGCCGAAGAGAGCGATCCGCTGGTGCTGGAGCTGTTCAGGCGGGCGGCGGGTTTGCGGATTGATCCTCGGTAAAGGTGGGAAAGTTTGCCTCCGGCGGGCAAAGGGACTTGTCCCTTTGCAATCCCGTTAATGAGGTGTGCGCCACGTTTGCCACGATGCGCCTTTCCGCGAAGCGGTTTCATAGCCTGCGGCGCGGAAAGGTCACGCAAGGTCGCCATCATCGCGCAACATAGACAGTATCGGGATTGTTAAGGGCCCCCGCCCTTAACCCGCCGGAGGCATAAATGCCCCTAAACTAAACCGCCCGCACCATCACCGAAACCGAGGCCATCCCATTATCGACCGCCTCGGGCTTATCGATCCGCACCCGCGCCCACAAAACCGACCCCATGCCAAGACAAGCCTCGCCCAATTGCCGGGCAAAGCTCTCGATCAGGTCGATGTGGGTGCGCGCGAGACTTTCCGCCGCCGCGCCGATATCGCGGTAATCGACGGTCTGCTCCAACCGCTCGATCGCGCCCACGCCAAGGCCCAGTTCAACAAAGATGACCAAAGGTTGGCGCCGCCCTATTTCGCCGTGATTGACGCCCACGGCCGCCATCACCTCGAAACCGGAGAGGCGCACCACCGTTTCGGCCACCTCATGGCCCGCAACAGGCGCGGGGCGCAAAGAGATCACACTGTCCATACACCCCGCCTCCTGTATCAGCCCGGAAAGACCACGGTGCGGTGGCCGTTGAGGAACACGCGGTCCTCAAGGTGGGCCTTGACCGCCTCGGCCAGCACCCGGCGTTCGATATCGCGGCCCTGACGCACCAGATCCTCGGGCGCGTGGGCATGGGTGATGTTGCCCACGTCCTGCGCGATGATCGGGCCTTCGTCGAGGTCGGCGGTGACGTAATGCGCCGTCGCGCCGATCATCTTGACCCCGCGCTCATAGGCCTGGTGATAGGGCTTGGCGCCCTTGAAGCCGGGCAGGAAGGAGTGATGGATATTGATGCAGCGGCCCGACAGGAAGCTCGCCAGATCATCGCTCAGGATCTGCATATACCGCGCCAGCACCACCAGATCGGCCCCCGTTTCGGTCACGATGGCCTTGATCTGCGCTTCCTGTTGCGGTTTCGTGTCCTTCGTGATCGGCAGATGGTAGAAGGGCAGATCGCCGATCAGGCTGGTGGTGATATGCTTGCGGTCATGGTTGCAGATGATGGCCACCACGTCCATGTCGATTTCACCGATGCGCCAGCGATAGAGCAGGTCGCCAAGGCAGTGGTCAAACTTGCTGACCATCAGCACGACCTTCTGCTTTTCGCCATGCACGCGCAGACGCCAGTCCATCGCATGTTCGGCGGCCAGATCCGCAAAATGGGCGCGCCATTCCTCGGCCGTGTCGCCCTGGGGCAAGGCAAAGATCACGCGCATGAAGAAGCGGTCGGTCAGGCGGTCATTGAACTGCTGGGCATCGAGAATATTGCCGCCGCGGCTCGCCAGATAGCCCGCCACCTTGGCCACAAGGCCCGGCTGGTCGGCACAGGACAGGCTCAACGTACACACATTGTCATGGTCAGACGTGGTCACTTGGATAAATCCTTTCTCTCTCCCGCACGGCGCGCTCGGGCGCCGGCGCTTATGCCTTCTTCGCCGCCTGTCAGGCGCGCGACTTGCGATACCCGTTGATCCACGTCACGGTTTTTTCCAGTCCGCCAAACGGATAGAAATGCAACCGCACCGGGCCATGGCTTTCATTCAGCCCCTTGGCAAGCGCATCGACCAGCTTGTCCGGCCCGGCGCTGCCCAGCAGTTGCGTGATGGAAATGCCGTATTTGGCCAGAACGCTGGCCGAGGCGCCCACGCCGCAGCGCGCGGCAAAGCGCATCAGGGTCTTGATCCCGGCCGGGCCCGGCACGCCGATGCGCACGGGCGCGGCAATCCCGCGCCGGCGCAGATCCGCCAGCCAATTGAGCGCCGCATCGGGATCGAACCCGAATTGCGTGACCACCAGCGGGGCCATGCCGCGCGCGTCGATGTCCACGCATTTGCGCGCCAGCACTTCCCAGCACTGTTCCTCGGTCATGTTGGGGTGACCCTCGGGA